>NZ_JBECOS010000013.1:0-268482 GCF_040104455.1 Pseudoalteromonas sp. BZB3 | reverse complement strand
CAGCTTCTTTGATCATGCTAACAATTTGGGTTTCGGTAAACTTGCTTTTTCTCATCGTAAATTTTCCTATTTAAGTTAATGGAAAATTCTACTTATAAACTGTTTCATTTTTTGGGGGAGTTACATTCCAATGTATGCTGCCAGTTAATGTCTCTAGTCAACAATATCGCTGTGGTTTCATGCAAAGTTCTTACAACGATTCTCAAAGATACGCAATTTAATGCTAACTTATTAAATTTAGAAATAACCGAAAGTATCTTACTCGATAACGATCAAGGCTTGATGAATTGGCTACAAGACTTTAGGGGCACAGCTTGCCATTGACGACTTTGGTACAGGTTATTCATCGCTTAGCTATCTTCGCCGCTTCCCGATAAACACCATCAAAATCGACCGCAGTTTCATTTCAGATCTGACTGCCAGTGAAGACTCCGCTGTATTGGTTAAAGCGATTGTCTCAATGGCTGACAGTTTAAACCTTAAAGTCATTGATGAAGGTGTCGAAAACAAGGTGCAATTGAAGAGCCTTAACGACTTAGGCGGGCAATACGTACAGGGTTACTTTTACGCTAAGCCGCTGCCGATAGAAGCGCTACAAACTTGGGTAAATGGTCACATTTGTCGTTTTTGTTGCAAAAAAAGTAAATTGATAGAAAGCCAATGTGATTTTGTAATATAAATAACTGTAGATAGATAAGTTGAATTTGAAAAAACAGATAAAGTAGGAAAAAGCAAAGCAGTAAAAGTGACTTTACTACTTTGCTAGTCACATTTTTTAAGGACAGGGGCCCTCAAAAGAAAACAATAGATTTCCGTTTAAGTCGTAATATGTGTGTTTACATTTTTCCCTTTGCAAGCTCCCGCCACCTATAGAGTTGAGAGGTATATTACGCCAACTTGGCGCAGCGCCACTTCCTGGGTTACTGCCAGATGATACCGTCTTTTGGAACTGTCTATCTATAGCATCAGCTAAACAAGGTGAGATGTCACTTGCTTTGAATGCTCCAATGGAGGAGCCACTGTTTTTAATTAGATGCAATGGAATCCCACCTATATGAGAACGTCTCTCGTCAGTGCTTACATCTATTGAGCCCTCAACCATTACAAGCTTAAACACCACATTATTTCTGGCTGCACCTCCAAGGTGCCATGAATGACTTATCGTAAAGTCAGTGATCACATTCTTAGTTTCATCAAAATACTCGACCGTTCCATCTACCCCAAAACCATCTAAAGCAACTTGAAAGTTTGCTCCTGTTATACGATAACCTTGGAACGAGTTTTTATATTTTTCATCACGCCTAGCTTTGTCATTTGCATGCGTCATTATCTTACCTTTCGCAATAATATTATGAGCTAGTTCCATAGCCTTACTTTCTGGACTATTAGAGCAGTCTGTAGCCATAAGCAATATATCATTTTCGACTCTTTGCTGATTAAACATCGAAAATGAGTTGCGAGATTGTTTTTTTACAAGAGAATTAAGGTCAAAGTTAGCTCTAAGATCACGAGTTACATTAGTCATAATCTTATAGCCATTTCCGGTGTTACTCAGCATCCACTTTATTTGAGCTGGAATTTGCTGCATTTCTCTGATTTCAACAGACATCTCATGAAAAGGCCGACCTTGATTGGTATAACCAATGTAAAAGCCATAAAACTGTTCTTGATGGAGATCATAAACCACTAACTTAGTTGTTGATGATCGGCACTGCTGCTCATCCGATGTACCTACAGACTTAACAAAACACTCAAGCTCTGGTTGATATTTATAGCGCCTTGCAATTGACTTTGCTTCAGTGTAGCTACAGTCATCACAAATAACTGATTCATAGTTAATACGGGCATGTGCTTTATCAAAAAAGCAAAAAAGTAAGACTAGAAAGTAGATTGGTAATTTCATCAATATATCCTTATATCACAATAAAAAAATAACAAAAAACCAACAAAAACACCACAAAAAATTATTCAGAAGCTAACGCGTTAGTAAAGTAAGTCGGTTTAGATGATCATTTAGAATTGAGATATTCAAGCATGACTAGCAATCCAGCGCTTTTTTAGGTGTTTGCTTACAAAACACATAGGTTTAGTTTGCTTCGAGCAATGCAAACTCACTCGCCCTCGAGCGCTGACATAATAAAATGCTAATTGCTTAAAATGGACAGATAAATGCTGGGCCTGCTGCAACGAGCAAGGAACAAATATGCTTAACTCGCGATAGCTCATATCCTTATTACCGCCCCACAACCTTTTGTAAGCAACGTTTTGGTCGCGGAGGTAACGCATCGCCGATCTTTCGAGCCGTTTATTATGCGCCAAAATTAAATTCTGCCCATGAGGGTTCCATACGCTGATGATCGCGCCAGCTCTATAACTTGTTATTGTCTGACAAGGCATAACTCGACAAGTACTTTGAAAGTAACTGTGCTGATAAATTTGCCAGAGTGTTTCTTCGATCATGCAGTTTCCTTAAACGAGTTAACTTGAGCCCTAGTTAACTACTCAGTTTAGCTAACTGACTAATATAGTGAGGAAAAAAGCTAACTTTTCGCTAAATTGAAAATCACGCTTTACACGAAAACTTACAATTCATTACAAATCAAACACTTGCAAATTGGTCACTATATTGCTTTAACTATAATAACAAAAAGCACATGTAGGAATTAAGATGCTAAAAACCCTTTTACCTTTAGGCGCAGCGATTTTATTAAGTGGTTGTATTGTTCATGTTAAAAATGGCCCGGGCAGCGCACCTAAGTATTTTGATAATCAACAACTCACTCTAAGTGCCGCAAACCTAAAACTATTAGACACAGAAGCAGGCGCTGGTAATTTATCAATTGTTGGTAGTGACAGCGCCACTGACATTACCGTAGATGCAGAAATTTTTGCTTACAGCGCTGATGACTTCACACTCACACTAGAAAACAAAGGCAGCAAAGCCGAGCTGGTTGCAAGAGCAAGTAATTCAAATAATTGGCAAGTAAATAGCCCAGGACCTAGAATTAATCTAACTATTACAGTACCGAGTAGCTTGGGTCTGATCATTGACGACGGTTCTGGCAGTATTGATATCAAACAAGTGAGTGGTGACATTGAAATCGACGATGGTTCTGGCAGCATAGAAATCTCAGGTGGTAAACATATTGAGATTGAAGATGGCTCAGGCAGCATTACCGTAAACAACACGCAGGGCGACCTAAAAGTTGATGATGGCAGCGGCGATATTTATGCTAATGAAGTGTTAGGCACAGTCACCATTGACGACGGCTCAGGCAGTATCAATGTAAATGGTGCTGGTGCTTTAGTCATTGAAGACTCAGGTTCAGGCGGTTTGCAAATAAAGAACATCAAGGGCAAAGTTGAGATTGACGAGTAACCAATAAACTTAGCACCAACTCTCTTATACCACCCATCTTAATTAAGTGAGCTGTTTTGAGGATTGGTATGATTAATCTGGCTATCAGTCGCATTGACCGATGGCCCAATAACAAACAATTAAATATATCAGCGATACAAGGAGCAAGCATGGAAGTTATCATTGAAGTACGTCAAAAGTCAGTGTCAATAAAACAAATCTTAATGGTAGTTGTGTCTATTATTTGTATGGCATTAACCGCTTACATATCGTCGTTGTTTATGGCTGACTTTGATAGATTTAACCTACAAGCAAATGAAAAGCTCGCATTTGTGTTTGGCAGCGCTCTAGCACTTCCTTTAGCAAGCTTAATTATTTCGCAATTATTAATTGAATATCGTGGCCTAAAAAATGCGATTAAAGCAGTATTTTATTCTTCGGTACTGGTTTTAGCAGCTCAAACCCCAGTTGTATTTCAACTTATCAGTCAGGTTTAGCACTTTTTGGAGACAGTGTAGCAAAGTGAATGTCACTTCGTTGTTGCTGCCTGTTCAGTTAAATAGCTCAATTTGTTTTTTAAGCAATACAATAATGTTTCGGCTCTTTTTCCAGAGTCAGACTCAACATAACAGCGCATGTCAGGTGCATTGCCTGAACAGCGAAAATGCACAATGTCTTTGTTGCTAAGCATAAATCGAGTACCGTCAGTATTATCGAACTCAATGACACGATATGTAATATCCAATTCAGCAAGTAAACGTTCTGTATCGCTTTGTAGCGCCTTTAAGAAAGCAAGCCCAACATGATAAGGCACATGCTCTACTTTGCCACTGGCAGTATAGCGTTTTGGTAAACCCGACATCATTTTAGATATTGGCTGCTTAGCTAGCTGAGCTAAGACAACTAAAATAGGTAATAACGCATCTCGGGTTGGCAACGCTGACAATAACTTACCGCCTTTATCAATATCGCTTGCAAGTAAATACCCGCCGTTTGCTTCAAATCCAGCTACTTTTTTGTGCTGCTTTTGTAATTGTACAAATGCCTCAATAACAAACGGAGAGCCTATTTTTGTTCTCGCCACTTGTTGAAAACAACCACTCAACTCAATCGCTGAATTGCAATTAATGGGCACGCTTAGAGCTTCTATTTTTAAAAATTGACTAACCATTAAGCCGAGTACATCACCTCTAAGCCAATTACCAAACTCATCCGCCACAAGTGGTCTGTCGCCATCACCATCAGTAGAAATAATGGCATCTAGATTGAGTTCATTAGCCCAAATTTTTGCTGTTTGCTGATCTGCTTTACTTACCGCTTCGGTGTCGATTGGCACAAAGATATCGCTTCTACCAAGCTCAACAACGGTTGCACCCAATTGCTGGAGTAATCTGAGGTATAGATCTCGACCTGCACTTGAATGGGTATAAACACCTATTCGCTTATCTGTTAAATTCAGCTCAGAAAAGTAATTTAAATAACGATTGATATAGGTATTTGCAGCTGACTCACACTCAATTAACTCTGGGAAACTCAGTTCATCAGAAAGCGCAATGTATTGACCTAAAATACCTTGCTCATCAAACTTGCTGATCTCGCCTTCTGGGTAATAAAACTTCAAACCATTTCGGTCAAACGGAATATGACTGCCTGTTACCATGATACACGCCTCCCCTTTCTGCATTGCAGCATAGGCCAAAGCAGGTGTAGGTAAGACCCCATGAAACTTATAATCCAGACCCAATGCTATTAGACCCGTGGCAACACCTTGGGCCATCTCGTAACTACTAGGACGATTATCAATACCAATGGCGACACACAGGCTGTCATCGCTTAATTTACCGCAACGTTTACCATGTTCAATAAAAGCCATTGCGAACGCAACACACACATTTTGCGAAAAATCTTCGGCTAAACCTCGCGCCCCACTGGTGCCAAATTTAATGGAAGTATTTTGAATGAGCTTTGAGACATTCACTTTTTATGGTGCCTGTTAATAATTTTTCTATTGAGAAATAGCGCCTTATTCACGCCCATAATCATCTTCAAAACGAATAATATCACTCTCATCTAAATAGCTACCCGACTGAACTTCTATCAGCTCTAAAGCTGTTTTTCCTGGATTTTCAAGGCTATGAACGGCTGTAATAGGTATATATACAGACTGATTTTCGGTCACATACTGAACTTTGTTATCTATTGTAACTTTGGCTGTGCCACTTACCACCACCCAATGCTCTGCCCTATGGTGATGCATTTGCATCGATAAACGAGCGCCTGGATTTACTGTGATCCGCTTCACTAAAAAGCGCTCGCCTTCGTCAATGGCATCAAATTTTCCCCAAGGACGGAAGACTTCACGGTGTTGATGAATCTCAGCTCGAGATTTTTGTTCTAGCTGAGCAACAACTTGTTTTATCGCTTGAGTATTATTCTTATCTGCTATTAGCACTGCATCTTTAGTTTGCACGACCACCACGTCTTTTATACCAACCGTGGCTAATAGTTTATTTTCACTCAGCAACAGGCTGCCTTGCGTGTCGATTGCGATCACATCACCAGCAATTGCATTTTGCTCATCATTTTTATCAAGTAACTGCCAAAGCGCATCGAAACTGCCTACATCGCTCCATTTAGCTGACATGGGGATCATCACCACAGCATCATTTTGTTGTGCAGTTAAAGGTTCCATGATCGCATAATCTATCGAATCACTTGGGCAAGCTAGAAAGGCTGAAGCATCTACACGCGTAAAATCTAAATCATCTTGTTGCTTTTGCATGGCGTTAAAGCAAGCTTCAAAAATGTAATTGTTAAAACGCTTTAGCATGTCTAAATATACTTGGGCTTTAAACATGAAAATACCGCTATTCCATACAAACAGGCCTGATTCAACATACCCCTTTGCAGTTACTTCATCGGGCTTTTCAACAAATTGTTTAACTGTAAAGCCCCTTTCCAAAGGCTGGTCTTTCTGGATGTAACCATAGCCAGTATGCGCAGAGGTAGGTTCGATACCAAAGGTGACTAACTTACCCTCTCCCGCACTCTCTGAGGCCAGTGTTATCGCATTTAAAAACAGTTCAACATCGCCAATATCATGATCGGCAGGCATTACTAACAAAGTTGCATCGGGATTTGTCTCCAATGCTTTGAATGCTGCCAATGCTATCGCGGGCGCTGTATTGCGCCCCTCAGGCTCTAGTATAATAGGAAAGTGCGGTATCTCACTTAATCGAACTTGCTCTGCGGTTAAAAACCTATGCGCTTCGTTACAAATAATAATCGCGGGGTCATGTTCGAGGCTTTTTAATCTCAGCAAAGTTTGTTGCAACAAAGACTGCTCGCCAGTCAAAGGCAAAAACTGTTTGGGGTAATGAGTTCGAGACAAAGGCCACAAACGTGTGCCTGAGCCACCAGCAATAACAACGGGTACGATCATAGTATGGATTTGGCTTTTAGATGAGGTTCACCTCGCCATTTTAAAAGCCTTTGTGGCTAAGTGCAAAAACCTAAACGACAAACACACATTTAAGATAAAAATAAGACTACAGCCAATAACAAAGGTAATAAGTTCACAGCAACATCAATAATTTACCTACGGGTAAATAGGTAAGCCAAAGCTGCAAGGCAAACCAAGTGCTAATCAACTTTGCAGCGGCAAATAGATATCAGTGATGAGATCGCATTCATCAACTTGGTGCACAAAATTATGATACTCGAAGAAACAGCAATGATCGCTCGGAAGTTCACTACTTTGTGGAAGCCACTGCTGGTAAAGCCAACGTATAGTTTGTTCCATGTTATCGTGACTCCCCAAATGTCTGACTTTGGCGCAGCGCATGTGTGGAATAACCCCATTTTCGACACCAAATGTGTTATCGGGTACTACAGCGTTTACTGAGCCACACAGCTTAAAGCGAAATTCATCTTCAGCCATCGCTTCTGGGTCACCATTTGGCATACCAAATGTTCGGCTCGTATTTAGTGGCGAAAGCCCGCTATTTTGTCGCCACGCAATGAATTGCCCAGCTGTTTCGAAGATGCGATTTGCTGCGCCTTTATGCTCTAAAAACGCGATGTTAGTTTGCTCAAAGTTGAAAATGTCTACTTGCATGATTTGTTGCTCTACTGGTTGCGGTGAAAAATCAAATACGTCATACCAACTAGGCCAATTTGCACCTTGTCTAAACTTTGAAGGACTTTGCTCAAACGTACGCTTAAAGGCGCGAGAAAACGCTTCAGCACTGTCAAACTTCGCTTCTAGTGCAATATCAATAATTTTAATATCGCATTCAAATGCTAAGCGAAAAGATGCCCGCTTTAATCGCGCAAGCAAAATATACTTGCCCACATTTATGCCCATAAAAGCCATAAATACGCGATGAAAATGAAATTTAGATAAAGCAGCAACATCGCTAAGCACACTCACCGTTAATTCATCATCTAAGTGTTGATTGATGTAATCGCAAACCAGCGAAATACGTTGCTGTAATAGATTGCTTTGCATAAAGCGCCTATGTGTTAGTAAAACTGCAGACAAGCTTAATCATACAGCAAACGCTTTACTTGACCGAAATTGCTGTATGTTCAATGTTTTAAATCAAAGCAAGAAATTGAAGATGATGTCGTGAGGTTTGGATCTGAATAAAAAAGTATGTAAAGGGGCTTTACGGTGATGTTCGTGTTGAGAGCAACCCGACATAAAGTCGGTGCTACCGAGCAAAAATACCATTAACAACGAATTCATTTCACGTCTTCTCAGTGAAGGTTTGACCCGACATAAAGTCGGTGATACCGAGAAAATACCGGTAGCAGCGAATTTATTTCGCGTCTTCTTTGTGAAGGCTTTTACCCGACGTAAAGTCGGTGCTACCGAGTAAAACAACGGTAGCAGCGAATTTATTTCGCGTCTTGTTAAGAGTTATTTAGGCGCGATTGCAATGATCTTACTTTGATTGGCATTGCGGTCATTAATGGTTAAATAAATCTCACCATTGGGTGCAGTCACGACATCGCGAATACGGCCTAGACCTTTTAAGATGATTTCATCTTCTGTGACTTTGCCGTTTTCAATTCGCAAGCGGTGCAATTGCTTCTTAGCCAAACTGCCGACAAATAAGTCGCCCTGCCAATGTTTAAACTTGTTGCCCGTGTAGAAATTCATACCCGCAACAGCAATAGATGGCGTCCATTGGTGCACAGGTAGTTGCATACCAGGTAAATCAATATGTGGCGTGATAGGCGTACCATTATAATTAATACCATACGTCACTTTTGGCCAGCCATAGTTAGTGCCCTTAGTGATCAGGTTTAATTCGTCACCACCACGCGGCCCGTGCTCTGTAGACCAGAGGGCTCCAGTTTTAGGGTGTAACGTTAAGCCTTGCGGGTTACGGTTGCCGTAGGTCCAAATAGTTTGCTGCGCACCTTTTTCGTTATAAAACGGGTTATCTTTTGGCACGCGACCATCTTTGAAAATGCGGTGTACTTTACCGTTTTGCATGGTGATGTCTTGCGCGCCATCTTGTAGCCCTTCGTCACCATTGGTAAAGAATAAGTAATCGCCTTTAATGGCAAAACGAGAGCCAAAGTGCCAACCGCGATTTTGATGATTTTCTGGTTTGGCTTCAAATAAGGCCTGCTGATCTACCCACTCATCATTTTTAATTTTTCCGCGAACAATGGCTGTGAACGCCACTTCTTGCCCTCGGCTGTTTTTGCCTGCATCTTTACTATACGACAAGTAAATCCAACCATTGTTTTTATAATCAGGATCAGGATACACATCTAACAGCCCACCTTGGCGCTTATGCCATACTTTAGGCGTGCCCTTAATATGCGTTTTTTTACCGCCCTTCGTCATGTGCCAAAGCTCACCTTCGCGTAAGGTATAAAGCAAACTGCCGTCAGGTAAAAAATCCATCGCCCAGATGATGCCATCACTGTTGGTCACTTCTTTGGTTGTCACCTTGTGATAATCCGTATTAAACGACTTGCCCATTTGCGATTCTGGCTGTTGCGCTTGCTTTGCTCGTGCACCTGCTTCACGAATGTATACAACTAGAGTACGAATTTGCTCTTCATTTAACGTCGCGCCAAATGCAGGCATACCTGCCGAAACAATACCGTTTTTAATGGCATTCGCCAGCGCAGTATCTGTGCCTTCTGTCATCCACTGGTTATCAATTAAAGAACCAGCCATGCCACCTGTTAACTCTTGACCGTGGCACGACGCACAGGTTGTTTTAAATAGCTGTTCAACGTTCTGGTTATTAGCATGCGAGGCCATGCTCAACATACAAGCTGCACTTAACAGCGTGGTTTTAAACACTTTTTGATACATAATTTTGCTCGACGGTAGATCGTGTTTTAAATTTATTCAGTATAATGAGGCACTTTTATAATTATCGTCAAGTTGCGATAAAGGAACATGTCTGTGCGAGAAACGTTTAAATTTTCTATTTTGTCTTTAGCTCTTTTAAGTTGCGCGAGCATCAGTTTTCAGGCCTTATCAAACGCCAATGATAAAGACATTGAAACCCTAGTCACCACCGCCAATCGCACACAAACCCAGCATTTAGACTTGATTGGTAACACCAATAAAATTACCAAACAAAGCATTGAACAAAGCAACGCAGAGCATTTAAACCAATTGCTAAGCCAAGCATCTAGCACTTGGTTAAGTCGTGGTAACGGCCAAGAATCATTGTTATCGGTGCGTTCACCTGTTTTAACCGGCGCAGGCTCGTGTGCTGAGTTTTTAACGCTTGAAAATGGTATTAGCTTACGCGCGCCAGGCTTTTGTAACGTAAACCAATTATTCGACGCCCACTTTGAGCTTGCTGATAACATCGAAGTGGTGAAAGGCGCGAATTCATCTCGCTATGGCTCAAATGCCATTCATGGCACCATCAACGTATTTAGCCCTAGTTTATATGCAACGCCTATGGTGAGCGTAGAATTAGGTGAAGATAGCTTTTATCGTGTAAATGGCCTTTACAGCCAGCAAACAGAAGCCCTCGATACTTTAGTGGGCTTAACACTTACCTCAGATGGCGGCTTTCAAGATAGTTCGGGCTACGAGCAGCAAAAACTCTCAGTGGCGGCTTCGCACAGTTTAGGTGATTGGCAAACTACCCACAGAGTGACGCTAACCAATTTAGCGCAAGATACAGCGGGCTATTTGCAGCGTGGTGAAAATGCCTATCAAGATAAATCATTACTGCGTATTAATGATTTTCCAGATGCATACCGAAACAGTTTGTCGATGCGCTACGCCATGTTTAACACCTTAAATACGCCAAATGCGGTCTGGCAGGTTAATCCATATTTACGCCATACAGATATGGACTTTTTAATGCACTTTTTACCGGGCACGCCTGTCGAAGAAAACGGCCATTCGAGTATTGGTTTACAAGTACGTCGCGCAAGTCAGCTGTCTGATATGTTCAGTTTAACACTTGGTTCAGACATCGACATCACTCGCGGTTTTTTAAAACAAAACCAAGCTAACGACACCGAATCAAACTCTGCGTTTTTACGCGGCGTATTACCGAAAGGAAAGCACTATGATTATGACGTTGATGCGCTAAGTTTTGCCACTTACGCTCAGATTGACGCCAAAATCACAGACGAACACAATGCCTTTGCCGCACTACGTTACGATAACACCGACTACGATTATCAAAACAATCTAAGCACGGGTAATTTAAAAGACGATGGCACAGCCTGTGGCTTCGGGGGATGTCGTTATACTCGCCCTGCAAGCCAAAGTAACCAATTTGACGATATCAGTTATGCACTTGGCTACAGCTATAAAATTGATAAACAAACACGACTATTCGCCAAACATGATCAAAGCTTCAGAGCCCCCCATACCAGCGAATTATACCGCCTACAGAACGGTCAGCTCACCAGCGATGTAAAAAGTGTCAAAGCCAGACAAACTGAAGCCGGTGTTCGATATGTAGATAAAGACCTCTTTGCTGAGCTCTCAGTTTATCATTTAAAGAAAAAAGACGGCATTTACCAAGACGCCGACCGTCAATATTTAAATGGCCTAGATACCGAACACCAAGGCATTGAGTTTGCACTTAACCGTCAAGTAACGCGTACTATTAGTACAAAGCTGGCCTTTAGCTATAGCGAGCACACTTATTTAAATAACCCTACTAATGGTGCTCAAATCAAGGGTAACGACATAGATACCGCGCCCAAATTATTACTCAACCTGCAGATCAATTGGCAAGTTACACGAACTATCATGGCTCAGTTAGAACGCCAGCAAATAGACGACTACTTTTTAGATGCCGCTAATACGCAAAGCTATGCTGGCCATAAAATTTATAATCTGCGAGCAGATTGGCAGATCAATCCACAGTTAAGCGCGTCATTTTCAGTGATGAACCTCACTGACGAGCGCTACGCAGAGCGTGCCGATTTTGCCTTTGGTAATCATCGCTACTTTGTTGGTGAACCGAGAAACATGAGCTTAAAATTAAAGTACGCTTTTTAATTTGTGTGAATAATTGTCTGAACTGTCAATGCAGCCTATTGATAGACGACAAAAATAGGTAGCAACAGCTATAAATTAGTTTTTCGTAAAACACAATTTTAATATAACAATAGCAACCACTAGATTTGATAAAGTCCCCGCTCATACTAAGCTTAATTATGTTAAAAGATAAAGACAGTATTTTAGTCAACTAGCAGCCACATCCCGCAATGTGGCTTTTTAACAAGTACACATCCGCTAGTCCAAATACTAACAAAGAGTGTTGAAAAGTGTTTAAAGGTGTACCTTTAAACATACATTTTCGCGCAACTTAACAACAGTTTATTACCCCTCATCCCTCTATGCTTAACGCTCATTTCATCAAGGGATATAAAAAATGTCAGTCAAATTGTTTTCTCGTACACCCATTGCAACCGCACTTTTCGCTACCCTAGTACTAAGCGGATGTTCTAGTGACAAAGATACGCGCACCGAACTGCAAAAAGCCGAAGGCGTTTGGAATAAAACCGCTTACGGCGCCGTGTTAGACATTCAAGATAACAAGGTAAGTGCTTATGAATACAATACTTTTGGTTGCATAAAAGTGAACCAATTAAGTCATGAACAAGCCAACAAAGAGTTCATCGCTGAGCTTAAATCGACCGATACCGCATTAAGCTTGCGAGAGAAAGGCGAAATTCATGCGCAAACCTATACCACAAATAAAACCCTACCAGCGCTGTGTAATACACCAATTAATGTCACTGAGAGCGCAAGTCCTAACCAAGTTTTTGAGTATTTTTGGCATGCCTTTAACGACTACTATGCCTTCTTTGAGTTAAGAGGCGTTGATTGGTCACAGCAATATGTAAAATTTAAACCGCAAATTAGTGACGACATGACTGACGAAGCACTATTTAGCACACTCGCGGCGATGGTTGCCCCATTAAAAGACGGACACGTGAATATCTGGGCCAAAGATGCCAACTTTTATGTCGGTAAAGATAGCCCTTTTATGAAAGCCGCGGTCGGTATTCAAGGAAACTTGTTAAGAGCAGGCGAGCAAACCAGTTTAGATGACGTATTTAATACCATGCTTGGCCATTATACTGAAATTAGCAAAGCTTACTTACAACCTGACAGCATGTCGCAATTTCCTGCGCAGAGTGATTTTCCGACCTTACTTTGGGGCAAAACCGCTGACAACGTCGGGGTTATTGTACTCAATAACTTAGAGAGCTTTAGCGAAACCGAAGATGCCACCGCCGAAGTGCAACTGACAGCTGCAGAAACATTACTCGATAAAGTAATGGCGCAAGTAAAAGACACTGATGGCCTCATTTTAGATATACGTAATAATCAAGGTGGACACGATGCCATCGCCTTAGAAGTTGCCAACTATTTTGCAGATAAAACCGTACTCGCAGTTAATAAACAAGCAGTGACACCTGCTGGCATGGGCGTACCAGTTAGATATCAAGTGCTTAAAAATGACAGCGCTTATACGAACCCAGTTTACTTACTAACCAGTCAAATGACTGTAAGTGCAGGTGAAGTGCTAGCTATGACTTTAGAACAGTTCGACCATGTTCATACTGTTGGCGAACCAACCTCAGGCGCACTGTCTGACATATTAACGTTTACGCTGCCAAATGGCTGGGAGTTCGGCCTTTCAAACGAGGTGTATCGCAACGCTCAAGGCAAAGCATTTGAATTAACAGGTATTGAGCCAAAGCATGCACAGAGCGCCTTCTCAGTTCATTCATTCGACGAAGCACGCTTTTCAAGTTATGACTTTGCGCTTGAACAACTGAACAAACACACTCACCCAACACTTGCAGTCGATGAATTCGAAACCGCACTTGAGCAATTACAAACCAAAGGCAATATTCCCAGCATCGCAGTGGGCGTAATTCATGACGGTAAAGTGGTTTATCAAAATGGTTTTGGGATCGCAGATGAAAGCGGTACCCCAGTGACAGCAGATAGTCGCTTTTACCTTGCTTCAGTCAGTAAAACATTGCTGGGTGCCACACTGGCTCATGCAGAAGGTCAAGGGCAGATTAAATTAGATAAAAACATCGCGCCACTGCTGCCGTTTTCAATTGATAACCCGACATCTGATAAACCCATTACCCTAAGACATTTGATCACCCACAGCAGTGGTATTCTCGACAATAACGCCGTCTATTTGTGTAGCTACTATTTACGTGACAACCATAGCAGCTTAATGAACTTATTGGCACAGAATAACAACTGCCCGCAAGTGATTGACCCAGATATGCCTCGCTTTTTCGAAAATTATTTGTCAGCGCAAGGTGACTATTATTTTAATGAAAACTTTAGTAGCCAATTTGGACTCACACCGGGTGAAGCATCTATTTATTCAAATGTTGGCGCAGCACTGGCTGGCTTCGTACTTGAACAAGATAGTCAGCAAAGCCTACCTAGCTTGAGCCAAAAAACGGTGTTTGGTCCACTCAATATGCACAACACAGAATGGGCCATCGACAAACCTCAAAAGCCCATTGTTCAGCGAGCGGGATTTAGCCCACAAGCCGGCGAATTATTCACTCTGCCCGATTACGGCTCTGTCACATACAGCGATGGTAATGCCGTCTCTAGCGTGAAAGACTTGAGTCAATTTTTGCTTGCCAGTATCCATGAAGGCAAAATCGGTGATGAACAAGTACTTGATCAAAACGCCGTTAAAAACATGCTATCGATACAATATGAGCCTACACAAACCGTGCTCCACCATGGCTACTTTTGGAATATCGACCAGCAGTTTATTTCTCATGGCGGCACCGACTTTGGTGTTCGAAATAAAATCTTTGCCGACCTAAAACGTAAAAACGGCTTTGTTTTATTGACCAACGCCGATGCGTTTAACGAAAACAGCGAACAAACATTTGCAGAAATAGAAGCGTTAGTAAGAACCTTTGCTAATGGTTACGAAGAGTAGATAGGAATGCTAACTAAATAGAGCGTAAAGCCCCTTTACGCTCTTTATACCTGATATAAAAAGTTAATTAATCGGCTCGTATCTAGTTGGTAAAGCACTAAATTGCAGCCAAGTGTCGCTTTGCATCCAGCGTTTCTTTTTTGGAATTTCAATCACAAACTCATCGTCTGTTTTGTATATTTTAGTTTTATCTTTGCTGTCTTTTACAGTAATGCTTGCAGGGGCATCAAAGGTGAATTTAATTTCGTCCATACTCGGAACGAACATAGAGAATCCGCCAGCCATGTGTTCTGTAAAATTATTGATGTCATCAAGCAAAATAAATACGTCTGAGTATTTGAGCTCTTTACTTTCTAAAGGCTTTAAACTGGTATTGAGAATGAACCCAACATCGTCTTTGCTATAGTTCGAGTGTAGTAAGGTCTTTTCGGCATCAGCCTGAGACAAGATAGGCAAATTGATATTGCCCTCTTCATCAAAAGTAGCTTTCGCAATGACTTTTTCTTCTTGTTCAAGCCAAAGCTTTATATCGTCTATTTTGATGTCTTGGTTACTTATTTGCAGCTTAAAAAGTGGGGTGAGATATTTTGATTTTACTTTATTAGTCGCTAAATCTCGGAGCTGATTTATCTTTCCATATTCAATACTGCGCCCTTCGGCATAACTAAACTGACTAAAAAGAGAGCTACTAATTAATACGCTAGCAGCAAATACGGTTGATAATTTCATGATTAAGCTTCCTTGATAGAGTAGTTATGCTATTGACTGAGAAGGTTACAAGAAAGTTCAAAAAAATTTTAAAGATTATGATTTTTATAGAAAAAGAAGGCAATAAAGCGATGTTTGGCATCGCTTTATTAAAACTATGAGGATAGTAAATTAAGACTTAACAGCCATCCAAATCGCTGTTGCTACAACTAAGGCTGCGGCGCCCAAAATGCCGAGCCAAGCTGTCGACTTGCTCTCTTTTGCAGGCTGCTCAGATGCACTTTCAGAAGCAGGCGCATCATTTTGCTGAGCACTGTCTGAGCTTTCATTATTTTTTGGCTCACTCTCAGCTTTGCTTTCTTCTGCAACAGGCGCTGTGCTTGTAAGCACTTGTGACTCTCGGCCCGCTGCTACTTCTTCAGCTTGCTCAGTGACTTCGGTAAGCTCTAATTGCCACTGATAGCCTCTTTTTGAAAAGGTTTTAATGGCATCGTTACCAAAAATGGCACGTAAGTGACTGATGTTCTGAAAGACGACTTGCTCAGACACGGTTTTGTCAGGCCAAACCGTTTCTAATAGCTCTGCTTTAGACAGAATTCTATCGTTATTCAAAATAAAGAACTTGAGCATATTCGCAGCTCTGTCTTTTAGCTTAATAACCTTTCCGTGGCGGGTAAGGATTTTGTGTTCACAATCGAACTGGAAAATCTGAAAACTAAACTTCATGTTTTTTAAGAAATAATTAACAACAGGTTAAGAGTAAAGGAATGAAGCCCAGAGGTAAAGCCCCTCTCTGTAAAGGGGCGTTACAATATGATTTTATTTCATGGAGTTGTACTTTTTTGTTGCTAGATAGCCACACGGCAATGTAAATAATGCAACGCCCAATAAATGCCAAGCTAAATTAAAGCCTTGGTGCATCTCTAAAATGCTCAGCCCTAATTGAGATAAGTGATAGCTAGGCAATGCCCATGCAAACCACTGTAGTGCTTCAGGAAACATAGTGATTGGTAACCATAAACCTGACAGCATCGAAATGGGTAAATAAATTAGATTAACAAGCGCGGGAGCCGATTTGGCTGAAAAACTTAAGCCCATCAATAAGCCAAGCATGCAAAATGGTAAAGTACCTAACAGGGCTAACGCATATACCTGACCCCACTTAAGTAGCGACATACTTACGCCTGCAAATAACATGGCAAAACTAGAAAGCAAAATAAAGATCAGCGTCGAAAACAACAAAGCAGTAAAGGTTTTACCCATTAAGTACTGACTAGCAGGCATGGGCGATAGCTGTTTCAATGCCAGTAAACCTTGCTCTCTGTCGGTTGCGACATTGACTCCAAAATTGAATAAAGCGGGGCCCATCACCCCAAAAATAATGTAGTTTATTAGCAAATAGCTACTGGTTTTTTCATCTCCCATAGCGACTCCAAAAAACAAGTAAAAGGCACATGGAAACGCTAAGGTCGGGATCACAAAGCCTAAGTTTCTAAAAACACTTTTAGAGTCGCACCACGCTTCTTGTTTGAGACTATATAAACTTATGCTACTCATGCTGCTTGCTCCTTGGCTGATTTGTCTGATGCTGAATTTACTGGTGTTTTATTTTCGTGTTCAGCGGTTTCTGTGAGTGAAATAAAGGTTTGCTCTAACGATGAAGGTTTAACGCTGAGTAAGTCGCAGCTAAGCCCATTTGCAAATGCTTGCTTTAACAGTGTGTTTGGTGATTTACAGCGGGTTGCAGCCTTACCCTCATTCACTTGCCACGACCACTCAGGTAATAAAGTCGAAAGTTCAGACTCATTCAGTTCACAAGCAAAGCTCACTTCACTTAACTGCATATTGTGACTTAACTCACTTGGCGAGCCCTGTGCGATAATCTTTCCCTCATTTAAAATGAATAACTCATCGCTTAGGGCTTCAGCTTCTTCCATATAATGCGTGGTTAAAACCACCGTTTTACCCTGAGCTTTTAATTGTCGAATGGTTTGCCACATTTGTTGACGGGCGTTTACGTCCATTGCCAAGCTAGGCTCATCTAAAAATACCAGTTGTGGGTCGCCAATAATGGCAATGGCAAACAGCAAACGTTGCTTCAAGCCACCTGATAATTTGCTAAATGGTGTATTTTCATGGGCATTTAAGTCACTCAAACGCAGTGCTTTAGAAACAGACATTGGGGACTGATAGTAGCTCGCGAATAGATTGAGTTGTTCAAGTACAGTCAAATTCGCAGGTAAACTGCCGATTTGTAGCATAGCGCCTACTTTAGCTTTCGCAGCACCAGAACCCGCTTTATTACCCAGTATTTCAACGCTACCTTGTGACGCTTTTAATCGGCCTAGTAGCAAGTTAATTAACGTTGTTTTACCTGCGCCATTGGCACCTAAAAACCCGTAAACTCGGCCCGCTTGTAGCGAGAAGTCTAAGCCCTTAAGCACGGCTTTGTTACCATAGCTATGGTGTAAGTTTTTAACTGAAACTACTGCTGAATTAGTCATAGTTCACCTCGGTGTTTCTTGATTTACCATTAAACGGCTTACCGCGATTGTATTTATAAGAGCTTAATGCGAATGCGATTAAACTATATGCCATACCTAAAACTGCCCACATGATGCTTTCCATAACCAATTCCTCAGTGCGAGATTAACTTTGATGGGTTTAGTATGGCGAAAGGCGAAAAAGAGTTTCAGTGAGCTTTGTCATTGATTGATATGACAAGTGTCATAAAGGAGGAGCAAGCAAACAGTTTTGAGCTTCGACAAATAATTGCCGAAACCCACAAAAGTTAACTTTATGAGCCTACAGCGCTGTTAGCTGGCTTTAACTTTAACAAAATTTAAAGTTCATGGTTTAGTTGCTAAAGTTTCTTTCTCTTAATAGTTCTAACGCTGCGAAAAGGGCTTTTGCCGCATTCTCCGTATCACCATTGACAGCAATAAAGTAAGCACTGTTTTCATTTGGATATAAAAAGCTAATAACAGAAAAAGACCCTGTGAAACCATCATGTCGAAATGCCGTATTATCTAGCTTTGCAAACCAACCCATCGCATAGCCTACTCCTGGCTCTTGAGCTTCACTATAAATCGTATGTAAGGTTTTATAACTCTCTTTACTTAGTATATTGTCACCACCTTTCATACCCTCTAATACCTTAGATAAATATAAGGCGAGCTCTGACAAACTAATATTAACAGTACCCGCAGGGCCATATACTTTTGGAATGATCTCTTTGCCAGCAGTGATAGCTTGCCATTTTCCATTTTTATAAATATGCCCTTTGGGTTGATCACTTTGTTCAAAGCTCGGCTCACCAAAACCAAAGTTTGTAATGCCTAATTGCGAAAATAATTCCTCGCTTATCAGTTGCTCCCAAGTTTGGTTTGTCACCCGCTCAAGCATATGTCCGGCAATAGTATAGCCTACATTACTATATTCATATTGCCCCCGCTTTTGCACAGGTGCGGTATTAAGCACCTCTTTTGTCAACATACTTCGCAACATAAGTGTTGTCTTCGAGATATCGAACCAGCGCCTATCTTTTATATCGATATCTTTTTTTAACCCCGATGTCATATTTAATAACTGCTTTAACGAGATTGATTCATGCTCGGCCCTAATTTGGCCTTTAAGTTCGGGAAAAATATCGGCAATAGTGCTGTCAAAAGAAATTACCTCTTGCTCTACTAATCGCGCAGCGACCATTGCCGTCATAGACTTTGTTAGTGAACCAATAGCCCAACGATCATTATCAGTTACTAAAGTTTGGGTATGTATATCGCGATAGCCTGTACTGGCTATTTCAAACACAAGTCCGTCTTTTACTGTTAAGGCTGTGATCGCCGGCAAGTTATAAGCCAACCTTATATTCTCTAAATGCAGCTGTAGATCGCCGTCTTGGCCTATACCGACCTGCTCTGAAAGTTTGGTTTTATCAATTGGTGGGACCTCTGGCGCCACGTCGGACCCACAACCTGTGAGTGTAAAACTTATTAAAGCAATATTAGCCAGCTTAAACGCTGAGAAAGAAGTGAGTCTAATCAAAACATAATCCTTATTTCCTTGTATAAATGCTCTCCTATAGACTTGAGAATTTATAAAATTACTCAACATTAAATTGTTAAAAACTGTATGTTTAGTCGTTCGGGTTATCAATCTATTGCTGCAAATGCTAAATTAGCTCATTCAGTTTAAGGCCAGATAATTTAGGTAGCCTGTGACGCAATTTTTAAAACATATCGGGATGGTGATCGCCATGACAATCAGTGCCAACGGTGCAGCAAAATCGCTCAATCATGCCTCTGAACTACCTTTAGAAGCACAACTTGGTCAAAAGTTGATGCTAGATTTTCGTTATTACTGCGAAAGTGGCGAGTCAAAAGCCTGTAGACTAGGAATGACTGAGTTGCCCAAAGCACTTGCCGAGTTGATTGCTAAACACCACATTGGTGGCGTGATCTTATTCGCCGAAAACGTGCCAGATACTGCACAAATCGTAAAACTCACCAATGACTTACAAACGGCTGCTCAGCAAGCTAAACATCCACAACCCTTGTTTATATCAATTGACCAAGAAGGTGGCCGTGTAGCTCGTATAAATCGCGCCGAAGCCACGTCATTCACAGGTAATATGAGTATAGGAGCAACTTACCATAAACACGGTACCCACTATGCAAGTGCAGTTGCCACCGCCATTGGTAAAGAGCTAAATAGCCTTGGCATTAATGTCAACTTTGCGCCGACCGTTGATGTGAATAACAACGCGGGCAATCCGGTGATCAACGTTCGTTCTTTCTCTGAGAACTCACTCGAAGTAGCAAAAATGGGCGCAGCACAAGTTGAAGCATTTGAAGCGCAAAACGTCATTTCTGCGCTTAAGCACTTTCCGGGTCACGGTGATACCTCGGTCGATAGCCACACTGGTTTACCGCTTGTTAAACACGATTTAAAACGCATTGAACAGGTTGAGCTTGCGCCTTTTAAATACATTATTGATAAGCACGCGCCGGGTATGATCATGACCGCGCATATTCAATATCCCGCACTTGATAACAGCACCTTTGTGAACAAGCAAGGTGAAGCCATGATTAAACCGGCTACATTATCGCGTAAAATTATGCATGACTTGCTACGAGAAAAGCTGAACTACCAAGGTGTGACGGTGACCGATGCGCTGGATATGGCGGGGATCAGCCACTTCTTTACCCCAACATCCGCGGTAATTGAAACTTTTAAAGCCGGGGTTGATATTGCCCTAATGCCAATTGCTATTCGTACTCCTGACGATATTCAAAAGCTTGATGAGCTAATGAGTGCGCTAAATGCGGCGGTTACTTTAAGTGAGCTAAATGAAACTGAAATAGCGCAATCGGCACAGCGTATTATTTCTCTCAAACAGAAATTTTTGGCAAACCAAGCGGCCCGCTCTAGCGCCATTGCTAAAGCGACATTAGGTAACCCTAGTCACAGACAACTTGAGAGTGAACTCGCTGTTGCCGCCATTACTCAAGTAAAGAACAACGGCCTATTGCCTATTCAAGCTAAACATAAACGCATTCATTTGGTCATGCCTGATACGCAAAAATGTCATGCTCTTGAGCAAGCTTTACTTTCTTTAAGCAAGCAAGAGTTACATGTCACATGTAGCAGTTTACAAGGGTTCGATCCAAAACAGGCAGATCAAAATATTACTAACTCAGACCTGATCATCGCCGCCCATGCCAGTCCTCAGCAAAGTGCAGTTGAGATTGGTGGCATGGATGATGTAAAGGCCCTTGACAGTTTTAAGCTCAAACGTAATGAACAGCCAAAAGCACTATTAGCGCTGCTTAAGCAGGCAAAACTTGCTGAAAAGCCAACGCTATTTATTAGCCTGCGTGCCCCTTATGAGATCCCAATTTATGCGCCATACGCACAAGCAGTTTTGGCCAGTTATGCCTACAATGTCGATGTAGTTAGTAAAAATGTGATCTCTGGTCCTGCGTTTACTGCGCTCGCTAAAGTGATTTTGGGCTTAGAAAAGCCAGAAGGCCAACTCCCTGTCAGTATTTAAAGGAAGCGAACATGTTATTAAATTGCGATTTAGGTGAAAGCTTTGGTGCGTGGCAAATGGGTTTAGATAGCCACGCTATGCAAGTGATTGATTTGGCAAATATTGCTTGTGGCTTTCACGCTGGTGACCCGGATGTGATGGCTCAAACCCTCACGCTTGCTAAACAGCATAATGTGCAAATTGGTGCTCACCCAAGCTATCCCGACAAACAAGGTTTTGGTCGCCGCTCTATGAAGCTCAGTCATGATGAGTTAGTAAATTGTTTGCATTATCAAATTGCAGCTTTAGATGGCATGTCACAAGTACATGGTTTATCAATTAGCTATGTAAAACCACATGGTGCACTTTATAACGATATGATGGCCGATAACAGCATTTTAGAGACTGTTATGCAGGCTGTGGGTAGCTATGCCAAGCCGCTAAAGTTAATGCTACTGGCGACCAACGAGCAAGCGTCGCACTTGGCTATGGCTGAAAAATATAACCTGCCATTGTTGTTTGAGGCTTTTGCGGATCGCTTATATACCAACGAAGGGCGTTTAACCCCAAGAAGTGAACCTAATGCAGTGCATGACAAGCCTGCGTTATTAGCGCAAGTAAAGCAGTTATTAACTCAAGGCACAGTCACAACGGGCTCTGGAAGCGTGTTGGCACTAAAAGCAGATACCTTGTGTGTGCACGGCGATAATGAAGCCAGTATTGCCTTAGTCAAAGAGATTAAGCAATTGATAAAGAAATAGTTACTCAGACACAAAAAAGCCAGATCAAAATTTTACCTAGTAAAAATATGATCTGGCTTTTTCAATTAAGCTAAAGTGTTTAAGCGCTTCGCGTTGCGATAGCAGGCTCGACTCTTGACGCTTGCAGTGCAGGATAACTCACCGATAACTGACCTAACACAAACAGTGCAACCATACCTGATAATAAATACGGCAGCGGTACAGGTGTTAAACCAAAGTGTTGAGCAAATTGTTCGCTCAGTGATAATGCTGCAATAAAACCAATAACAAGCCCTGTAAGGCTGACCACAGCGTTTTCAAGCATAAAGAATCGCATTACCTGCCCTTTGCTTGCACCTAATGCTCTGCGTGTGCCTATTTGTCTTTTTCGACGATTAACCGAAAATCGAGCTTGGCCGTAAATGCCTAGGCTTGTCGCAAGTAATAATCCAATACAAACTGATATAAGTAGCTTGCTACTCGCGTTATCATCTTTATAAGCCCTTAACCTCACCTCTTCCATCGTCAGCATTTTTTCAATGACTCGCCCCGGTGTGTTTAGAAGTACTTTATTGACTTCTTCCATTACATTATCAAGCTGGTCAGGCTTTGCCCGTACAAAATAACGAATTGTATTATTTACTTCGATAACGGGATAAATAATTGAACCATTTACACCATACCACCGTGGCCAAGCACCTTGCATAGCCTCTACTATCCCTTTAATGCGCTGAGGTGTGTTAGATGTATAAACGGTCTGCCCTACAGCTTGGCGCCAATCTTCGGGGCTCACTAACTCAGCAAAGGCTTTGGTAATTAAAATATTAGAAGAAATATTATGACCACCATTAGCGGTAATCGTAGTATCGCTTAAAGTCAGGTTGTCACCAGCAATTAATGTAAGGCCTAAGTTTTTAACAATATGCTCATCAGAGCCATAATATCCTGCCACATCAATTGGGTACTCTGTATCTAAGTTAGGATAAACAGAAGTATAATTACCCCACAACCCTAGAGGTACACCGTTTAAAGGAGAGACCACTTCAACCCCCTCAATTGCGCGTAAATTTGCCAAATCATGGTTCAAGTTTGCGATATAATTCTCAGCAGGTCCCTGCAAATTCGTCAAAACATAAAAAGCGTTTTTTTCGTCAACACCAGTGGGTCTAGACATTAACTTTTCACGCTCACTGATCATATTCACAGCATTTACCATCACCATAAAAGTGACTGATATTTGCAAAATAAGAAGAAAAGGTACCAATTTCTCTTTAAATAAAGCTTTAATTATCGGGGCTAAATCTCTCATAATTAACTCCTATAAGCTTTTTAGCTGACTTGAAAGTTGAATTCGGCTGGCTTTTAGAATCGGTATCAAACCAAAAATGCAGCTGATCATTACAGCTAAAGCCAAAGTAATAACCACAATTAAGGCATTCATCTGCATCAGCGAACTATGTAAGTGACTGTATAAATTCGTCATAGCAACTAAGCCTAGTTGTGCTAAAAGCAGACCTAAAACGCCACCAATAAAGCCTATAACCGCTAGCTCCACTGAAAATTGTGCAATTAAATGTTGTCGACTCGCCCCGACAGCTCGGCGCAATCCTGCTTCTCCGGCTTTACCATGGAATTTAGCCATCATCAGCCCCATGCAATTAAGTAAGCAAACAATCAAAAATAATGCGGCAAGCGACACTGCTATTTTGCTATCTTCAGGGACAATCTTTTCTTCGCTAAGATATTGTTTAACTGATACAAGTTTATTCAAAATGCGGTTAGCAAAGCGCCCTTGTGCTTGCTGCTGTTGCGCATAGTTATCTAAAAACAGTTGGAATTGCTGCTTTTTTTCATCATTTTCTAGCTCAGCCCAAATTTTGATCCAAGTACATTCCGATGCGAGAAAAGCAGCTGTACTTTCATCTTCAGCAGGCTTCCAACAAGAAATATTAATGAGTGAGGTAGTAAAAATTTCTTTGCTAACTTGTGTACTAAATGGCATGAAAATATCGAAAGGTTGTGAATACATAGTATTATTTTGGCCATAGAATTTAGGAACTATTAACCAATCATCAAGCACGCCCACTACTTGATATAAATCCTCGCCTAATTGCAGTGTTTGGCCAACTGAGTTTTCTCCACCAAAAAAACGCATATTCGCCTGTTTAGTTAACACAACGATTTGCTCTGCATTGCTATCCGCCGTTTCATCCCAGCCTCTGCCATATAAGAATGGCACTTCAAGCATAGGAAAAAAGTCAGCACTGGTTGTACGTACTTCTCTTGTTACTGCAGTGCCATGCTTTGCTGGATTTTTTACGGTCGTACGGATTGCACTAATCACAGCTTGATATTTGGGAATATCAGATTTGAGGATGTTCATTGCATCCTGATAAGTCATTTCTGGTGGGATAGTATCGAGGTAACTATAATCTACGCCATCACCTCGACTATCAATTTGTACTGAGTATAAGTTATCGCTTTTTGAAGGTATGGGGTCTTGGCTCATCATATAGTTGACGGTATAGGTCGTCATTGTTGCGCCAATGCCCATAGCGATAAGCATAACCATTAAAAAACTAAGTAATGGTGTTCGCTTAAAGCTGATAAGTGCCAATTTCACATAATATGAGAACATAATGACTCCTTAAGCGATAGCTTGAGTCAAAATAGGCGACTCTTCACTTAGCACACCATCTTTTATTTGCACAATGCGCTGCGCAAGCTGCGCTTGTTCATTATCATGGGTCACCATAATAATCGTCGTGCCTGACGCATTAATGTCTTGCAGCAATGTCATAATACCTTGAGCCATTTTTGAGTCTAAATTACCTGTAGGCTCATCAGCAAAAATAACACTTGGCGAACCTGCAATCGCACGGGCAATAGCAACACGTTGCTGCTGACCACCCGATAATTGTGTTGGATAATGATTTTTTCGACCAGCAAGGCCAACTTGCTCTAACGCTTTCATGATGCGCTCATCACGCTCTTTTGCATTGAATTTTCGATAGCGCAGAGGCATATCAATATTGTCGTATAAATTAAGTTCTGGGATCAGGTTAAAGCTCTGGAAAACAAAGCCAATTTTTTCATTTCTATAAGCCGACTTTTGCTTATCAGACATCTTAGAAACATCTTGCCCATCGAGCTCGTATACACCATTACTATGACTTTCTAGTAGCCCAGCAATATTCAAAAAAGTGGTTTTACCCGAACCAGAAGGACCGATGACAGAAACAAACTCTCCCTGCCCTATAGCTAAATCAAATGGCTGGAGCGCCTGTGTTTTAATATCAGAAGTTATGTAGGCTTTTGCAAGCCCAGTCATTTTCAACATTTCCTTTCCTTATTTTTTTATTCTTCCAAAACGATGAGATAAGTTGCTACTCAGTTGAGCAAACTTAATTAATATATTTTATTGAAGGACTCTGACGCTTGAAGCCTTCTCAAAAATTCGATAATCAGAAATAACTACAGTATCGCCAAGCGCGAGGCCTGAAATCACCTCGACTTTAGATAAACTTTTCGTACCGAGCTTTGCTGGCACTTTTACCGCTTCGTTATCACGTAGTACATAGATGTGCATACCATCATAGCTTTGTAAAAATCGGCCTCTTGGTAGATAATTTACTTGCGATCTTTGTTCTAGTATCAAGCGTGTCGTGAGCCGCTGATTCTGTCTTAAATTATCAGGCGCTGTGCCCGTGAATCTCACTTTCCCCTGAACACTCCCCTTGGTTATTTCAGGAGACATGGCAACTAGGTTTCCCATGAAGCTTTGCTCGTTAAAATTGATCTCGGCTTCTATGCCTAGGGCTAAATCATCGGCATAAGTTTCTGGAATTAACACTTCGACTTCATATTCACTGAGGTCAACGACACTCATTAATGGCTGGTTTTTACTGACTGTATTTTTTTGTTCTAGATTTAAATTGCCTACCAAACCAGCAACCGGAGAACGTACTTCAAGGCCTAACACTTGCCTTTGTAATTCAGCGACTTTTACCTTTTGTGCATTGAATTCAAATTCATAGGTTTGAATTTCAAATTGCTGACTTTCTTTTAGTAGCGCCACTTCTTTATTCACATGTTCAAACTCGCGCAGTGCATTTTCAAGATCATCTTTGGCTTTTTGAAAATCGATATCACTGATGATTTGATTTTCTTTTGCTTCTTCAGAACGGCGCATTTCTCGTTTCGCGGCGTTAAGTGCAACTCTTGCTTGGCCAATGCGGTTTTCTTGCTGCAGCTGGATATGTTTAGCCTGGATTTTTTCTCTCGCTAGTTGCGTTCTCAGCCTTGAGAGTTGAGTGTTTTCTTGCTCAAACAAACTTTGTAATTCTGGGCTTTCTACTTGCGCCAGTGCTTGACCCATCTCTACACGGTCGCCCGCATCTACTAAATAAGTAACGGTACCTTGTGCGGGGCTGTATAAAACAGGGCGGCGAGCTGCTATCACTTTACCTTGTACAGAGAAGTCTCGGATAAAATCGCCTTGTGTGACTTGTGCCAGCTTAAGTTTATCGAGAGAAATCGCTGATTTACCACCAAGCCAGCCTTCAACTAGGGGAAGAATAAAAGCATAACAAAACGTTAAAAATGCAAATAATGAAGCAGTATAAATAACCCACTTTTTGGTTTGTTTAGATGTGGCGACTTGTGAGTCCTGTGCACTTGTATCTGGAATATAACTCATTAAAAACCCTTGCTAATCCGTAGCAAAAATAGAATAAAAATATCTATTTAATGTCACTAAAAAAGACAAATAATAAAATAGGTACGGATTCTATCAGGAAAGACACAAAGGTTAAAGTTTTGTTAAATCGAAGTGGGCAAAATTATTGGCTACGGTTAATAAAAACCGCAGCCGAAGGGGTTAGCTATCTGCACGACCCATGAATTTTTTCTCGTCAGTGTTAATTTTGATTTTGTCACCTGTAGAAATATGCTCTGGTACTTGAACAATTAAACCTGTCGTTAATGTTGCTGGCTTTGTACGTGCACTTGCTGAAGCGCCTTTAATTGAAGGTGATGTGTCTTCAATAACTAGCTCTACGCTCGATGGTAAGTCGATAGAAACCGGCGAGCCTTCAACTAAAACAGCCTGCAAGCCTTTTGTCTCTTCGTTAATAAATAGTACTTGCTCAGCAATTGAAGACGTATTGATGTTATATGGTGTGTAATCTTCTTCATCCATAAATACGTGTTCTTCACCGTCGATATAAGAAAGCATAACCGGGCGACGAACTAAATCAGCCAGATTTAGCATTTCTTCAGCTTTGAAGGTTTCATCAACTTTGCCACCTGTCACAACATCGTACATACGCATACGGTATAAACTTCCACCAGCACGACCCTGAGGTACTGAACGTTCGATATCACGCACAATCATTACGCGACCGTTATAGTCAATGGCATTATGTTTTTTTATTTCACTTGCCTTAGGCATGGCTTTTGTCTCTTTGAAAATAAATTTGCCAAAAACTAACATGAAGTCACTAAAACGCCAAGTACAGAAGGCAAGAGATATATAAAAGGAAGAGAGAAGGGAAGTAAGTTGGCTAATTGAATAGCCAACTTATTAAAGTAAGTTAATTAACTGCGTCTAATTGCTCTAGCAGTGTTTCTTTTCTGAGTAGACCAAAACAAACAACACTCACGACCGCAAAAATACCGTACATAGATAACACATAAACCCAGTCATTTTGCTGTGAGAACAAAAATACATTCGTTCCATCATTGATAACGAAAATATTGATCAGTGAAAAAAGAAATACTAAATTGAAGTAGACATATTTGCCTGAACTACTTGCATAAGCCCCTATAAACATTGCGAACAAGCTTATATAAAAGCCGATACACGACAAACCACCTGTCATATTGCTGGGGTAAAAGGCCATCAGTGATAATAAAACAGCACACCAGCCAGTAACCTTGTTGAGCATATTCTATCCTTGAGAATGTACTTGTTAAAATTTGTAACCATGTGTAATGCCAAATAAGTATGTATTGACTTATCTAAAAAAACAACGCCTTTTCGTTAAAATTATTTAACTAGCGATTAACTTCTGTATTTGTTCTTTTAACTCAGGCACTAACGCTTGTTCGAACCAGGGGTTTTTAGCACGCCAAGGCTGGTTTCTTGGGCTGGGATGAGGCAAAGCAATAGACTCAGGTAGCATAGATGACCATTGCTGAACTTGCAGTGTCACTGATTTAAAATCATTACAATAATAACGCTGTGAATACTGACCAACTAATATGTGTAATTTTATCTGTTTAAAATAATTTTGTAGTGGCTGCCGCCAAGTTTGTGCACATACCTTCGGTGGGGGTAGATCACCACTTTTTCCTTTACCCGGATAACAAAACGCCATCGGTACAATGGCAAATAAGTCAGGATCATAAAACTGTCTTTCGGTTACTCCAAGCCAGTCTCTGAAGGTTTCGCCACTTTGATCGTTGAATAACTTTCCTGTTTGATGAACTTTCAAACTAGGGGCTTGCCCTGAGATCAAAATTTTAGCAACCGGTGAGGCTTGAATAACAGGTCGAGCACCGAGAGGGAGTTCATCGTCACAAAGTCGACATGCCTTAATTTGGTCAATTAAATTCATATTCTCTTACTAGTAGTTCATGTTCAGATCGTTATTTTACTAAGTTAATTTTAATTAAGGGCTATAAATTTTGCTAAAAAAGTAAATTCATTAACTAGAGGAGTGCTATAGCTAAATACCTTCAACTTTTACCCTTATCAATCTAGTTACTTTAATCCTATTTATAACAATCCACTATTTTATTGGGCCATACAGATCATGATTTTATCAACTTAAGCGTTAGCTGTACGACAACGCTTAACTCTTACTGAAAAAACACCTTCTATAAAGAAAAGTTATTAGTACTTAGGTATTGATAACACTTTCTGGATCATCATTTTACTAAGCTAGTTAGTAAAATGATGATCTTTCGAGAACTAAAAAATCATCTCGTTAGTTAAAATATGATCTAGAGTTCTAAATTAAGTAATTAAACACAAATTTAGTTAGTAAAAATATGATCTCAGAATTAATTAGGAGACTTCAGTAAGTAAAATCGTGATCTGTTACAAAGCCAGTTGGTAAAAACCTGATCTTGATAAAGTATCATTAAGCTTAACGTCTTTTTAGTTAGTAAAAATATGATCTCAACACCCTTGTTGGGCAAAAAATACTTCGCTACTTTAAGAGCTTCTATGAAAATACGATGACACTGAGCCTCATAAGCTATATTCAATCTAAGTGTAAAGGGGGTTTACACTTGCTGATTTAGGTTTTATTGGTATCATCGTCTCTCACACCAGATTTTTACTAACTCAGAGTCTATTTATGCATATTTGGGTCGATGCGGACGCGTGTCCTGCTGTTATCAAAGAAATACTTTTCCGCGCGGCTGAGCGCACTAAAACACACACAACACTGGTCGCAAATCATAGTATGCGCGTCCCAGTTACACAATATGTTAATTTGCTCCAAGTGAGTAAAGGCTTTGATATTGCTGATAATGAGATTGTAAAAAGAGTTAAAAAGAACGATTTGGTTATCACTTCTGATATTCCTCTTGCTGCAGAAGTACTAGAGGAGGGCGCTTTTGCATTGAGCCCAAGAGGTGAAAAGTTTACTGAGAACAACATCAAACAAATCCTTAATATGCGGGATTTTATGGACACTATGCGAAGCAGTGGTGTAGAAATGTCAGGAGGTCCTGCCAAATTAAGCAGCACCGACAAACAAACATTCGCCAACGCCCTTGATAGCCTGCTAGCACAACACAGATCATGAAATTATCAACTCAGGGATTAGGGGTAAAAGAGGGCTTAATCGCAATCTATGTTGAAAACCCGCCCAACATGTCTGAACACCACAATTTTCAAACAATACAATCGCTTAGCAAAGGTGAGATCGATATTATAAACCAAGCATGTGGTAATGGATGGCGCAAAGTTTTCAACGTTTATGCAAAAATTTTGGCTGAGTGGCAGCACCCAGATCATCATTTTACTAACTTTAAGCGTTGGCAAGACTACCGAGACAAAGTACTGCTTCAAGGGCATAGCCAAGAGGCGCTGCTCTTTAGCCCGCCAAACTTCTCTGAAAAAAATTATAAATTTCATGTTATTGCAGGTAGAACATATGCCAAAAAATTACTCCGAGATCACATTTTTACCAACTCTTTAATATGGCTAGATGAGGAGTTCGCGATCGATAAAGTTAGTAATTTAGTGATCTGTCCGTATTTAGACTACAGGCAACTAAGTAATATTAAGATAACTCGGCTGGTAGACCTCTTAACTGAGCTAGAACGCACAAGTACTTAAAACTCATACCAATCCGCTTAACTAAGTGGTCTTTTTTGAGGCAAGAAAACCTTGTTGGTAGCACCACTCACGCGTCCTGCTATCGCTGAGGTACCTACATCCATGTAGGCAAGGCAAATATTTCGTTATTTAGTTGTTCTCGGCAATTGCTCCTGCATTGCCCTACCTTCTGCACCCATGCAGTCGTAAATGAGAAATCTTTAACGTAGCTATCATCAGGTTTAATCCCTCAAAATGATTAAGTGTTATTGCGGATTGGTACCAGTGCGCTTATTACAACTTACCCCAGTAAAACCAAGCGCTTTAAAGAAAGGGTGGGGGGCGTTGAAACCACATTCATCAAGTAATTCACTTAAACGCATTCGATCAAGTGGATGAAACTCATGTTCTAAGTTGTGCCGCATACGAGTCAGCCCTATTTCTGTTAAACCCAGAGTACGACAAAATACTAACTGCGCCTCTCGTTCAAACTGGGTTTCTGGCTTCATAAGGTCAACAAGAAATAAAGGCGCACTTGGTTTTAAAACACTATTAATCTGATTTAAAAGCATTTTCTTTGCACCGTTATCTTCTATGAAGTGTAGAACTAGCAAACATAGGGCACAATCAACGCGCTCAATTAGAGACGTTAACTCACCACATTGTATTTTTACCCTATGACTTAGGCCCAAGTTAGTAAAATTTTGATCTGCGATAGCGAGCATGTCTGCTGAAACATCTTGCACAATAAAAGACCAAGTAGGATTAAGCTTAGCTAATTCAATAACTTCTTTACCTGTGCCTGCTCCCACAATTAGGATGTTCGCTTCATCAGGAAACAGCACTTTTAATTGTGCAGCCGCCAAACCATGTAGTAACTCGTAGCCAGGTACGAGTCGCGTGATCCTTTCGTCATATTTGATGGCTTGTTCACCTTTAAAATCAGGCATATTAAGCACCTTTTATTAATACGTTCGAATAACCGCCGGGCTGTTTTTTAACTTGTACTTGTGTGGCAACACGTTCTGACATTTCACTGACGTGCGAGATCACCCCCACTTTTCTACCCTGTGCTTGCAGAGCATCTAAAGCATCTAGCGCCACACTTAAGGTTTCAGGATCTAACGTGCCAAAGCCTTCATCAATGAATAACGAACCAATATTTACTTTGTTTGAAGAAAGTGAAGCCAACCCTAGCGCCAAAGCCAGAGAAACTAAGAAAGATTCACCACCAGAAAGCGTATTCACAGAGCGCTGCTCATCGGCCATATCTTTATCAATGATAGCAATATTCAAAGAGTGGCCTATCACAGTCAGGCGATAGCGCTTAGACAAACTCGCTAAGTGTTGGTTGGCATATTGCAGTAAGATTTTTAATGTTTGAGTTTGCGCTATATTACGCAGCTTTTTACCCGTGGCATCACCCAATAACTTATCAAGTAAGTGCCAATGTTCATACTTAGCTTGTCGCTTATTTAGCTTTTGCTGCTCAGTTGCCAATTTTTCAACATTTTTGTGATGTTGTTCAAGCTGCGTGTTCACACTCAGCCAGTATTGTTGCGTTTGTTGAAACTGAGTCTCTAAAATTACTAACTGCTCATTAATTTGTTGCTCTGATAGCTCAGTAAGTGCCTTCTCTAAATGAGTACTCAAGGTCTCTTTTAAATGACTTAGCTTGCCTGATAGCTCTACTTTGCCATGCGACAACTGTTTAAACTCAGACAAGGTTTGCTGAATGTCCGCTTTTGGAAGCTTGAGTAAGTAAGAAACTAGCTCTTCATTCAAGTCAGCATAGATCTGTGACTTTTCATTGAGCCATTGTTCAAAGCGCGACTCAAGTGCGGCTTTTTGAGTTAGTAAAATCTCGATCTGCTCAGCTATATTGGTCAGATCTTTTTCTTTATCTTTTTCAGCCTGCAAGATCTGCTTCAATTGTTCAGAGCAAGCATTTAAATCATGTTGCCTTGCTTTTAATTGTGACTGACACTTTTCTTGCCATTCATCAGCGGTGATCTCTTGTGGTAAACGCTCAAACCTTGCTTGCTCAAAACTCAATTTCTCTGAGCGCGCATTTTTAACTGTGCTGTTAATGCCGTTTACCAGCTCAGAAACATTCACAGCTGATTCTTGTAAATGATTCAGCTGCAGCGTTAATGCTTGTTGAGACTGCTGAAGTTGAGCGAGTTTCTCTTTATTATTTTTAAACTCATCAACCGCTTTTGTTAAAGAGGCCAAAGCATCTTGTGGGGCACTTTCAAACTGCGCCCACCATGTTTCATCGGCATAATAATCACACGCTTTTTGTTGCGCACGGTTTATTTCTTGCGAAAGTTGAGTAAGTGTATTTTGCTGTTGTTCAATCTGATGAGAAAGCTCAGTGGCTTGCTGTGTAATGGCATTTAACTGCGCTTGTTGTTGCTCAAACAACTTTTGCTGTTCTTGTTGAGTGTGCCACGCTTTTTGCAATTGCGACTGAAGACCTGTGAAGTGCTGTTGCTGCTGTAGAAGCATTTGTTGATGATCTAAACATTGCTGCAGCGACCACCCTTGGTATTCGCTAAACTGTTCAAGTTGTCCTTGAAGCTCAGATGCTTTGCTCGTTAAACGCTGATGCTGTAGTTTGCTTTCTTGATATCTAGCGTTCACTTTTTCAAATTCAGTTAAATGAACTTGGCTACGTTGCATTGCTTGTTCGTAAGCTTGTTCAGCCTGCTTGTGTTGAGTAGCAAAGTCATTTAGTAAGTTTGCCCAATGGCTATCAATATGATCAACCGCGTAGGGATGCTCTTTTGAGCCACAGACCATACATTCATGACCAGGCTTTAGATCTACACGTAATGCGCTGATGCTCTCGCTAGCACGAAGTTGAACTTGCGTTAAGTTATCCCGAGTCACTTGTACCCGTTGCTTACTTAGCTCTTTTTGCTGCTCTGTATCTGCCATTTGCACTTCAATGGCTTGTTTCTTTTGGAAGTTACTTGCCATTGAAGATTGTTGTTGTAACTGCTCCGCACTGATATCTGAAATGTGCTGCATCAAAGCAATCACGTGTTGCAGCCGCTGAGCCGCTGATTGCAAATCATCGATGTTTAACTGTTCAACTTGCTGCTGGAGTACATCAATTGACGATTGCCCCGAAATCAATTGTGATTGTAATTGTGATAACCCAGACTTGAGCGGCTCTGCTTGTTGGGCGTTTTCTTGATGCTGCTTTTGCACATGTTGCAATGAAGCGCGCGCACACTGAGACTGAGACTGTTTATCTATGATGTCATCTAACAAGCCTTTGAGGTGAGACCAGTTTTCAACTGTACTTTGTAAGCTGTTATTGGCAGTTAATAACGACTCTAATTCATGACTTTGTTGCTGTACTTGTTGTAATTGCGTATTGGTATTTTGCTGTTCTATTGAAAGCTTAGCCTGCTGTTGCTCAACCTCACTCTGCTGCTTTAAGACCTGCTGTAATATTGAATCAGCATTCGCGATTTTCGTATCTAGTTGCCGAACTTCGAGCAGAACACTTTGCTGCTTTGTTACATAGACTTCGGTTTGTTGTAGCGCATTAGACGCCTTATTCGACGCGTCTTGTGCTTGCTGGATTTGCACAGCAAAGTCTTTTTCTTTGAGCTCGTTTTGCTTTAACTCGAGTGCACTTAAATTATTTTTTGTCACCACCCATTGTTGACGATTATCGGCAATCTCAAAAGCCGCTTGTGCTTGCTCTGCTTCATTAAAGGCATGTGCTTTTTCTGTCAGTTTCGCGTCTGTTTCTTTAATAGTCTGCTCTGTTTGCACTAATTGAGTTCGCAATTGTGTTGATTCTGAAAGCCATTGCAATGACGACTTGTGCTGAGCTTGTTGCGCTCTTAATTCATCTAACTGCTGTTGGTGATTTTGCGCCTCAAGGGTTAATTGCTCAAGTTGCTCATCGGTTAATAACACATAGGCACTTAAGCTATCTTTTAACTGTTCCAGCTCTGCTTTCTTTTCTTTATGTTTTTCAAAGATCAGCTGACCAATACGACTGAATTTATCGGTCGCAGTCAAACACTCTAATAATTGCGCGCGTTCATCACTACTTGCTTTTAAAAATGCGGCAAACTCATGTTGAGCAAGTAAGACGGTACGGGTAAATTGATCAAAGCTAAGACCGATTAATTGCTCGACCGTTTTAAGCGCCGCGCTTTTATGGGCCAACAAGGTTTCATCACTGAGGCGAATAATCTCATGCTCTGGTGTCTTAAGTTTACCTGTGACTTTTTTACGCGCTCGGGCAACAGACCATTTTGCTAAATAACGCTCACCATCTTGACCTAAAAAAGTCACCTCTGCTGAGCCTCTAGCACAGCCTCTACGAAGTAAGTTTCTTGGGTCGTTTAATTTAATGTCATCACCATTAAACGACACCGTGTTTTTTAAGTCATTTTTTAAACGGGCTGTTTTTGCATAGAGGGCTAAACAAATAGCATCTAACAGGGTGCTTTTACCAGCGCCTGTGTCACCAGTAATGGCAAATAATCCGGCTTGCTCTAAGGGCGCTTTTTCAAAATCAATATCAGCGTGGGTAATAGAAGCTAAATTTGTGATTGTTATTTTAAGTAATTTCACGCGTTTTGCTCCTCTTCCATGTCATTTAATACCTCAGCTAAACAATCAGCTAAGTTTGTAGGTAAGTCCTGCTCTGAATCGACCTGCTGCTTAAAAACCATATCTAGCAAATCGAGGGGGTTTAATTTTTCGACTTGACCTAAATCTTGGAAAATCATTTCATCGTCATGCTTTTGCACATCTTGAACGCGCTCTATACCACAAAACAAGATGTCTTTGTCTTTTAGGCTTGATGATATCTTTTCCCTAAACTGGCTATCGGTCTCGCTGGCATTAAGTCGTAAGCGAAGATAAGGACTTGCTTCGTACGACTTTAAATCTAGCTGTTCGATTTCATCGCACAGTGCATCAATATCCGCCCCTCCTTGTTTAGGAAGCACTATCAGCTCTCTAAGCCTTGGTGTGTAAAGGGGGTTTACGCTCACGCATGCTTTTCCATTAAATTCACACACGAGTACTTGGTGTTGATAGTTTTTTTCTGAAAATGACATCGGCATAGGCGTACCGCAATATCGCTTTGCGTCGCATTTTGCTACCACTTGAGCTTTGTGAAGATGACCGAGCGCAACGTAATCGGCCTTGTCAGTAAACACCTCAGCTGTTACCGCATCAAAACCGCCGATGCTGATATTCCGTTCTGAATCTTCACTAATGGTGCCGCCTTTGGCGTGCAGGTGGCCCATAACAATAATAGGGACGGTGTTCTCTTCGCACAGTTCAACCACCGATTGGTAAGCTTGCGCCACACCTTGTTGGTAAGCTTTATCACTTTGTGTATCTAGCGTGACATCAGCAGGGCGTATGAAAGGCATTGCAACCACTTGTGCCTTACCCTTTTCAGTTTCAATATTTACTAAACAAGTTGCTGGGGCTGCTTTGTCATATCGGCCAACAACATGCGTATCAAATTGTTTTAAAAGAGGTTTTGCGGTCTCAATGCGATTCGCAGAGTCGTGGTTGCCTGCAATAATGACAATATGCAATTCAGGACATGCCTGTTTGGCTTGCTTTATAAATTGGTAAAGTTGTTGTTCAGCAGAAGAGGGAGGGGTTGCTGTATGATAAATATCACCGGCAACAAGCAATAAATCAATCGCCTGTTGTTGTAATGTTGTCACCAACCAATCAAGAAAATGCTGATGCTCTTGAACACGGTGATGTTCGTAAAACTGTTGACCTAAGTGCCAATCAGAAGTGTGCAATACTTTCATGTAGCGCTCCCTTTCGCATTGAAACGCTACTATAACACCGCTTTAAGTATTTGTTTAACGGGTAATTTGCCACCAAATAAAGGCAACAACAGGCAAAGCCAGTAAAAATAACAAAACTGGAGTTTTAAACACTTTCGTTTGCTTATTCTGCAACACTTCAAGTGCTGACTTTTCATTACAAGCGGCAACTTTATCAACATAAAAGTAGCCATCTTCTAAATATTGTTTGCAATTTTGTTCATCAGCCGGAATAGCCACCAGCTTGTCTTGCTTTTTCAGGATGTAGAAATCCATATTGCTCACCACATTTTACTGTAAACGGGTACACTATACAGAGCAAAACTAACGCCAACTTTTTAACGTAACTATTTGCTCAAAAATCAAAGAGCGCGAATTTAAAAATAATTCGCAGTAAATATCAACAGTCAAACTAAGGTTTTTTGATCAAATTTGTTAATACCCAGCATAAACCACCAAAATAAACCCAAGATGAATTAGCTGCTGTTGTTTTCTGCTCATATTTTCGTTGATATCGATGAATTTCGAACTTGTACTTTAGTGGAACAAAACGTCCAAAAAGTCACTAAAAAACATTAAAATGTTACTTTATCTCAATTTAATTGCATTTTCTTGATGCTTTTGCGACGCTCAATTTGTTATGCAAATGCAAAACATTATCTCGTTCACAAACTTACAAAGAATAGATAAGTACTGAACAACCATATCTTGGGTAGCTAGGAAAACATAATGAAAAAAATAACCAGTGCCTTGTCACTGTGCATACCGCTTATGGCATCGAGCTTAGCGGTTGCTAGTGCTGTTGAGCAAACAAAAGGCAACTTTGTAGATAAGTTTCGTCAATTAGACGAAATACTGCCAACACCAAACGTCTACCGTAACGCAGCAGGTGAGCCAGGTGAACGTTACTGGCAACAAAAAGTCGATTACGACATAGACGTTGTATTAGACGAAAAACAGCGCCGTTTAACCGCTGAGCAAAGTATCGAGTACAAAAACAATTCACCTTACACGCTAAAATATCTTTGGATGCAACTAGACCAAAATATTTTTAAGCAAGACTCACTTGCTGAGCGAAGTGCTACATTTAAAAATAGCCTGCAAAGCAATCCTGCAGCAAAACCAGCAAAGATCAGCTTAAACCAGCTTCGTCGCCAACAATTTATGGATGACACTGAGCTGGGTTTTGTGATCAGTGATGTCAAAGACGAAGACGGCAAGCCACTAAAAGTTACGATTGTCGATACTATGATGCGTATCGATTTGAACGAGCCATTAAAGCCAGGCAAGTCGACAGAGTTCAGCCTTGATTTTGCCTTTAACATTGTTGAAGAAGATGCCGTTGGCGCGCGCTCGGGCTATGAACACTTCGAAGAAGATGGCAACGACATCTTCTTACTGGCGCAGTGGTTCCCGCGTCTTACCGCTTTTACTGACTATGAAGCTTGGACAAATAAAGCATTCCTAGGTCGTGGTGAGTTTACACTGGAATTTGGTGATTATGATGTAGAGATCACCGTACCTGCAGACCATATTGTTTCATCAACAGGTGAACTGAAAAACGCCAAAAAGGTACTGACAAAAACACAATTAAAGCGTTTAAAAGAAGCAGAAACTGCAAAACGCCCTGTGTTTGTTGTGACTGAAGAAGAAGCGATTGAAAACGAAAAAGCAGGCACAGACAAAACCAAAACTTGGCATTTCGAAGCTGAAAATGTACGCGATTTTGCTTGGGCATCCTCTCGTAAGTTTATGTGGGATGCCAAAGGCTATCAACAAGGAGGTAAAGAACAGCCACTAGTGATGGCGATGTCTTTCTTCCCGAAAGAGGGCGGTGATCTTTGGAAAAAATACTCAACTGAGTCTGTGATCCACACCATGGAAGTGTACTCTCGCTTCTCATTTGATTACCCATATCCTGTTGCTCAGTCAGTGAACGGCCCTGTAGGCGGTATGGAATACCCAATGATCACCTTCAATGGTCCGCGTACAGAACTAAGAGATGATGGCTCACGCACTTACTCACAAGCCGAAAAGCGTTTCTTGATTGGCGTTGTGATCCACGAAATTGGTCACATTTACTTCCCGATGATCGTTAACTCAGATGAGCGTCAATGGACTTGGATGGATGAAGGCCTTAACAGCTTCTTAGATGGTGTCGCTGGCCGTGAATGGGATCCAAACATTCCTTGGGGTGTAGAACCGCGCGATATCGTGCCTTACATGAAGTCTCAAAACCAAGTGCCGATTATGACGCAGTCTGACAGTGTATTAAACCTTGGTCCGAACGCTTATACCAAACCTGCAGCGGCACTGAATATTCTGCGTGAGGTGATTTTAGGGCGTGAACTATTTGACTTTGCGTTTAAAGAATACTCGCAGCGCTGGAAATACAAACGTCCAACCCCAGCTGATTTCTTTAGAACTATGGAAGAAGCATCTGGTGTCGATTTAGACTGGTTCTGGCGTGGCTGGTTCTATACCACAGATCATGTTGATATCTCACTAGACAAGGTTTATCAATTACGTATTGATACTAAGAACCCAGACATTGACTATGCACGTTTACGTGAGTTCGAACAGAGTAAGCCTATGTCATTGTTCAACAAGCGTAACCAAGAAGAAGGCCGCGAGCTTTGGATTGATAAAAACAAAGACGTATCTGACTTCTACGATGACAATGACCGCTTTACTGTGACTAATAAAGAGCGAAATGCGTATCAGAGCTTCTTAAAAAAACTGAAGCCTTGGGAGCGTAAAGCCCTTGATAGAGCAGTTGAAGAAGACAAAAACTATTATGTCATGGAGTTCAGCAACCTAGGTGGCTTGGTGATGCCAATCATTTTAGAACTTACGTATCAAGACGGTTCGACTGAAGAGCGTATGCTACCGGCTGAGATTTGGCGTCGTAGCCCGAATAAAGTGAGTAAGTTAATCATCACAGACAAAGACAAGCCGTTAAAGTCTATTGTGGTTGACCCTCGCTGGGAAACTGCCGATGTCGACATTGAAAATAACCATTACCCGCGTCAAATCATTCCTTCTCGTTTAGAAGTGTATAAGCGTAAGAAGAGTTCAGCCAAAGTGCGTCGTGATATCATGCATGACATCAAAACTGAGTTGAAAAAAGATGACAAAGACGAAAAAGAGAAGAAGGATTAATCCATGAGAGCTTGGCTTGCTGCCAGCTTACTTTTACTGTTGAGCGGTCAAGTCGCCGCTCACCAGTTAAAAGCTGCAATGACAACCGTATTGATCAATGAGCGTACGGGTAATCTTGAGCTGATGCATCGCTTTTATCTGCACGATACAGAACATGCTGTAGAGACCTTGATAGGCGGTCACGCTGATCTGTTTAAGCACGCTAAAGATAGAGCTGAATTTGCACAATATGTAAATCGTAAAGTGGCTTTACAGTTAGCAAACAAGACACCTCTCAAGCTTTCTTTAGTCGGTCAGGAGGTTGATGGAAAGTTTTTTTGGGTTTACCAAGAAACGCAGATCCCTGCAGATTTTAGCGCGCTGAGAATGCAACATGGTGCACTCAGGGATGTTTGGGCAGATCAAGTCAACATGGTCAACTTCGAAGGTAAAGGCAAAGTAAAAACCTTACATTTTGATGGTGAAGACAACTGGCTCACCGTGCATTTTGATAAGTAACCCTCTTTTTGCTTTTATCAAAAGCAGAGCTCAGGCTCTGCTTTTTTATTCGCCCTTATCTTTCAGCCCTAATCCAACCTTTTAATCTTTTCGTATATACTTTAATTACGCTCAATAAGACCACTCTCTTTTATGACTCAAACTGCAGCAAATGCAAACTACCAAGGTGTTATTTTTGATTTAGACAACACGCTAGTAAGTTCTTCTTTAAACTTTAAACATATTCGCGCTGAAATCGGATGTACTGAACACACAGATTTATTGACCTATATTGAACAGCTGCCAGAGGTAGAAGCCCTAGCTGCCATGGATATTGTCTTAAGCCATGAATACCAAGATGCTGAATCAGCAGTGCTAATGCCGGGTGTTTTAGAGTGTCTTGCAGCGCTGGCAGAGCAACACATCAAAATGGCGGTTGTAACGCGTAACTGCCAACATGCGGCACAACTGAAGCTGGCAAAAACCGGTCTTGAGTTCGATATTGTACTCACCCGAGACGATGCCCCCGCAAAACCTGACCCAACTGCATTATTGCAAGTTGCTGATAGTTGGCAAGTAAACCCTTCGCAGTGTATTTACGTTGGCGATTTTTTGTTTGATATACAGGCTGCAGACAATGCGAAAATGGACAGTTGTTTGTATATTCTTGATGCGCGACCTGACTACGCAGATACAGCGACGCATATAATCGAGCACTTTTCGCAATTAACTAAGTTAGTCCTCCCGTAACGTTTGGTTTTCAAAAAAATGTCGCTAATCTCGCTACCCTCTAGCTCAAAGCCTTTAGTCTTGCTAGAATCTTGGCAATTTTTTAAATTCATAACACGAGAATTAAGATGGGCAGAGCATTTGAAGTCCGCAAAAACGCCATGGCAAAAACGGCGGCGGCAAAAACCAAAGTTAACTCTAAATACGGTAAGGAAATCTACGTTGTAGCTAAAAACGGCGGTGCAGATCCTGAAACAAACCTATCTTTACGTCGTCTAATCGAAAAAGCGAAGAAAGACCAAGTACCAGCACACGTTATCGACAAAGCCGTAGAAAAAGCAGCGGGTGGTGCAGGTGAAGACTATTCTCCAGCACGTTACGAAGGTTACGGTCCTGGTAACTGTATGGTTATCGTTGACTGTTTAACAGATAACCCAAATCGTACTATCAAAGATGTACGTCTGCCATTCACAAAAACAGATTCGAAAATCGGTAGCCCTGGTTGTGTTGCACACATGTTCGATCACCAAGCAATCCTTGGCTTTGATGGTGACGATGATGAAGTGGTACTTGAAGCATTAATGATGGCTGATGTTGATGTAACTGACGTTGAAGTTGAAGACGGCAAAGTATCTGTATTCGCGCCACACACTGAATACTTCAAAGCGAAAACAGCATTAACAGAAGCATTCGAAGGCATCAACTTTGAAGTAGATGAAATCACCTTTGTACCACAAACACATGTTGAGATCACAGACGAAGACGACCTAGCTAACTTTGAAAAATTCATGAACATGCTAGAAGATTGTGATGATGTACAAAACATCTATCATAACGCAATTGTGAACAAATAATCATCGCACAATGCATTTAAAAGGAGCCAATTGGCTCCTTTTTTGCTTTAAGCCACACAAGGCGCTGAAAACTTACTCATTTCATTTCGAAAAGCCAAACATCCGCTATAATTATTTACTGCGTTTATATAAATTATCGGTGAGATGTTAGATGTTGCGATTTCTGTACGCTTTATTATGTCTATCAAGCTTTTTTGGTATTTGTGCTGAGCGTGCAACCATCAGCGGCTTTGGCAACATAGGAGCCGTGCATTCCAATTCTGACACCTATCGCTTTAGAACTGATATCTCACGAGATAATGACAACTTTGAAGATAGTTTAGACTTTAGCGCCATTAGTTCTTTAGGCATTCAAGCTGACATATCTTTATTTCGAGATTTCGACCTCGTCACCCAGTTAATTTATCGCGGGCAAAAAAAGGTCACTCTAGACAACGCGCTTAGCTTAGCTTTTTTGAGATACAAACCAGCTCCTGACTGGGAACTCAGAGTTGGTCGAACACAACTTGACCTATACTTACTTACAGAATACAGAGATATTGGCTTTGCTTATCCGTGGGCAAAAGTCCCCACTGAAGTCTATGCTTTACTCCCATACCGTAATTTAGACGGAGCCGATTTTACCTATTTTAAAAGCCATAATGATTTAGATTACCGTATCAAGCTGTTTGGCGGTCAATCTTCGAGTCACATTGCCCTTGATAATGAAAATGTAGAACTAAAAATTGATGATGTTTTAGGTGTGTCCTTCGAACTCAGTCAATTCGACTGGACCCTGTCTCTTAAACACACTCAAGCTCGCACCAAAAACAACATTTCGACCATGGCAAGTATTATTAGTGGCTTACAACAGATACCTGACGTAATTTGGCCGGATAAAGCAGCTTTTATTAACGACTTTTCGTTAATTAATAAAAAAGCATATTTTAGCTCTGCAGGACTCAAATATAACGTAGGGCCACTGACTTTTTTAACAGAGTTTGCCCACCTTCACAGCGATTCATCAGTGGTTTCTGCTGTCAGTAGCGGCTATATCAGTACGACCTACAATTTTGATAAAGGGCAGCTATTTTATACCTTTGCGATCGCAGAATCCGATCCCAGTGAGTTTAACGATGCAGTCAATATTCAACGATTTTTACCAAACCAAGTTGAGGAGATAATTCTAGCGGTTAATGAATCATTTCGTGTATTCAGCCCTAATCAACAAACCCATTCTCTCGGTGTCAGATACGACGTGAAAGACAATATTGCCCTTAAATTACAGATTGATCACACTAATATTGAGGCTCAAGGGGGGGCGCTGTGGTCATATCAGGGTATGAATACCTTGGCACCAAAAGAGTCTTTTACCACCCTATTTTTTAGTGTGAGTTTTACTTTTTAGCTATGAACAAGTTAATTATCTTCCTCACCCTAATACTCGCTTGCTGTATCATGAATACAGTAGCGGCTAAGCCTATTTCTATCGTTGTGCATGCCGACAATGCGACAGACTCCCTGTCAAAAAAGCAGTTAATTGATTTATATATGGGCCGATATGTTGCTTTCCCTGACAACCAATCCGCTCAACCATTAGATACACTTACACCAGAGGGATTAAAATCAACTTTCTACAAAAGGCTCGTGAATATGCCTTTATCGAGAGTAAATGCGTATTGGTCAAGAGTTCGCTTTACCGGTAGAGCTACCCCTCCAGAAACATATGCTGACGAGCAGATGGTTTTAAACTTTATAGCCGAAAACCCCAATGCCATCGGTTATGTATTTAGCGACGCTTTAACTACACAACAAAAACAAAAAGTAAAAGTCATCTTGGAGTTATATGAATAAGAGTGGCTTATTACTCAGACTTGCAATATCAATTAGCTTTGCTGCCGTGTTTGTTGGTTTTATTTCATCGCAGGTATTTTTTAAACTGGCGTATCAAAAAAACTTAGATAAAACTCAGGCCAGTATTGAGCAACTTTATGAGGTCGTTGCGCCTACGGCCAATATTGCGGCCTATTTAGGTGATCAAGAATTAGCAAAAGAAGTGATTAATGGTCTTAGTAACAACCAAGCTATCTTAGCCGCGTCGTTTGAATCTGAGCTATTTGCAATTCAAAGTGAGACTTTTAAATCTGAGCCTGCTAAACAAACGGAGTTCATGGTTTATTCACCTTTTGTACCTTCAGAGTCGTTAGGTACGATTAAAGTTCAGCACAATTTAGCCTACATAGAAGAAGACTCACAAAATGCGGCAAGCTTCTTATCCAACTCTTTGCTAATACAAGCACTCGTTGTTACTGTCATTGCTATTTTTATTGCATTTTACTTCATCACTAAGCCCATCCTAATTATTGCAAATAGTCTGCACTCACTGAATCCAGGTACAGCAAGACGTTTAAAAAAGCCTGTTTTTCACGACAAAAGCGAGTTAGGTAATTTAGTTGAAGACATCAACTTACTATTAGAAAAGGCAGAAGAGCAAATCTCTCAAGAGCGATTATTGCGCTCTGAAATTGAGCTTTTAGAAAAGCGCTTCAGGTTATTATTCGAAAACTCCGTCGCCCCTATCATTTTAATGGAGCCTAGAGGCAATATTCTTCTCACCAACAAAGCCTTTAAATCTTTGATAGAACGAATAGAGCAGCCGATGAAGAAAAACTATGGCCCTATACTCAGTGAGCTCTTTGAAACGCCTGAACTAGTGACACGCGCTGTAAACAGTGCATTTTTGAATGATGAAATCGCCATTGGTGAGCACCGACTTAAATTTAAAGAACAAGATAAAACCATTTGGTTACAAGTGGTTGTATCTAGCATCATCACAGATGATTTAAAATCGTATTATCAAATCACACTCAATGATGTATCTAAGAAACGTGACGAGCTCGATAAATTAAGCCGAAGAGCTGATTATGACGCCCTGACCAATATGACCAACCGCCATGCTGGTGAGAAAAGAATTGATCAATTCATAAAAGATAAGACACCTTTCGTCTTTGCCTTGATGGACCTCAATGGCTTTAAACAGGTGAATGATATCTATGGTCATGATGCCGGTGACGAAGTGCTGATATTCGTCGCGAATCAGTTAAAACAGCTCACCCCGAGTAATGGGATAGCGTGTCGATGGGGAGGCGATGAGTTTGTAGTCGTATTAGAAAACACCAACAAAGCTGATTTTGAATTGTTCTGTGAACAACTCACGACAAGGATCGTTAAGCCTTATACACTTATCTCGCACCAAGCTAATGTACAGGTAGGCCTTTGTATTGGTGCTGCGTTTTACCCGTATGACACAAGCCATAAGCCGGAGCTCATCCACTTAGCCGATAAAGCCATGTATGCCATTAAACCTGAGTCTAAAACAAGGGGAGGAAGAACGCTGGCTTTTGCAACTACCACTAAAACTTTAGAGCACAAATATGAATAGGCGAGAAAGTGTTGACTACAGCAGTATTCTTGGTCAAATTGCAACGGACAAGGTGAAGCGCTTAAAGTCATTTATTCTTCTGATCAGCCTTTCTTTGGCACTGTTCTTTATCCTCAACATATTAATTTATCAACAAGGCTACGCTTACACACTTGTGGTCGCGCTCGGGATCTTTTTATTTTTACACTGGTTTGTCTGTGAAGATACCTTGCCTGTAGTGTCTGGTATTTTTATATGGACTTTGACCTTACTGGCATTCTTTTTTGCGTGGAATATTGAAGGGCTCTACGACACCAGTTTACTTGCCTATCCATGTATTCTTGTATTTTGTGCCATGCTTAACAGCCGCCTACTTATCATCTCTACAACCACATTTATGGTGCTCAGCATATATTGTTTAGCCTATGCAGAGTACATAGGGTTATTGGCCTCTCCACTGGCTGAGTTCGCCGATTGGCGTAAGGCGCACAACATGGCCCTAGTGCTGCTTGTGTTCGCTTCTGTGGTTTACTTATTAACGAAAGACATTGATAGGCTGCTCGAAAGACTAGTCAAAATGCATGTGAATTCACTCAGAAATAAAACTCGTACTCAGCGAAAAGCACTCACCAATAGATTGACCCTGTTACCCAATGAAATAGCCTGTGCACAATATGTCCAGGGACGCATCTACCGTCACCATCAGGCAGAACAACTTAGTGCATTAATGGTGCTCACCTTAAATAACTTAAACTCCATTAATGCCTCTTTGGGGTTTGATATTGGTGATAAGTTAATCAACATGATTGCACAGCGACTAAATACATTGTCGGAAGATAACTCCAAAATTTTTCACAGCTCCAACAATCAATTTTTTATTTTCATTGATGAAACCGATTACCACGATATCGAAGCTTTTGCTCATCAAGCGTTGCAAACCACTTTTTTTAGCAATTACGTCGAGCAATACGAGGTTGAAGTATCGGCCTGTATTGGCATTGCAATAGCCCCTCATGATGGTAATCACTATGATGCACTGTTACGCAGAGCACACACAGCATTAACTAAAGCGGTGCAAATGGGCCATAATCAGTACGCGTTTTTTGATTTAGAAATGGAGCAACAAAGCAAAGCGAGACTGGCTATGCTGGTAGGGTTAAAACGAGCCATTGAACAGCAAGAGTTTGAGCTCTACTATCAACCCAAGATTGAACTGAGTAGCAATACCATTGCAGGGGTAGAAGCGCTGATCCGCTGGCGCCTACCCGATAACACACTAATGCCTTCTTCTGTTTTCATTCCTGTTGCAGAGGCCTCAGGATTAATTAATGAAATAGGGATCTGGGTAGTCAAACAAGCCGTTAAAGATTGCCTTACTTGGCATCAGCTCGGTTTTAATCAGCTTGGGGTATCGGTCAATGCCTCAGCGGAACAGTTTAAAAAAGGCAATTTTGGCAGTTTAGTATTAAAAACCTTAAAACAGCAAAAACTCGACCCCTCTTACCTTGACATTGAAATCACTGAGTCACTATTCATTGAAGACGAGAAAAACATACAGGCACAAATTCACCAAATGGTTTCTCAGGGTATTTCGATTTCTATTGATGATTTTGGTACTGGTTACTCGAACTTAAATTACTTAACCAAGTTCAATGCTTCGACTCTAAAAATTGATCAATCCTTTATCAAAAATATGATGCATGAACGCAATCAATACCACTTAGTTGATGCCATATTGAAAATGAGCCATGCAATTGGTATTGAGAATATTGCTGAGGGTATCGAAGATAAGAGCACTGCCAATATTTTAATGCAACTAGGCTGTCGATATGGCCAAGGCTACTACTGGTCAAAGCCTATTCCTCAACCAGCTTTTTGCCGATTTTTGATAAATTGGCAAAAACACAGTATAGCCAGTTGAGCGTATTTCTAATGCCAAATATGACAACATCCCTTCATTGTTTTTTTTGAACATATGAATCTAATTAATCAATTTATAAAAAATTTAATCACCTTCTATACTCAATTCTGATGTAAACAAGTCGAGCACTTAAGTGCAAAATTTTAATACATGAAAGAACAAAACTTGATTTATAAACTTACCTATTAAGTTAGATATTAGAGAGGTTTTACGTTTCATTCATGTTGTCACTTAACGCCAATCAAGTTGAACGTAATTTAACGCATAGGATGAACATAATGAAGCTCCACACTCAGTTTCGCAAGTCGGTACTTGCCACCTTTGTTGGTCTCGGTATTTTAAGTTTAGGCGCATGCGCCAGCTCGCCACAAATGAGTAAACCAAAAGGGGCGACGGGGACTGGCAATGTTGCCGTTGGTACGCCTAAATCAAATCAATTTTGGTGGCCTGAACAATTAAATTTGTCGCCACTTAGAGATCATGACAACCGTTCAAACCCACTAGGTACTGACTTCAACTACGCAGACGCATTCAATAAGCTCGACATGGCGGCACTCAAAAAAGACATGAATGAGCTACTCACTACATCTCAAGATTGGTGGCCTGCAGACTGGGGAAACTACGGCCCATTGTTCATCCGCCTAGCGTGGCATAGCGCAGGTACATATCGCACATTAGATGGCCGTGGCGGTGGTGATGGCGGTCAAATGCGTTTTGACCCACTGAATAGCTGGCCTGACAACGGTAATTTAGATAAAGCCAAAAGGTTACTGTGGCCATTAAAGCAAAAGTACGGCGAAAGCATCTCTTGGGGTGACTTAATGATACTAGCTGGTACAGTTGGTCTTGAAAACATGGGCTTTAAGACCTTTGGATTTGCGGGCGGCCGTACTGATGACTGGGAGCCAGATCTTGTTTATTGGGGCCCTGAAGTTGAAATGCTTGCCAGTGACCGTGAGGAGCGCGACGGTAAACTTCAACGTCCTCTTGGGGCGACGCATATGGGTCTAATTTACGTTAACCCTGAAGGTCCAAAAGGAAAGCCAGATCCACTTGGTTCAGCTAAAAATATTCGCATTGCCTTCGGCCGTATGGCAATGAGCGATGAAGAAACCGTTGCACTTATCGCAGGCGGTCACACCTTTGGTAAAATGCACGGTGCGCACCAAGCAGGTCAATGTGTGGGTAAAGAACCCGGCGGTGCAGCTATTGAAGAACAAGGATTAGGCTGGAAAAATAAATGTGGTAAAGGTCACTCAGAAGACACTGTGACCAGTGGCCTTGAAGGCGCGTGGACGCAAGCACCGACTCGCTGGACGACACTTTATTTACAAAACTTACTTAACCTTGAATGGCAACAGACACGCAGCCCAGCAGGTGCAATTCAGTGGATCCCAACCGATGAATCGCTACATACTTCAGTCCCAGACGCACATGTGAAAGGTAAGTTTAATTCTCCGGTTATGACTACCGCTGATTTAGCCCTTAAGTACGATCCTGAATATCGCAAAATAGCAGAGCGTTTCTTAGCAAATCCAGAAGAATATCGCCTCGCATTTGCAAAAGCTTGGTATAAGTTAACACATAGAGATATGGGACCAAAAGCTCGCTACCTTGGTGATAATGTGCCGAGTGAAGCGTTAATTTGGCAGGACCCTGTACCAGCTGTCGACCATACGCTTGTCAATGCAAAAGATATTGCAAACTTAAAGCGCGATATTCTGGGTACAGGTTTAACCATCCCTCAGCTTATAAGAACTGCATGGGGCTCAGCTGCAAGCTTTAGAGCGTCAGATATGCGAGGTGGGGCAAATGGTGCACGTATTATGTTAGCACCACAAAAAGACTGGGCAGTAAATAACCCAGATGAACTGAGCATGGTGTTCAGTAAACTTAAAACTGTACAAAGCAACTTCAACAGAAAAGCATATGGCAATAAAAAAGTGTCTATGGCAGACATCATCGTATTAGGTGGTGCAGTTGCTGTTGAAAAGGCGGCCGACAATGCTGGCGTAACAGTGTCAATCCCCTTTACACCGGGCCGAACTGACGCCGCACAAGCACAAACAGATGTAAAGTCATTCTCACTACTTGAGCCAAAAGCAGATGCCTTTAGAAACTATTTCAATACTAAAGAAAGCTATCGCTCTCCAGCCGAAATGTTAGTCGATAAAGCAGATCAGCTTAATTTAACAGTGCCAGAGATGACAGCACTTGTAGGTGGCTTGCGTGTCTTAGGAGCAAACAGTAATGGTAGTAGCCATGGCGTATTCACTAATAATGTAGGCGCTTTGAGCAACGACTTCTTCGTTAATCTATTGGATATGTCGACAGTTTGGAAAAAGTCAGCTCAAGAAGGCTTATATGAAGGCTTTAACCGGAAGAGTGGACAGAAACAATATACTGCGACTACGGTAGATCTTGTGTTCGGTTCAAACTCTGAGCTCAGAGCCATTGCGGAATTCTATGCCTATGATAATGCAAAGCAAAAATTTGCAGATGATTTTGCCAAAGCCTGGCACAAAGTAATGCAACTAGACCGCTTTGATTTAAGACACAACCTTTAAGCCTCTCATAGAGCAAGAGGTTCACTCTTGCTCTTTCTTCATCAAAAAGTCGCCACCTTGTAGAGTCAATACACAAAATTCACTGTAGTCTGTATAAAATAAGCACAAAAAACACCTTGTTGATGATAGCGACTGGCTTTTCCAGAATAAACTTAAAGCATGCCTTGTACTTAAGTGCAATCATTTGCATATGTTTTACTTCGTCAAACAGCTATGCTCGTACAACGCTTAAAATTTGTCATGAAGCCAGCAATTTCCCGTCATACATTTATCAACAAGAAAACCAAGCTAAAGGACTATTAACCGATATCATAAAAACTGCCGCTGAAAATGCCAAAGTGACCGTGCAATTCGATGCCAAGCCTTGGAATCGCTGTCAAAAAGATGTCAAGGCAGGTAACAGCCATGCTTTATTTGCCATGATAAAAACTCCGCAAAGAGACAAAGAGTACGCTTTTCCGGATTACAAAAACGGTCATCTCTGGACGGCAATTTATCCTGTTTTTATAGAACAAACGTCAACATTTTCGCTGACTGACTATTTACCAAATAAAGGACTTGGTGCGCCATTGGGGTATGTTGTTTGGCAAGAATTGAATCAAAGAAATTGGTTAAGCCCATTTCAATATGACCCTGAGTTAGGCCTCAAAATGGTGGCACAAGGTAAATTAGATGGGTATGTGGTAGAGCGCTTAATTGGCCTTCATCTACTTTATGCAAATCAACTCTCTGATGTTATTAAACCCTCCAAAGAACGATTATTGGATACTGTTTGGTATTTACCATTTAACAAACATTTTTATAAACAAAACCCCCATCTTGTTCACCAGATTTGGCAAGAAATAGACAGCGCAAGAGAGCAGCTTAAAAACAAATACAATAAACCTTAGCCCTGTCTTATTTACAGCCACACTTCAATTTCTTGAAAAAACTGCCAGTTATAAAAACTCAGCTATCTCCTCAATATCGTTTTCATACTCATCCACAAACAAAACACATTGACGTTTTGTTTTGCTAAAAGTACAAACTCGCTTCACTGCTGCGGAATAATACCAAATCCTTAAAAACTTTATGGTTGAATAAGCATCAAAAACCCCTTAATATTCCTTTAAGTAATTAGATATAACAAAATGCAATATAGGCGCATTTTTATATAAATAAAGGCTATGTCATGACTGAGCAGCAGCAATTGAGTCAAATCTATCTTGATGCCAACGCAACCACTCCCGTATTACCAGCGGCCGCGCAAGCTGCGCTTGCAACCATGCAGACCCAATTTGGCAACCCGAGCAGTAGCCACATTACAGGGCTTCAGGCTAAGCAAATAATGGAACAAACTCGCGGTAAAGCTCGCAAAGTAATAGGTGCTAGTAGCGGGCAAGTTATCTTTACCAGTGGCGCAACCGAAGGGATCCAAACGGCCATATTGTCTGCGCTTTATCAAGCTAAGCATAACTACAGCTCTGAGAAAAGGCCTTGTATTTTGTATGGCGCAACTGAGCATAAAGCCGTACCAGAATCTCTAAAGCACTGGAATCATATCCTCGATATCCATGCTGAAATTAAAGCCATCCCAGTTAATAAAGATGGCATGTTAGATTTAGATTTTATTGCCAAAGAAGTGCCCAACGCCTTGATGATCTGCACTATGGCCGTCAATAACGAGACCGGTGCAGAGCAAGACTTAAACAAACTAGAAACCGTGATCAGAAGCAATAACCCCGAAACTTTCTGGATGGTTGATTGCGTTCAAGCACTCGGTAAAGTTGAACTTGATATTGCCAACACCAGTATCGATTACGCGCCATTTAGCGGTCATAAACTCTATGCAATGAAAGGCATCGGCTTTGTCTATATTCGTGAGCAAGCCCCTTTTACACCATTTATCGCAGGGGGTGGGCAAGAAAGTGGGTTACGCTCAGGAACTGAAAACTTACCCGGTTTAGCTTCACTGAATGTGATTTTCGATGAGCTACTTGGGCAGGGTAGGGGTGTATTTGCCACCAAAGAAACACTACGCAGTTACCGCGACCAACTTGCTGAAGCGTTAACAACAGCATTCCCTACCATTGTATTTAACAATAACTTTGCGTGTAGTGTCCCAACTACACTGAACTTCGCTATCCCAGGGTTTAGTGCCAAAGAGATCTTAGATTTATTCGATGCAGCTAATATTCGTGTCAGCTCTGGTTCAGCATGCAGTTCGAAAGTAACAGGCAGTTTTGTGCTTGATGCAATGGGACTGCCTCAAGTACAAAGTGAAGCCGCAATTCGTCTATCTTTTGGTCCTGCTGCTACTCAAGCTGAGATAGATGCTGCTTGTGAACGCATTGCTTATTGTGCGAAAGCGCTTGGCCATAGTTGCTTAGTAAACATGGGTGACTTAGACAATAAGTCAAAACTCGATGGATTAGTGCAGTTCAAAGTGGGCGGTAGTTGCTGTTGGTTATTTGTCGATGGTGAGAGCCAAGAGGCAATCATTATAGAGCCACTAGAAGAACTCACTCAACGTTTGTTAACCGTTTTAGAATGCCAAGGCCTTACTTTAAAAGCGGTTATAGACACACATGGTCATGCTGATCATACTTCAGCTAGAACGCAACTGTTAAGTAATGAATTAAAAGACCAAGTGACTGATCACCTAGGCTGGCCTACCCAGTGTCACGTTGTAACTGTCGATGCCCTTACTTTACCATTTATCGATGTAGGGAAATTCGCTTTAGTCAAAATTGCCACGCCAGGCCATACACAAGACAGTATCTCCTTGGCGCTTTGCCACAAAGCTGAGTTAGAAACGGGTAAATTCAATAGTCTTTATACCTTCTGCGGCGATTTAATTTTAATGGGCACACTAGGCAGAACAAACTTTGAAAGCAGTGATGCGTCTCAAATGTATCAATCACTACAGTTACTAAGTGGCTTATTAGAACAAGATAGCCTGCTTTGCCCTAGTCATGACTATAACAATGAGTTTGTCACCACTCTAAATGCAGAAACGCAGCGTAATCAATTATTAGCAGACGTTGTAAGTCAGCGTATATCAGTTACAGAGTTTATGAGTAAAAAGGCTGAACTAGATAGCCATATTCATGACCAGGCCAACCAAGAAATTATGTGTGGTGCGCTGACTACTTGCTCGCAAAAGCATAGCTTCATAGAGTTAAATACTGACGCCTTGCAAGCTCATTTAGACAGCACTAAAGACGTACAACTGATTGATATTCGTGAACCACATGAATATGCACTCAACCATGCGCAACAATTTGATAAAAACGTGCCATTAACTAGGCTTGCAAACTTTATTGGTCTACAACGACTAAACAAAAACCAACCTTTGGTACTTGTATGTCGTAGTGGTAGTCGCTCTTCTGTTGCTGCGCAAGCACTAGTCCGACTTGGTTTTGAGCATGTGGCCCATTTAAAAGGTGGCTACGCTTTAGCGCAATAACATCCTATATTCCCCTAAAGTGATGAGTTGTAAAGCACTCATCACTTTGTTAACCCCCTTTACAGCACCTGTGTATTCGTAAATCAATGTTAATAGAAAAATATGCTATTGATTTATAAGAAATAATTTCATCTCATCTTACTTCTCAGCATTTATTCCTAGTGATAGTATCACTTAAACCTAGCCTTCTAGCGCTCTTTAGAGTGATTACTAGTCTGGCTAAGATGAAGATTTCGATTTTTCAAACCTTTGCATAATTCATCGTGTTATTAAAAGACATGCGCTAATGAGAGGTTAAAACACTGGTTTCGTCTCCATAATAGCAAAGCCAATACCCTTGCTTATCGCTCAAATGAATACTTGCAGCCAAAGATGAAATATCGAGATGAATTATAAAATAAATAAGGGATACACTATGCTAAAGCAAGCACTAGCACTGTCTGTGGCAATCGCACTGACAGGCTGTAATAGCTCAAACGAACAAGTTGATTCAAAAGTGGCAGTTCAAAATAAAACACAAGTTTCTTACCCTGATACACGTAAAGATAACGTGGTAGATACTTATTTCGGCCAACAAGTTGCTGATCCATACCGTTGGTTAGAAGATGATATGAGTGCAGAAACGGCAGAGTGGGTAAAAGCGCAAAATAATACAACGTTTGATTACCTAGCTAATATCCCTTACCGCAACCAAATTAAAGAAACCTTAACCGAGTTAATGGATTTCGAGAAGATCGGCACACCATTTAAAAAAGGAAAATATACTTATTTCTACAAAAATGATGGCCTACAAAATCAATATGTACTTTATCGCCAACTTGAAGATGGCGAGCCAGAAGTATTTTTAGATCCGAATACGTTCAGTGAAGATGGTACAACGTCTTTAGCGGGCATTAGCTTTACTGAAGACGGCTCACTGGTTGCTTACCAAATTTCTGAAGGCGGTAGTGACTGGCGCAAGGTGATTGTATTAGACACTGAAACCAAAAAACAAATTGGTGAAACTTTAGTTGATGTGAAATTCAGTGGCATTTCTTGGTACGGTAATGAAGGTTTTTATTACTCAAGCTACGACAAACCAAAAGGCAGTGAGTTATCAGCAAAAACTGATCAGCACAAAGTATATTACCACCAACTAAACACGCCTCAGTCAGCAGATAAAGTAATTTATGGCGCAACAGCAAGCGAAAAGCATCGTTATGTTGGCGCGAGCGTTACCAAAGATAAACATTACCTTATTATTTCAGCCAGCGTTTCAACTTCAGGCAACAAGTTATTCATCAAAGACTTAACTAAGCCTAACAGCAAGCTAGTTACTATCCTTGATCACACCAATTCAGACACATATGTGATGGATAGCGAAGGCAGCAAACTAACCTTAGTAACTAACCTTAACGCACCGAATAAGCGCATTGTTACTGTTGATGCGAGCAATCCTGCACCAGCTAACTGGCAAGACCTTATTCCAGAAACTGAAAATGTGCTAAGCCCGAGTATGGGTGGTGGCTATATCTTTGCAAGATACATGGTTGATGCCGTATCTAAAGTAAAGCAGTTTGATAAAAAAGGTAATTTAGTTCGTACGATTGAACTACCTGGTGTAGGCACAGCTTACGGTTTTGGTGGTGAGAAAGATGACGAAGTTTTATATTATGCTTTCAGTAACTACAAAACACCAACCACGTCTTATAAGTTAGATATCAAATCTGGTAAGTCTGAAGTTTATCAAAAGCCTGAGATTAACTTTAACCCTGATAACTACGAGTCAAAACAAGTCTTCTACACCTCAAAAGACGGCACTAAAGTACCTATGATCATCACCTACAAGAAGGGCTTAGAACTTGATGGTTCAAACCCAACGATTCTGTATGGTTACGGTGGTTTTAACGTCAGCCTTACGCCTTCATTCAGCTCTTCTCGTGCTGCATGGTTGAAAATGGGTGGTGTTTACGCGGTAGCAAATATTCGTGGTGGTGGTGAATATGGTAAAAACTGGCACAAAGCAGGTACACAGCTTCAGAAGCAAAATGTATTTGATGACTTTATTGCCGCAGCTGAATACCTAATCGATAAAGATTACACGTCAAGTAAGAAGCTTGCTTTGAACGGCGGTTCAAATGGAGGCCTATTAGTCGGTGCTGTAATGACGCAGCGTCCAGAGCTATTTAAAGTCGCACTGCCAGCTGTTGGTGTACTTGATATGCTGAGATATCACACTTTCACAGCAGGTGCTGGTTGGGCATATGACTATGGTACAGCAGATCAAAGCAAAGAAATGTTCAAGTACCTTAAAAACTACTCGCCAGTTCATAATGTAAAAGCGGGTGTGCAGTACCCAGCGACACTTGTAACGACAGGCGATCATGATGACCGTGTTGTACCAGCTCACTCTTACAAGTTTGTAGCTGAACTTCAAGACAAGCAAACGGGTTCAAATCCGACGCTTATTCGTATTGAAACGAACGCAGGCCATGGTGCCGGTACACCGACGAGCAAGATCATCGACCAATACGCCGATATCTTTGGGTTCACATTACATAATATGGGTGTGACTAAGCTTTAATGCTTGCTTAAACACAAAAAGATTTAGAGCACCATCTGGTGCTCTTTTTTATTCCTGAAATGAAAGATTAAACTGCTTCTCTTAGCCTTGAGAGCTGCTTTTCAAGAGTCTGTAAGTTGAAAGGCTTCAAAATAAAACCACTGACTTTTTCTAATAAGGCTTGCTGTACTTTTTGCTTGTCGTTTTCACAAGTTACCATGATCACAGGGGTGTCTTTTAGCGCTTGATCATTTCGGATCGATTTAAGTAGTTGCTGACCATCCATTTTGGGCATATTAAGATCGGTGATCACAAGATCGTAAGAGGCATTTTTTAACATCCCTAGCGCTTGGAAACCATCGATAGCTTCATCTAAATGTTCGAAACCGACATGCCTCAACATATTCATCATTACATGTCGCATCGCGGCCATGTCATCAACAACGAGCACCTTCATTTTCAAAAGTCTCCTTACTTAAATTCAAGCAACCAAAAATAAATATAGAACACAAAGAAAGAAATTACTGCAAAAAGTGCGATAAAGCCATTACAGCAGCTTACAGGTAATGACGCTATAAGGCTTAAGCCTTACTAAGAGGGAGCTCCATAAAAACACTCAGCGGATTATCTCGATAAAGACCAAAACGCTCACATCGCTTAAAACCTAAACTTTCGTATAAGCTGATTGCTTCAGCCTGCTTACTACCTGTTTCAAGGCGCATAAGAGGGATTTGCGCTTCTCCGGCATAATGAAGCAAGGTTTGCATAATACGCTTAGATAGCCCCTTACCTCGATATGCGGGTTTTACATATAAACGTTTCAACTCGCCATATAAAGTTTTATCAAACTGTTTCACAATCGCACCACAAGCAACAATGCCATCTTCATTTAATAAACCAATAGCGCGCACATTGGGTTGGCGTAATTCAGAAAGCGCAAGAGACTGATCACTGGCAATAGGATAAAGAGTATTCATCAGCCGATCGATCTCCGCAAATAACTCAATGGCATTGGGATCTTCTGGGTTTAAATCGACTAATTGCATATTACGTCAAATCCTATTTGATATCTAAAAGCAGCCATAAACTATACCTGCTTGATTAAAATGAACAAGTTAATTTAACCGATATAAACAACTATTTAACTTAAAAGTTAATGTAGATCAGAAAGTACGACGCTTTAGCTTGTTAACTGCAACTCAATGCGACGCTTCTGTTAGTAAAAACTTGATCTATCAATCAAATAAAATCGTTAAAGTTAGTAAAATTTCGGTTTATAGCTGAGGTTTGACCCTCGATTGTTTAAATAAATTCAATTTAATTCTAAAAAATAATGTGAATTTTCTTTTCTATGAAAGAATTGTAAGTCAGTACTTAGAAATTACCTTGAATAACTTCAAGTAAGACTAAAAAAACAACCCGTTTAATATCCGTAACCTGAGTTAGAATAATCGTGATCTAACCATTAAATTAAAGTGTAAAGGGGCTTTACACTTTAATTAAACTTCGCTCTGATTTGCCATCTAAAACAAATAATAAACTTTTTTAAACTGGCTTCTGAGTCGCTATCAATGAACTCAGGCGGGTCAATGATAATCAAGTCGTAAGGACCGAACTTTTTGACTTTCCCCCAAGATTTAAACAAGTCATACCCTAAGAATCTGACTTTCCTCAAGTCATGTTCATTTAATTGATGGTTCACCCTGCCTTTTGACAGTGCCGCTTTCGCCATATCAAGGTTAACAACACTTTGAGCATCACCTGCAATGGCTGAAACTGAAAAGCCACAGGTATAGGCAAAGAGGTTTAAGACACGCTTATTTTTACTGTTTTCTAATACCCACTTACGACCGTAGCGCATATCTAAAAATAAGCCGTTATTTTGCTTTTGACCCAAATTGAGCTGAAACTTCAATCCGTTTTCAATGACATTTTGCTGATCTGTTAATTCACCAAAAACCACTTCTATCGGTGAGTTCATTTTAAATCGATACTGCAACAATACACTTTTTACTTGCGCCTGCCATGCACCCATCTGCAACCATGCAGTAATATGCTGTTTTAACACGGACAGAAAATCTTCATCGACTTCTTTGAAAATTGAAATCAAGATTCGTCCATCAAGCCAGTCAATTGTTAATTGCTCAAGCCCTTCAAACGCTTTGCCTCGGCCATGAAATAAAAGCCTTACTTCATTCGGCAAGGGAGTAAGATTAGCAAGATGAGAATCGAGGAATGAGATTGCTGAGCACTACATAACGGGCTCAAGAAAGTAAATAGGGGCGTATTGTACTCACAAAAGCAAAAAGCCCCTAATTTCTTTAACCCAAGCTTATTTGATCAACAACTTTGTGCGTTTTTCACAAACTCTGAATAAATAGAATCTTTAATGAGTCTATCAGGTGTAAATGCATAATAATGCTGATAAACATTTTCAATTGCCCCCAAATAAGTCACATCGAGCGCTTTTTCGATTTCTTGCTTAATTGACAATGGCGCAGGGAAAATACCAAACCCTTGTTCGCCTAATGCTTTCATTAATGCACTGTCATCAACGTGACCCGCTACAGATACCTCTAACTCTAAATCTTCTAACCAAAACTTAATCGCGCTTGTCACCGGGCTGGTTTTAGCTGGTAAAATGACAGGTAGCTCACTCAGTAAGTTAGGGAATTGGGTTTGCACACTGCTTTGTAAGCTGGCTTTACCAAAAAAGCCCAGTTGGCTCTTACCTATCTCATGGCAAAAAGCCTTAAACGGTAAACTGCTATCTAGTGGCTTATCAGCTAAAACCAGATCAAGCTTGTGCGTAGCCATTTGCGCCAGTAGCTCAGCTTGTTGGCCATCAATACAATGTAAATTCGAAATGCGTTCATTTTCAATCAAAGGTGCTAACCATTTAGATACCAAGGACTTTGGCAAAGAGTCGGAGATACCTACCCTAAGCGTTTTAGACACATTGCTCATATCACCCTGAGTCGTCTCAAGCCACTCTTCGGCAATGGCAAACATATCATCAGCATACTGTTTAGTGACTTGACCAAACTCAGTTAGTCGTAAACCTCGCCCTTCGCGTAAAAATAACGGTTTACCTAGTCTATGTTCAAGACTGGTAATTTGTGCGCTGACCGTTTGTGGTGTCAGATGTAACACTTTACTGGCTGCCGCGATGCTGCCATGACGGCTTACTTGCCAAAAGTAGTAGAGGTGGTTGTAATTTATGTTGGTAATCATTCGATTTCACCGAACCCTAAGTAAGATTTAATCAGCTTTTTTCTTTTCTATTACATTAGTAGATTAATTCCATCGCTGCAATATATCGCGATAAAACTTTATAAACTGATTGGAATTTACACGATGAAACTGATTTTGACGCTACAAGACAAACTACAAAATGCTGCGACAAAAATGCAAATTTCACGTCTAGTGAATAGCAAACTGTCTAACTACAGTAAAAACATCCGTAAAATTACTATCAATGTAAAAGACATACATCAAGATCAAGCCACCAGCATGAAACAATGCAACATTGAATTATTATTGCCTGGCTTGCCTAGTATGCAGATAAAAGCCAAGGGTAAAGACTTATTACAAGCAACAAAACGCGCTCTTCAGTATTCACAACAACAATTAGCGCATAAGTACCAACTAGGCCACTAATTCCCAAGCACTTGCCATGGCAAGGATGCCGTGATTTTTCTTAAATAATTGCTTGGACACGCCATATCTTCAAAACTGCAAACATCTACTGCCAACATGTTAAACTCTTAATATTAAGTAAAAACCACGAGACGTGACATGTTAGTTTTATCCAACAATGTTGAAATTCCAGCTTGGCAATTAGAATTCAGTGCGATCCGCGCCCAAGGCGCTGGGGGTCAAAACGTCAATAAAGTATCAACCGCCATTCATTTAAAGTTCGATATTAAACGTTCATCGTTGCCACAATTTTATAAAGAAAGACTGCTTGCGCTAAAAGACTCAAGGATCACCAAAGAGGGGGTCATTGTCATCAAAGCGCAGTCTCACCGTAGCCAAGAAATGAATAAAGAAGAATCATTAGGGCGCTTAAAAACCCTTATTTTAGATGCGATCAAAGTTCAAAAGGCACGAAGGGATACAAAACCTACTCGAAGCTCACAACGTAAACGCGTCGATAGCAAAGTCAAAAAAGGCCAAACAAAACAACTTCGTAAGCGCGTTGATTACTAATACCAACCCTTGCCCCTATTTTAGATATTATCTATTGCAGAGAACAGGTAAATTGTTTAATAATAACGCATTCAAAAGTCTGTACTTTTGAACTTTAAGGTAAGCCAAAACGACTAGGACGAAATATGAAAACTCAACTCGCGTTATTATTCACCGCTATTACAGCACTATCTGGCTGTTCAACAACGACTGTTGAACGAACTGTAAAAGACGGCGTTAACGGTGCAATAAACGGTATCCTTGGTTCTACAAGCCCATCAGCACCTGTAACAAATACACCTAATCAATCTGGTAATTATTCGGTAAAACGTGAAAAGATTTACATAATCGATGCCAAGAAAACATCTAGAGATTATGGTCAAACAAAAATTAGTAAATCTGAACGTAACCCAAATGATAAGACTAGACTCACAATAGAGCGTTCTTTTCACCCTCGCATTGGCAATGTCGCCTTCGAGGGCTATCTATATGAGTATTCACCAGAAGGCTGGTTAGTCAATACAAGTACAAAATTTGACTCTAATTATAATAAGAATATCACACTACCAGCTGGTCAGTACTACATTAAAGCTCAAACTAGAGGTGTTGATAGAAAGTCCTATGCTACAGGTACGATTACTATTGACCCGTTCGTCACTAATTACATCACCTTAGAGTTTGAATAATTTGTAAAAACAACAAAGGCCTTAAGTAAGGCCTTTGTTGTTTTTGGAACAGTATCTAAATCCTTCCTTTCAGACTTTGATAAAGCGCATTTTTGGCAGTGTGATCACGAAACTCGCGCCACCAAGTTTACTTTTTGCGACCACACATTGTCCTTTATGCCAGCTCACAATTTTTTTCACTATGGCTAAACCAAGTCCATAACCACCAAGGTGCTTATTGCGGCTCTTTTCTAATCGAACAAAAGGCATAAACACGCTATCGAATTGGTCTTCCGCTATCCCTTCACCATCATCTTCAACCGTAATAATAACCTGCTGTTCAACCTCTCTCAAAGACACATCAATTTGGCTAGCACCATATTTATCAGCATTTTGCAGCAAATTTTGTAGTACACGGGCAAGGTAATGTGCATTGGCATTGACTGTAATACCAGATGAAATAGATGCGGTAATTTCTTTACTACTGAACCCTTGTAATTTATGAAGCTGAGACTTAAATAACTCTGATAAGTCAAACTCTTCAAGGCTTAACTGCTCACCCGCGATTTCTAAACGCGCGTAACTGAGCATTTCATCAATTAATGACTCCATCTCCTGTACGTCTTGTTGCATACCTGAAATTTGATCATGCTGTGCGCTTTGCAACATAGCAAGTGCAAATTTTAGTCTTGCAAGCGGAGTGCGCAATTCGTGAGACACAGCATTGACGAGCTGCTTTTGATCAGTCATCAGGTTAGCCACTTTTTGTGCCATGATATGAAATTGCTCGGTAAGATCAGAAATCGCAGAAAAACGGGAAGCTTTACGCTCTACGTTTAAGTTACCCTGTGCTAATTGCTCCGTGACCCGTTTAAACTGCATCAGATCTAGCCACAACGGTCGTAACCAAATAATCAACAATAACCCTAGCACCAGAAAAGAAATGAATTTAAACAGGTATAGTTTATTTGAAGCTGGTTCTGAGGGTAAAAATGGCCCTAGTTGAACTAAGGTATAATTATCAATAAGTAAAAAACTCAATAATGCCTGACCCTGTGCATTATAGGTTGTCAGCACTTCACCATTTAATAATTGAGTGCGTTGCTCGTCTAACCATGCAATGCTATCAATATCTAGCCCTTGATAACCCACTTGTAGTTGCTCTGGCGCTGTAATATGTGCTTGCATCACATGCGCTACTTGTTTGGCATGACGAAGTTCATCCGGCGCGTGTGTTACCCAATTTTGCCAAACATAATCACTGGCTTGATTAATAACGATAATACTGGTGATGACCACCAAGTAAAGACTAATAAGAAGACGAACCACGCTTGCTTAATCCCAAGCTGACTTGGAGCATAAGTAGCCTTTTCCCCACACTGTAATGAGTCTAAATGGTTGCTCTAAGTTATCTCCTAGCTTTTTGCGTAAGCGTGAAATACGCACATCTACACTGCGATCAAGTCCATCATAGTCTCTGCCTACAACATGCTTATAAATAAACTCTCTGCTTTGTGTTTCACCTGCATTGCTTGCTAGCGTCCACAGTAAATCGAACTCATAGCTGGTTAACTCAATCTCTTCGCTATCAAGGTAAACTCGGCGATCGGCTTTATCAATTTGCAACTTACCTAACGACAATGAGTCTTGGTTTTTAGGCTTATTTTGACAACGACGGAGTAGGGCATTTAAACGCGCCAATAGCACAAAAGGCTCAACAGGCTTAATAACATAATCGTCAGCCCCAATCTCGAGTCCTTTAACTTGATCAAAATCGCTGTCTTTGGCACTTAAAAACAATATAGGCCCAGAATATTCGTCTTTAATGGCACGGCAAATACTGAACCCATCTTGATTCGGTAGCATAATATCTAAAATCACCATGTCAGGTTGCATGGCAATAATCTGCTTAGCAGCATCAGCGCCATCATGGATCATCTCCACTTCAAACCCATTTGCTTTTAAAAATTGTGCAGTCAAAGTAGCTAAGCGTACGTCGTCTTCAACTAAAATAACTTTAGACATTAAAATAAACTCCAATCTGACTTTAACTTTCGGCGATACTTTCTACTGCTCAATGCATGCACCTTAATAGTTTGTTCAACTAATATATTTTGCTTTTTATCACGTAAGCTAAATACCATGGTTTTATCGAGTGTTACATCAAGCATTTCAGATACTTGATTTTGCTTAACCCAACACTTCAGTTGCTGTTTATCCTGAAACAAACACACACTCTGCGGCATAGTTGACTGCCAAGTCACGTTCGCTTTCATTTGGCATGCTTCACCTAAACTTTTTACAACGCAGGTGATAGGTTTTATAGCAAAAGAGGTCACATGCTGATTATCATGTTCAGAAGCGCTTTGCGCATTTGCAAGAGAGGTGAATAAACAACTCGAAACCAATATGAATAATGGGCGACTAAAACTCATAAAGTCCCCCGATAAATACATAATCTTGGTGCTTATCATTCACTAATGGGCTATCAGTTATCGCACTCGATAAGAAAGTACGCTTGGCACTGAACTTAAACTGCCACCGTTTGTTAATCCGATAATTAAATACCGTCCCAAGAAAAGGCGACACACCTTGCTTACCCTGATAAAAATACGCTTGCTCTACGTTATCTTTACTATTTAGACCATAGTAATAGTCATTAAGCTCAGCACTTTGCCAGTCAAATCCAGCTGAAAGCTGCAGTTTCGCAGGCCAATCAAAAACAGCATGCTGGTATTTATAACTGGCTTTAATATGTTGCCCTTTGTAAACGCCACTGACATCATGTAACCACTGAGCGGTTATTTTATGCTGTTTCCCTATATACCAATGGGCAAGTACACCGGCATCTATAGCCCAATCGCGCTTGGCAATATCATCTAAAGTTGGAAGACGTTTTGGTTCAGCAGGTTTATCTGTATCAGGGAAAAGGTCTTCAGACCCATCAGAATCAGGAGAGGTTGGCACCTCAGAGTTTCCACCATCACTAAGCGCACCATCAACGCCAATGATATTAGCAGCATGCAGCCGATTAAAGTGCTTTTGCTCACCATTAAGTTCTAAAATAGCACTTATATCAAAATGCTCAGCTTCTTGAAATGTATAACCAAATGTGGTGTTTTCAAGAAAAAACTGTTCATTGTAGTAACTGACATAAGGTACCACAATGAGAGGAATATTTTCGCCACCTTGCAAAGGGTTTGTCAGTACACCGCCCCCAACAGCTAACGACACCTGCCATTGACCAATTTCAATACATTCCTCATTGGCTTGCGAGCAAGTTGCTGGCTCAGCAGCTAAACCTAATCGTGGCGTTGTTAACGCAGCCAACAACAATAAATACTTTAAAGAAGCTTTCAAAATCAAACCTTTCTATTTCCCTGACTATAATTTACCACTCCTAAGTTATTTTTCTACGCTCGGTTACATTAAATAACAATTCGTCTGGCTAAAATAACAGATATTCTAGACAGGCTGATTAAGATTAAAAAACACACAACGACTTTTAACTTAATCACTTTCAAGGAGCCTAAAGTGAAACGTTCTCTTTTACTCAGTTCACTGACATTAGGTATTTTAATCGGCTGTGGGGGTAGTAATAACACAGATACACCACCAATAGATGAACAAAGAATTCCAAAATTAAATGATATAAAAGTATCGGCAGCGCCACTTATCAAAGCATCTGAGTTTCAATTTTCTCAAAACCTTAAGAACGGATTATTCAAACGTTATCAAGCGCGCCTTTCTAACTATGATGCTCCAGAAAACGATGCAACCGCTTCGCCTTCAACATCAAAAGACTTCTCTCAAACAAATCAACAAGAGCAAAATGTTGATGAAGCTGACAGAATTAAATATGACGGTGAGTTTTTATTCATTGCGGCTAATTCATTTCACGATATAGATCATGATTCAAATGAAGGTGAAAACTATATTCGTATTATGCAACGCAATGAAAAGGGTGAAATGAACCCTATACAAAACCTGACTTATTCTGACGTACACAGTTCAGACCAACAGCTCTACCTTCATGATAATACACTCGCTATTTTAAATTTTTCACCTAGCTACTTTTCATTTCCCATAGCAAATGACATGGCAGCGACTGTAGAGCCATTTTTCTATTACGGTGATAATGAATTTGAGTTAAGCCTGGTTGATGTCAGTCAACCTAGTCAAGCCGCCATCAAGCACCAATTTAAAATTGAAGGGGGATTAATCGATAGCAGAGTTATTGATGGGTCTCTTTACCTAGTGAGCAACTACCACCCTAATTTTACTGGATTTGATACGAGCGATAATGATGAAGCGACTGTGCTGGCAAACTATCAAAACCTCAGTAAAGTGCAACTGGCTGAACTGACACCTAACATTACTAATACAGCCACTCAGGATAGTGAGGAGTTGGTCACGCCAGATAACTGTTATATTTCATCTGATGCGTCAGATAAAGATGGATTCGACAGTATTATTACTATCACTAAGGTTAATTTAAGTAACCCTGAACAAAGGGAGTCACTTTGTATAAATACGAATATCTATGGGATATATGCTTCAGAGAACGCACTCTATACACATGGTACTGTATCTCAAGATGATACCGTAAAAACCGTTATTCATAAGTTTGACTTGGCTAGCGATACCCTTAAGTACACAGCAACAGGCGCTGTCGAAGGGCACTTAGGTAGAGGGCCTGAGAATTTAAGATTCAGCGAATTTAATAACGATTTGCGTATTGTCACCACAACTAATTTACCGTTTAACGAGTCTGCTGGTTTCTCGCCATTTAAACATCAGTTATTTGTTTTACAACAACAAGAGAACTCATTAGCGCCCATTGCAAAACTGCCTAACGATACGTATCCCACTCCCATCGGCAAAACCAATGAGCAGGGCTTAGTTGATGAGAATATTTATGCAGTTCGTTTTTCTGGAGATAGAGCGCTTATCGTGACGTTTAGACAAATAGACCCACTTTATGTCGTCGATTTAGCTGATAAAACAAAGCCTAAAATTGCAGGCGCATTAGAGATCCCTGGGTATTCAGCCTACTTGCATCCGATCAGTGAAAACTTACTGCTTGGTATCGGACAAAATATTCAAGATTGGCAGGCTCCAAATGCGCAAGAAGTTGAAAATGGCGCCAAAGTCACACTCTTTGATATTTCAGATATCACAAACCCGAAAGTCGTTAATGAGAAAGTATTTGCAAATGCTTACACTCCTGCAGAGTGGGACTATAAATCACTCAGCTTTTTAACAACTGGAACAGGGGTATTACGATTCACCATGCCTGTAGAGACATGGCAAAGTCAATCTGATAACAACACTTCATATTTATGGCATAGAGTGAGTGAGCTTGCTTCATTTGAAATAGATACAACAGAAGCGCCCGCACTTAATTACCTTGGTAGCAGCAAAGTAGATTATTCAAGTATTAGCGCAGAAACCGCGCCATATGTATGGGGTGGATTAGACAGGGCTGTAATTCATAGCAATGATTTATATTACATTCATGGCAATTACATCTGGCATAGTTTATGGCAAACGCCGAGTGACAATAAAGGTCCACTCTAACAATAAAGTTTACGCATAATGCCCTAATTGGGTATTACCAAAGCTGGCTAATGCCAGCTTTTTTTATTTTGGAATGCACGACTACCGGGGCTCGATTGCGTTGAGAAACTAAATTTTACCCTAGTTTAGTCAGAGATGTTTTACTAACTTGTAAAGGGGCTTTACATACTTAAAGAGGAGTAATGAGATATAAAAAAGGCGGAGGGAAACTGAGAAAACCCTCCACCTCAAGCGTACTCTTTAACTGAATCGATACTCATCAACTAATACGGGCGATTAGTAATAAGACCACCTTTTCAAGGGAAAAGAAAGTACATCACTTAAAACAGTTGTTACAATATAACAAAAACAAAAGTGTTACAACATCACACTTTAAGTTTTTTTAATTAATTATATTTTTATGAGTAATAAATAAAAAATGCCAACTTTACGTTGGCATCAATCTAGGAAAGAAATTGGTTAAGTGAGCGCTTTAGTTATTTGCCACTTTGTATTTTAGGCGGTAACTATGTAACAACGGCTCTGTGTAGCCATTAGGCTGCTGCTCACCTTCGAATACCAAGGCTAACGCCGCTTGATAAGCAAGATTACTTGTTAGGCTCTCATTACTTGATGCCATTGGCGTATAGTGTGTGTCGTGCTGATTTTGCGTATCGACCACTTCAGCCATCTTGGCAAACGTTGCTTGAACTTGCTCTGGCGTACAAATGCCATGTTTCAACCAGTTTGCGATATGCTGGCTTGAAATACGTAAAGTCGCTCGGTCTTCCATCAAACCAATATGATTAATATCTGGTACTTTTGAGCAACCAACGCCTTGATCTATCCAACGTACTACATAACCCAAAATACCTTGTGCGTTATTCTCAATTTCAGATTGAATATCTTCTTTGCTTAGCTCTACATCAAGTAACAAAGGAGGCATTAATAAGTCGTCTAGTGACGCTTGTTGACGCGCTTTCAGTTCAGCCTGAATAGCAAAAACATCCACTTGATGGTAATGCATCGCATGTAGAGTTGCCGCTGTTGGAGAGGGCACCCAAGCAGTATTTGCGCCCGATTTAGGATGAGCCAACTTTTGTTCCATCATCATTGCCATTTTATCTGGCATCGGCCACATGCCTTTACCGATCTGCGCCTTGCCACTGAAACCACATTTTAGACCAATATCGACATTCTGATCTTCATACGCCGCTATCCAAGGTTGTGCCTTGATCTGAGCTTTAGGCAATACCGGACCCGCCACCATAGACGTGTGGATTTCATCACCTGTTCTATCTAAGAACCCGGTATTAATAAATACCACTCGAGATTTGGCTTGGTTAATACACGCCATTAAATTCACGGAAGTGCGACGCTCTTCGTCCATAATGCCCATTTTTAATGTGTTTTCTGGCAAACCGAGTAAACTTTCAACACGAGAGAAAAGGGTATTGGTAAAGGCGACTTCTTCTGGACCATGCATTTTAGGTTTAACGATATTAACACTCGCAGCCGTCGAGTTTTTAAATGGGCTATTACCTTGAAGATCATGCATTGCACACAGCGACGTGATCACCGCATCCATGATCCCTTCAAAGATCTCTTCGCCATTTTGATCTAAGATCGCAGGGTTAGTCATTAAATGCCCTACATTACGCACAAACATCATACTACGACCTTTCAAGCTCAAACGCTCACCACTCTTACTGGTATACTCACGATCGGTAGCTAAGCTGCGCGTCAGTTCTTGACCATCTTTAATAAACGTATCCGTCAAGGTACCTTTCATCAAACCTAGCCAATTGCTGTAAACACCGACTTTATCTTCAGCGTCAACAGCGGCCACAGAGTCTTCACAGTCCATGATGGTCGTTAACGCAGCTTCGAGTAATACGTCTTTGATACCCGCTTTGTCGGCTTGTCCGATAGGGTTATGCGGGTCAATTTGAATTTCTATGTGTAAATCATGATGCTTGAACAATAAAGCAGTTGGATTCTGTGCCTGACCTTGATAACCCACAAACTGTGCAGGTGTCGAAAGCGAGACTTGCGAGCTGTCATTCAAAGTAACAACAAGTTGTTCGTCTAACACTGAGTAATTAGTACTCTCAATGTGAGAGCCTGATTGCAGCGGCAGGGCAATATCTAAAAACTGTCTAGCGTAAGCCATGACTTTAAAGCCACGCACCGGGTTATACGCTTTTTGCTTTTCAGCGCCGTCTTTTTCTGGCAATAAGTCCGTGCCGTACAACGCATCATAGAGCGAGCCCCACCTTGCATTCGCCGCATTCAATGCAAAACGCGCATTGCTTACAGGCACAACCAGCTGTGGGGCTGCTGTGAGCGCAATCTCAGGTTCAACGTGTTCAGTGGTGATCGTTGCTTCTTCAGGCTCAGGTACTAGATAACCTATTTCAGATAAAAATGATTTATAAGCCTCTGCATCCCATTGCCCTTGCTGCCTATGAAAGGCGTCGATCTGCAACTGCAGTGTATCGCGCTTTGTCAGTAATGATTTATTGATTGGTGTAAGTTCATTGACCAAATCTGCAAAACCTTGCCAAAAAATCTCTACTTGCAAGCCTGTAGAAGGCAAAGCCTGTTGATTAACGAAGTCATAAAGTTGCTGATCTATGGTTAAGCCAGCTTGTTGAACTGTTGCACTCATGAATATCTTCCTAAGCATAAAATTTGAACGGGTTTAGACAAACCATATCTTAAAAACAGCGAAAACCTAACCCCTGAGTCATTCACAAAAAGAATACCCGAGATAACAACTATAAATTTAAAAAATCATAAAAATCGGCCTAGTGTTGAATTAAGCGCCAAACAGAGCAAATAACCAACAGCTTTATGGTGTCACTCTCATAAACATGAATAAAAAGTTATACAGCAACCCGTTCGAAGGATTTTTATTATGACTAGCTATCAATCAAAACTTGACCACTTCAGTACACTTTGCCAAACACAGGGCAATACGTGGCAATCAATCAGCCCAGAGTCTGCAAGTCGCATGAATTTGCAAAACCGCTTTAAAACAGGCTTAGACATCGCAAAGTACACGGCAAAGGTGATGCGTGAAGACATGGCGGCCTATGACGCAAATAGCAGTCAATACACTCAGTCTCTCGGTTGTTGGCACGGCTTCACTGCACAGCAGATGATGATGGCAGTTAAGCGTCATCAAAAAACGACTAAGCGCTCTTATGTTTACTTAAGTGGCTGGATGGTTGCGGCACTTCGCTCTGAGTTTGGTCCACTACCAGACCAAAGTATGCATGAAAAAACCTCAGTGCCTGCACTTATCGAAGAAATTTATACTTTCTTAAAGCAAGCTGATGCGCGTGAACTCGATCACCTATACAAAGAGCTTGATGAAGCAAAAGCAAATGGCGGTAATGTTGAAGCTGTACTGAGCAAAATCGACAACTTCGAAACACATGTAGTACCAATTATTGCAGATATCGACGCAGGTTTTGGTAACGAAGAAGCAACATACCTACTTGCTAAGAAAATGATTGAAGCGGGCGCATGTGCTATTCAAATTGAAAATCAAGTTTCTGATGCAAAACAGTGTGGTCACCAAGCTGGCAAAGTAACGGTGCCTCACGAAGACTTCTTAGCAAAAATCAACGCAGTTCGTTATGCATTCCTTGAACTAGGTGTTGAAGATGGTGTAATCGTAGCGCGTACTGACTCACTTGGTGCAAGCCTGACACAGAAAGTGCCAGTTTCTAAAACACCAGGTGATTTAGCGAGTCAGTACACCGCATTCTTAGACACAACACCAGTGTCAAGCGGTGCAGACCTTGAAGAAGGTGAAATGGCGATTAAATTAAATGGCGAGCTTTGTAAGCCGGTGCGCCTAGACAATGGTTTATACCAGTTCAAAGAAGGCACAGAAAAAGACCGCGTAGTACTAGATTGTGTCACAAGCCTACAATCAGGTGCTGATTTACTTTGGATTGAAACTGAAAAACCTAACGTTAAACAAATCGCTGAGCTTGTAAATCGCGTTCGTGAGCAAGTACCAAATGCGAAGCTAGTATACAACAACTCACCATCATTCAACTGGACACTTAAGTTCCGCGAGCAAGTATATGCAGAATGGCAAGCACAAGGTAAAGACCTATCTGCTTACCCGGATCCGTCTCAAGATATCAAGGCATTAATGGCACCTGAACTAGATAGCTCAGAGCTTGCAGCAGCGGCAGATGTATTAGTACAGAACTTCCAAAAAGATGGTGCACGTGAAGCGGGGATTTTCCACCACTTAATCACGCTACCAACTTATCACACGGCTGCACTAAGCACAGATATTCTTGCTGAAGGCTACTTCGGTGACCTAGGCATGCTGGCTTACGTACGTGATGTTCAACGTCAAGAAATCCGCCGTGAACAAGCATCAGTGAAGCACCAAGACCTAGCAGGTTCAAACATCGGTGATACGCACAAAGAGTACTTCTCTGGTGACAATGCACTAAAAGCAGGTGGTGAAGCCAACACCATGAACCAGTTCTAGTTTTTGAGTCATATAGTTCCTTATCAGCAAAGGGTCCAATCGGGCCCTTTTATCATTTAGAGTAACCTCACTAAAAATATGTAAAGGGCCTTTACACTCCACATTTGAATCACAATTTGCGCTTAAGATTTAATAAATAATTCCCTTCAATATAGCCACATGAAACGTTTTACCTTGTTGTTAGCGGCTTTGGCCTTTAGTTTAAGCGCCGCACCGTTAACATCAGAAATAATTTCTGAAGCCAAAAAGCTCACCAAGGAAGGTAAATTAGATGTCGCACTGAAAACGCTCGAACGAGAAAAACAGTTAATTCTTCAACCTCAGGTTAATTTACAAAGAGCCAAAATAGCCCGTGAGCAAGCGCAATATAGTCAGGCCATAGAACTGCTTTTGCCGCTACTTAGACTGCCTGAGCAAACTCTTGAATTTAGATATGACGTGAACAAAGAGTTAGGGGTTAATTTCCGTAGAAACATGAACACGGATAAAGCGGAATATTATTATTTAGCTGCAAAACAAATCGCGCTTTCGTTAAATAATGACGATCTAATAGCGCAATCAATGATAAACCTTGGTGTTTTGTATGAAGCCCAAGGTGCATTTGATAAGGCGATGGACCTGCAGATTAACGCACAAAAAATGTTAGAAAGCTCAGATGATTATGGGCTTAAAGCGGCTAATTACTACAACCTATTTGGTTTATCAAATGTATTGCGTAATGGTAAAAAGGCGCGCTTTTTCCTTGAGCAGGCTCTAGTTTACGACAAAAAAACTGGCCATAAACGCAATATAGCTTCGACAGCTCTAACGCTCGCACAACTATCAGCTAAGGAAGATGAATATCCAAACGCCATTCCTCAGTTAAATGAAGCCATTTCACTATTAACGCAGTTAGATGCAAATGAAGGGTTATCTAGCGCCCATGGCACTTTGTTTAATATTTATTTCAAACAAAATAAGCCAGCTAAAAGCCTGTGGCATGCGAAAAAACAACATGCTTATGCAAAAAAGACTGAATCAAATGTTCGCAAGTTTTGGTCTTATATTCATTTAGCCCAAGCCTATATTCAGCATCAGCAGCCTGATATCGCCCTAAGGTATCTTGCGCAATCAAAACCACTTGCGGCACAATTTAAGTCAGCTTTTTTTACTCATCAATATAATTTGTATTCTAGCCAAGCATATTTACAAAAAGGAAACTACAAACTCGCTTATTCTTATCTAGATAAAGCGACGGAAGATTATAAAGCCGTCGCTAAAAATGCTGAGGAAAAAGATGCTTTAATGATAAAGAAACGTTTAGATAATCTAATCAAATCTTTAAAACTAGCTCAAGAAGAAAAGAAACATGCGTTAACGACTATCGAGCTAGAAAATGAAACCTTACAAAAACGCATTTGGTTATTAGCCAGTTTACTCATCTCAGTTGTGAGTGGTTTTATTATTTATGCTTACTATATAAAGCAAAAAAATACTCACTATAAGGCTCAAATGTATCAGCATAGCCTTGAACAAAAGGAACAAATGCTTGCTGATATTTCTCATGAACTTCGCACTCCCCTGAGTGTACTCAAACTGCATATTGAAGCGCTCGAACATAACCTGATCGATGATAAGTTTTTAGCCTACGGCAAGATCAATGACAAAATTGCACAGCTGAATAATCTTATTTCGGATGTATACCAACTATCTCAATTGCAAAATAAAGCTCTCTATATCGATTTGCAAGAAGTCAATTTACACCAGCTTTCGCAAAAGTTTATGTCCGATATTAAAGTACTGACAGAGCAAAACCAGCTTAGATTTATAAGTGACATAGACTTTGCTGCAAATACGGTATTGAAAACGGATCAATCAAAGCTCGAGCAAGTGATCCTCAACCTTGCGAAAAATGCTTGTCTCTACACGGATGCGCCGGGACATGTCAGACTGAAAGTAAGAGCAAATCATACCCAGGTGTTTATTCAACTCGATGATTCTAGCCCTGGAGTGAGTGATGAAGACTTGCCAAGGCTTTTTGATCGACTTTTCAGGGTTGATAAGTCTCGCTCTCGGGCCTTAGGCGGTTCAGGATTAGGGCTATCAATTTGCCAAAGCTTAGTTCAGGCTTTAGCAGGAAAAATCGTACTTAAACATGGAAAGTCAGGCGGTTTATGCGTGCAAATTACTTTGCCGTTGAATCTTGCTGCTTAAACAAGTATACACTGTTGTAGGCTTTAAAAAGCCTACAAATTTACTCCACATTCACTCCATTTTTCTTCCACATTGATTTGTTTTAATAACGCCATTAACACGGGAGAAAGAAAATGTCTCAACCAACTTTAAAACATGGCGATTGGGCGAAACTCATTGAAACGCGCCAAAAGCAAAATAGTACCCAAGAATCACGTAACTCATCGTTCAAATTTGTCTCTATTGGGCTTGTCTTCCTGGCTATTTTTTCGATTTTTTATTGGACTAGTTTACATGCTACTCAAGCGCAAACACCACTGTCAGATGACTCGCAAACTCGCATTGCACGCTATTTCTCAAAACAATTTATGATGGGTACTTGGCAACTAGATGAAGTCAAGTTCAGTGAATACGGTGTTATCACACATGTTCGAGTACCTGAAAAGCTAAACATGGACGGTGACGTACTAAGAAATTACATACAGCACTCTCTTTGTCCACCTGCAAGCAGTGTGATCTGGCAAGATGTTAAAACACATCCTCTGACTATGAATTTATTTGTGTCATTGCAACGAAAAGGGCAAAAAGCCAAATGTAATAACCCTAATTCAAGACAAAACAGTTAACCCAACAAAACTGAGAGAGCAAAGGAGCCAAAAGGCTCCTTTTTATTGCTATTCTAGTTCTAATCGGGCTTTTTCTTGCAAAGACTCAGGAAGCTCTTTAGTGACTGACACGCCGAGCTCTTTAAACTCTGAAGCTTGTTTGATTAAATTACCTTTGCCGGCATAAAGCTGAGAAAAGGCTTTCTCGTAACTCTCTTTGGCTTTATCTAATTGAGTACCCACCCCTTCCATGCTATTGAGAAAACCATTGAGCTTGTTATAAAAACGCTCAGCACGTAAAGCGAGTTCACGGCTATGCTTTGATTGTTCTTCAAAACGCCAAAGCTGTTTAACTATGTTAAGACTGGTTAAAAGGGTAGTAGGTGTCGCCACTAAAACATTATGCTCTAACGCGTGTTGATAGATGACTGGATTAAATTTGACTGCCGCAACAAAGGCCGACTCTATAGGAATAAACATGATCACCACTTCAGGTGAGTTGATCCCAGGTAGTTTTTCATACCGTTTATCGCCTAATTCCTTAATACGATCTGCCACAGCCTGATAGTGCTGGGCTAAGGCAGTTTGCGCTTCAGCATCACATTCCGCATTAACATAGCGAGTGTAAGCATTTAATGATGTTTTAGCATCAATGATTAAATGCCTTTGTTGGGGAAGGTAGACCAATACATCCGGTCTAAACTTGCCAACTTCAGTGGTAAAAGACGCTTCTCTTTTGTAATCATCACCCGCTCTTAAGCCCGCACTGTCTAAAACATTTTCAAGCATTAGCTCTCCCCAATTACCTTGGGTTTTCTTCTGTCCTTGCAGTGCAGTCGTTAATTTGTCAGCTTGTTCAGTGATTGATTTATTATTAGCTTGTAGGTGTAACAGCTCGGTTTTTAATGCTGCGCGCTGCTTAAGTTCTTCACTGTGAATGGCTTCCATTTTGTCACGAAAGCCTTTTAATTCACCTTGAACTGGTTGCAGCAATTGACCAATTCGTTCTTGGCTTTGTTGTCCAAAACGCTGCGACTTTTCTTCGAAAATTTGATTAGCTAAGTTTTCAAACTCTTGTTTCAGTTGCGTCTTTGTTTGCTCTAAATGGTTAAGTTGTGCTTCTAATGCCGCTTGTTTTTGCTCTGATGACGCCTTTAATTCAGCTAACTCAACCGCAATGAGGCTTTTCTCTTGCTGTAGCGTTTTTAAATTTTGTTCACCCTGTTGCCAAAGCTTATGGAATTGTTGAGCCTGAAGTTGTTTCTCACTTAAGCGAGCTTGAGTTTGTTGAACTTGACCATGTAGCTGCAACTTATCATTTTGCAGCTGTTGCGCTAATTGCTGCTCAGCTTGATAAGCTTTTTGTAATTGTTCTTGTTGGACAACTTGCTGCTCAAGTTGCAATTCAAGTTGGTGGATTAACGATTGTTTTTTTACAAGGCGTTGCCAGAAAAAGGGCAAAGGAGCAGCAACGCCTAGGATGCCAACTAAGCCATGCACCCAAGTTAATTGCGAGATAAATGAATCAATCATATCAACCTCTTAATATTATTATTAGGTTGATAATACCTTAGTCAAGGCGAGGGTTCACTAATGGGTTAAACTGCCGTGTCTATTTGCTGTTCATCAAAACGATACCCAGCCCCATATACAGAACCTACCAGCTTAGAAGATACACCTATTTGCTTAATCTTCTTACGGATATTTTTGATGTGGCTGTCGATAACACGATCTGAAATATCAAAATTATCGGGTTGGATAAAGTCTAGAATTTGTTGACGAGAGAAAACACGACTTGGCGCTTTATAAAGCAGTGCAAATATATCAAACTCAACTTTAGTCAACGGTAAAGCTTGACCTTTAAGCTTTATCAACAGTTGCTCTTCATCCACCAGTATTTTTTCTTCTTTGGCTTCTAAAGGGGCACAACGACGAAGAATAGCCCTTACTCGCATCACAAGTTCAGCAGCACTAAACGGCTTACAGACATAATCGTCAGCACCAAACTCAAGGCCTCTTAACCTATCAGCTTCAGCGACTTTTGCCGTCATCATCAAAATAGGCACCATTGAAAATTGTCTGATCTGCTTCATACATTCAACCCCATCTTGGTTGGGGATCATAATGTCCATTAAAATGGCATCGGGTTTATGTTGAGCAACCCAATCGACAACTTCTACACCATCGGCAATATGGGTGACTTCGAATTGAGCGGCTTTAAAAAATAACATCACTTGCTCGGCAATGTCATATTCATCTTCAACAATTAGAATATGTGGCATGGTTTCTTATTTTATTACTGAGTCTTTAGACATTTTAGTTGTTTAAGCTGAGCTTTAACACTTTGCTTTAGCTCATACGATAAAGTTTCATCAAATAAAAGCATAGTTAAAATGCTTGAAAGATCTTCACTACTGGCAACTTCTGAAAGTAAATCCTGATCACAAGGTGAAAGTGGTTCAATAAAACTTAATTCAGATTGTTGATGGCAAAGCATAATCGACTCCAAACCGTCTAAAGAATGTAACTTAGTAAGCGATAGGGTAATTAAAGCAACACAATGTGGATCAAATGTGGAATGATGAAAAATATTAAAAAAATGGCCAACTATAAGTTGGCCATTAAAAACAAGTAAGTTAAGGGCGGAAATAAAACAGTAATTCTGCATCACTGTACTTATAGACTGCCCTTAATCGAGTTAGTTCAAAATAATTTTAACTTTTTTAGCTTTGCAATAGTGCAAGCATTTGCTCCTCATTAAAACTATTGAAACTCATATGCTTATCATTAAATAAAGCATCAACCAAAGCCTGCTTTTGTTGCTGCATAGTAAACACTTTTTGTTCAATTGAATCAGCCATAATTAATTTATAGACAAAAACAGGCTTATCTTGTCCTATTCGATACGCTCTATCAGTCGCTTGATTTTCTACCGCCGGATTCCACCAGGGATCAAAATGGATCACTGTGTCAGCTTGCGTCAGATTCAGTCCTGTTCCACCCGCTTTTAAACTAATCAAAAATACGTTGCTCTCACCTTCTGTGAACGTCGAGATCACTTTGTCTCTGTGACGTGTTTGGCCCGTAAGCATACTAAATGTGATACCAAGCTCATTACAATGCGCTGCAATCAAATCAAGTACTGATGTGAACTGACTGAAAATAATCACTTTACGACCCTGCGCAAGCATTTCAGGTAGGTGTTCACCCAGCCACGCCAATTTCGCACCGACTTCGGAAGTTTCATGATCTACTAGTTTAGGATGACAACAAATTTGTCTAAGCTTCAGTAGGGCATCTAAAAATGCCAATTTACTGCGCTCAACACCTTGTTCTTTAAAGAGCTCTAATAGTTTATTCTCCAGTTGTTTTTGTATATTTGAATATAACTGAGCTTGTATTGGTGCAAACTGTAACTCTTTCACTAATTCAGTTTTACTCGGTAGCTCGGTAGCCACTTGTTGCTTGGTACGACGCAAGATAAACGGCGAAATAAGATCTTTAAGCTCCGAGACACGGCTTTGATCTTGCTCCTTTTCTATAGGTTGCTGGAAATAACCTTTAAATTGCTGCTTGGTGCCTAATATTTCAGGCATTACGAAATCGAGCAATGATTTAAGCTCAAGCAAATTATTCTCAACCGGCGTGCCACTGAGACAAAGCTTAAACTGTGCAGACAATTGCTTAACGCACTTAGATACTTGCGCCGCTTCATTTTTAATGTACTGCGCTTCATCTAGTACAATCGAATCAAAGTCGAGTCCTTTATAATACTCAAGATCGCGTTTCAATAATGGATAAGTGGTTAAGATAAAACGTGCACCATGAAGGTTATTTAATACCCTGTCACGTTGACTGCCGTGGACCGTCGTCAACTGTAAATTAGGCGCAAAACGTGCAAACTCGTTTTGCCAATTTCCCACCAAGCTCGTTGGACACACAATTAAGCTCGGTTTAGTCACTAACGTATTATGCTGATTAATAAAGTAAGCGATAACTTGTAGTGTTTTACCTAACCCCATGTCATCAGCTAGGATCCCCCCAAGCTGATGGCGGTGCAGAAACTTTAACCAGTTTACGCCCAGCTCTTGATAATCTCTCAATGTAAACAAGTCACTGTTATGATTACTTGGTTTCAATTGAACTTTATCAGGGCTATTAAGCTCACTTAAATAGTCGAGCAGCTTCTTATCTTTACATTCAATGTTAAGCTCATCGATAGCAAAGAGTTGCTTGATCACAGAAAGAGGGAATTTAAATTGCGCACTCGATGCGTAATAACTAAACCGCGCTTTTAGAAACATCAACTTGTCATAAGCGCGCCTTTCTAGCGCATAAGTTTGTTTGCCAATTTCAACATAGTAAAACTGATTGGCAAGGGTATTCACTTCAAGCTCAGCATGTTTGTCCCAATCAAATAGAACAGGATTTGTATCAAGTAAAACCTTGCCTTTAATATGATGGTACTTATCCCTTTTCAACAACAAAGATACTTTCGCTGATATAACTGAACTTGATTCAGAGATCTCATCTACCAGCCAACCTTTGCTTTGCAAGTGGCCTCTTATTTCATGGTTAAACCAATGGATAAATGCACCATCTTGTTGAGGCAAGACAAAAAGGCCATCTTCAAAACGAAAACCTAGACCTAGTAAATATTGTTCAGAGCGTTTTAGAGTTTTGCTGATTTCGGTATTTTTTGCATCGGTCTTTAGCGATGAGATCAGCTTAAAGCCAAAATATGTGTCAGAGGCAACTAATTTAAGCTTTAAAGGTACACCTGATGACTCTAGCTCCGTTTGCGCACCATTTGGCATGCTGACGATATTGTCAGCAAATACCTCTTGGAATCGCTTCACCACTTGCATGAGTTGATCATTCGGTACTGCAGGCATCGTGTTGATATGTGCTAGCTCTTGGGCACTGAGCGCACTATTGATGCGACCAATGGTATGTGTATCTGTATCTAAATAGAGCGGCGGATCAGTTTTGATAAGATGCCAAGTTTCGACCCCTTCAACCGATGCCACTAGCTGTGACTTATCATTCTTTTGCTGCCAGCTCAGCGCAAGGTTGGCCTGATGACCAAGCTTTAAAGAAGTTCTGCTATTTTGCAAGAAAAGTCGTTTTGTTTGTAAAAGCTGATTAACAGCTTCAAAGCCCCACTTGCCTGAAAGCTCATAATGACCTGGTGAGTTTTGCGAGCGAACCCAACTAAATAGTCTAAAGTCAGACTCAAGCAAGCCAGGAGGCGCTACAGGGCTATTTAATTGAGGTTCAGTCAACAGACGACCTAATGGATACTGGCCATCAGGACGATAGGGCGACATTTTGGGATAAAGTAATAGTTCCTGACCAATTGGTTCGAGCGTGAACAACAAGACATTGTCAGTCTCAATAGATTCGCCATGCTGCAAACTTGCTAATTCATTAAACCAGTCATTCACTAGAAATGCTTCACCAAAGCCACCAGAATGCTCAACTTTTAGCTTGAGGAGAACAGCAGCAATGTGTCGACATTTAGCATTATTGGAGCAAGTACATTGCGCATCTAAACTCGGGTTATTATTAACTTTGGTAATTTTGATATGTTGAGAGAAGGTATTACCAAAATTGCCAATGACTTGACTATCGATCGTAGAAAAGTCTTCGCTATGCTCTAAAAAACTAATTTGGGAATTATGAAGATACTCTTTTGCTTTAGATAAAAGACTACTATTGAAGTACTGCTTTAAAAAACGCTCAGAAAGGGGAAATTGAGTCGCTTGCTCTTGTTTTATTTCCTCAAAGAGAGCAAATAATTGTTCTTTAGATAACTGCGTTGACATTTAATTCGCGTAAAAATCAAATCATCCGCCCAGTATATGGAAATATGACCAACGAATAAACCTAATAAACTTTTTATAGCAAAAAACTTAACTGGTAAGACAAGATATAAATTGAACAATGAAATATAGGAATAAAAAAAGGGCCGAAGCCCTTTATTAATTATAAGTAGCGAGGAGCTTTTGTAATTGCTCTAAACGTTTATCAGTGATGACCTGATTATTAATTTTAATTGTTATGTCGCCACTTTTATTACTTCTTTGCAAATCAATAAATTCATTGCTAAACAGAGACTCGTTTCGGCGAACAGGTTGCTCAAAGTTAATCAAGAACTGTGTAATTTTGATAGCACGTTTCTCATCACTCATTTCTTCAGACATAAAAGATTGGTTACGCAAATCTTCTAACAGCAAGAAAAACATATCTTGATCTTTTTTAATTGCGTCAATTAATTTCTTTGCAGCCTCACGACCTAAGTGATTTGGAGTAGGGTAGTGTTGCAAAACTTTTAAAGGAATTTGTTCAAAAGCTTTTAATGAATCAGCGATTGCAGTGTGAGATACCCCTTCAAGCTCCGCAATCTCTCTGTAAGAGCCTTTCTTGCCTTGAGCAATCAGTTCTTGCTTAGTATCAGCATAAGCTTGTCCTAGCTCCCACAGGCTAGGCGCTATATATTGATCGGAAGAAACCGCTAACAGTTTTGCATCTTCATCAATAAAGTCAGGAGAAGATAATACAACATAATCAGCATCAGCAAGTAAACAGGCCTTACGGCGTCTAGAACCAGATAAAATCCATTGAACATCACCTTTTGACCAGCACAATGCAGGGTGGAGGTTACGTTGGTCATTTTTGATTGCTGGGAGAATGTCAGCAACTGATTTTTGCGAGAGCAAACTTTGTTCACGGCGATTTTGACCGAATACTCTCGTTTGAGATTCAATATCGCTATGTTTGATCACCTGACACGTCAAAGTGATCATTCTATTTGGATCACTCGGTGCCGGCATAGTTAATACTTCACCGACAGAAGCTTGTTCTAATAACTCATCTAAACTACTGGTACTTACAGGCGAAGCAAAAGGGTCTAAGCGAGTGTCATTTTTACGTTTTTTAGCCATGTAAAATCTATTAACCTTGTTGTTCTAGAGACGATTGAGTCGAAACCCAGTTTGAACGTATCAGCATTTCAAGTTCATCAACAACATCTTTGATATTTTCTTGAGATTTGATCAAAGATTCACGACTAGCAAGGCTATCAGATGTTTTTTGATCAAAGATCGTATTGAAAGATGAGGAACTCGCTGTAATCGCAGAGCTATGATTGATTGGATAACTCATAACCTGGCGCCCAAAAGCACTGCGGACATCTTTAACGATATCACGTTGTGAGTGATTACCTTTGACATAGTTGGTAACTAAAAACTGCATGAAATCCCAGCCATGGTGACCTAAAGCTGCAACTGTATGATAAATCTCACCTAAACGTTTTAAATATTTATTGTTTGCATCAAAGTCAACGGCTTCAGGGTGAACTGGTATAAGCATGGCTGTTGAAGCCATTAATGCGTTATAAAACATAAAGTTTAGGGATGGAGCAGTATCAATTAAGATAATATCAAATTGGTCTTCAACAGGCTTTATCACTTTCTCTAATAATTTATGATAATGACGAGTTTGTTCATAACTAGATGACTCTTTTAATTCAGTCGCTGTTTCATGTTCAAAATAAAAATCATCCATTCCCGATGGTAAAAGTCGAATATTAGGTATATGAGTCGATTGGAAAGCTTCACTAACAACATCGGACCAAACTTCACCCTCATCTAATTCAATGCAATCACGCATAAGATCACCAACAGTGATCGGTTCAGGATCTTGAGAAGGAAAAAAACTAGAAGAAGAGCCTTGAGGATCGAGATCAATAATTCCGATACGATAACGTTTGATATTCGTTGTTGCTAATGCGGCTGCTATATTTACTAAAGATGTTGTCTTACCACACCCACCCTTTAAAGAATTAATAACAATGACTTGAAGTTTATCATTTTCTTTACGCTGATCATGAGGAATACCCATAATTTCAGCCATAGCAAAAATATTTGATAATGTGTAAGCATAATGCCCGTTAGCGCCCTTTTGAATGTTTAAATCATCAAAGTCACCTTGGTCATGTCTACGTTTTAACGTTCTATTATTGCAGCCAAGTAAATCAGCTGCAGCTTTTTGTGTGTATGTGCGGAGCTCTTTTTCATCGCTTTTTAAATGAGCACGATAATGTTGGATCCTACCTTCCAAAGATTGTTCAGCAACTTCAGCTGTAGCCTTTAAAAGTTTATAAGTTGATAGTGCGCGAGTATTAATTGACATACATAATATCCTTAACTTTATGCTAAAGATTATAATGTCCATAACTTTAATAGTAAACAACAAAAAAAGAAGACATTTATAAATTGATTACATACAAAGAATAAATAAGAAGTTTAATTATGGTTAAAGTATAAGGTAATTAAGGTTAAATGAGTAAAGTTTGCAAGTAACTTATTGATTTTAAATGCTAATGGTGAAAAAGTGAGATCACTTTATTACGAAGTAAAGATCTGATCTTTATTAACTTTTAGATCTATATTTTACTAACTTGAAAATCAGATTGAGACTTATGCACAGTTTGCAAACAAAATTATTAACATAAGTGTGCTAGAGATCAGATTTTTACTAAGGTAAATCATGGAGTTATACACGGATCATTTATATTAAATATAAAATTACTTAATAAAGATCTGATCTGTTCTTAGTACAGATCAGATCTTTATCAATATAGAACCAAGTTATACACAGCAAAAAACGAGAAGAAATAGATTGAAGCCTGCAAAATATATGACAAATCGACGATGACTTAGTAAAATTTTGATTTGTTGGGTAAGTTAGTAAAAACATGATCTCAATAAAAAACTTCTTCAGATCACTTTTTTACTAACTTTAATTATTAACTTTTGCTGTGGAATATGTTGTTATAGCATGTCGTCGAAATTTGGAAGTAAAACAATGAGCCGAAAGGTGAACATCTCAGTAGATAATCTACCTGATTCATTACGTGGGCAAATTCATGGAGTAGAAAGTGCAACCGATAATGAAAATTTAGCACTATTTACTGATAATAAAGATGTTCGTATCACACTTGACAGTGCTGCACATGAACTTCGAGCATATTCTAATACATTTAACCATTATGATCTTTGGGGTCGCTTTGTCCGCTCTGGTCATAAAAAATTACCATTAGAAGAAGCCCCGAAAAAAACAATAATAACGCGACGTATATCTGAAAAAGTTGATGGTATTCTTTATGAAGGTGAAATAAAAATTACACCTGCAGTAGTGAGCACTAAGTTAGAAGGTGAAGAAGTTGAATGTTTAGTTTGGCCATCAGATCGTGAAGAAAAAGTTGAAAGAGCATTAATTCGACTGGCGTCAAAAGGGAAAATTGTAAAAATTAATTTTAAGTCCGGTATTCAATATGCTGTAATATTTTCTATGAACGAATTGGCGCAGGAATTAAAAGCTGTTGGTCAATCTATGCCTTACCCTCAAATAAAAGAATCTTTAGAGGCACTTCAAGGTTCTAAACTATCGTTTAAATATTCAGCAACGGATACTAAAAATACAGATATTGATGATTCTTTCTACGAATCAAATATGAATTTTCTTTCTTCATTACACTTTAGTGGCAAAAAAGGCCAGGGTGGTAATGTCAAATGTGTCGCTTGTTTGAACGCATTTGTTCATAACATGATCGATAATCTAGAATATAAAGGTTATTACTTCAATAGAGCACAAGAATTAAAACGGGGTTTATCGCGTTGGATGATGCTTCGTTTGTATCATCTATGGCGATATGCTGCACCAGGTAAAACTTACCACTTCAGATTACTCTCAATCATGGAAAAATATGGTTCTATTTACTCAACTGATGAGATAACAGAGAATAAACTGAAAGCTTTACGTCGAGATATGACTACGACAATGAAGGATTTGATAGAAAAAGGTGCTATTTCTGAATACGATATAACCAATGTGAAAGATGATAAAACTGGAAAAATCATCGATTACGTCTATGAGATGCATCCTTCTGAAGAATTTTGTGATGAAATTCTTACTTTAAATAAGCAAAACAAGAGAATCGAAATTCAGGGTGGAAAACGATTAGTCGAAGCTGTTGAAGTTATTGATGAGGATGTACTTGAAGAGATTGTAAAAGAGTAAATTTTGAATTTACTCTCTTTTTTCTAGATAAATTCTATCGACTAGAAAGTTATACTCCCGCTTTCTTGGGTCACTCACACTTGCATCATAGTTAGGAAGACTACCGACCTTTAATTTCTTGCTAGGATTTAACATAATAAAAGGTAGTGCACCACTTACATGGTACCTATTGGTCGCAGTAAAACGAATATTTACTTCTGGGGTTACTCTAGTTGGTCTTCTTATTCTTAATTTTGAATCTGACTGCAAACTTTGGACTCGAAGTTTTTCAGTTTCGACAGCCTTTAACCATGAATCTTGATCTATTGCTCGTGGGTTAGAATACTTAGAAGAACGATCGAGCATTTCTAAAGCTGCATCTTTAGTCAAAGTTTTCGTTGCATGCTTTTTCATCCAAGAGAATCGGACTGAAAAAGGTGACTCTGATTCGCTGTGAATTTTCCGGTATGCAGCTAAAGTAATTAAGTTTGGAACAGCAGAGTGAACTGCTTCAAAACGAGCATCATTATTCGGAATACTAAGAATTAACTCTTTAAACTTTGACTTTTCGATGTTGATTGAATTTATTCTATTTTGCAAATGTTTAAATTTATCTTCTACTAACACAATGCCTGGGTGCCTAGCTAAAACTTTGCCACTTTTACCTGATTCTAAAAATAAATCATTAAATGAAAATATAATCTTTTTTAAAGCCTCATCACCCGTTAATTCATTTACAATAATCTTATCTGGAGCAGTATGTTCTTGCTCTTTATCATAAGCTGGAAGAGAATAATAATTAGCTGAAATAATAGTGGCTGCTTCAAGTTCTTTAGAGAAGAGCTCTAAATGATTTTGCATCAAATCAAACTGTGCTTTGATAAGAAAATTGATATTCATTGAAATTTTTATTTATAATTTTAGTATGATGTGTTCTTTTATTATAACATAAAATAATTCCTTATAAAATTTATTCTTGTTTTGAGTTTTTGTGAGAGAAGGTAGCTGTATCGCTATAGTCAAAGCCGAAAACTACCTGAATTAAAACTCTTAAACGGGATGGAAATATTTTTCAACAACAATAAATCCAAAAAGAATTAAAAATATTTATTGTTTAATAGAAGGTTAGTAGTTCAGTTAGTTAAATTCTCTCAAAAAACCATAAAGTATATAGGTAATACGAAACTATAATTTGAATGAGAAATATAAAGATTTTGAAGTTTAAGTATCCAGCTGAATATTGAAAAATAAAAACACGTTAATCAAACTTAGATAAGTTAATTGTGTCGATGATTCATTAATAGTGTTTGTAAAATACAACTTAAAGACGGAGCTATATTCGATAGTAAGTATCTCCTGGCAAAACGTTTACCATCTTTAAGACAGCATATTTTTTAAGTAAATCATGTGTAGTAGTATCTAGGAATCAACCAATGAAAGTAACTTTATTACCTTGAATGAAAATAAGTTCATGAGAATACTATTTTTAAAACGTAAAGTATGATGTGTTCCTTCCATAGCACATTAGACTTACGATTGTCTAATGTTGTTTACCTTAAGAAATCACACGCTTAAGGTTATGTTAAATTAACTTATAAATTAATGTCGCAACAAATAGACAAATAAGTATTAACTCTGCTTCAAAGAGAGCAAAAAATTATGCTGACCTTAATTCAATATTTCAGAAATTAAACTTTTAAAGGAGAAAGTTAGTCTTATAGATACTAAAGTAGTGACTCAATACAATAGATAAAAGGCAAAACCTTGATAGCAAGGTAGCAATATCAGTTCTTAATAGAAAAATTAAACATAGATATAAGAACCAAGCTTCGCTTAAAACTCAAAGCTACCATCCGTTCATTTATATTTTTTAAAAGTGATTTTGTAAGCTTTTATGCAGAACTAGCTTCTACCAAATTGGTACAGCTTTTAATAGAATTTGTGAAGCTTAAAAATTATCACTTGTCACCAATTGATATCTAACGAACCACTTACTCCGACTAAAAAAATATGAATTTATCATCAAAGCTAATTTAGATAAGAGAAAATAAGATTATCTAAAAAGTAGTTTAATGTTATTTAAAACCAGAAATTTACAATGACAGTAAAGAGATCAACTTGCTCTTTATTGATGTAGTTTTCAATGAGGTGAAATAAAATGCATTGGTTATCGAATCGACCTATTGATTATTAAGTTGGTATCAACGTTTACATTCAATGCTCTTTACTAAACATAAGAATATAATTACACGGGTATAAATTTAATTTTAAATAGATTAAATCTCATTGAACACGATATTTATCGTAAGATTATCCTGTCTAATAATAGCGAGACCTTGTTGGGACTATAACAATGGAATTAGTGAATCAAACACAACAACATTAAAAGAACATTTTATTTGTTAAAAAAACTTAGTCCTGCCGCATAAGTAATAAGAGCATATTCAGCTAATTTGCTAGAGAATTATCACTTTAGACTAATTGTTGCATTAATATTTTTGAACGTTCGGTTTTTAGTTGAACAACATTAAAGTACTTTTAATCTAAACACGAAATTGCAGTATTTTTAAAACTAATCTAACTCATTTATGGAAAGGGAATGACAGAAACGGCTTTCCAATGATACTTTCAACTCAAAAATTAGTTGAGAATTCATTGTATTAACTACTTAAATTTTATTGCTAAATATAATTAATGCTATGAAAATTTGGTCATATTAGAAAAATTTAGGAGCCTAAATAAGCTAACAATAACTTCATATAAGAAATAGAACCAGGATTAATGAAACAATCCAATACTTAATGAAGTAACTTTTCAGAAACACCAAAAGTCTAATAAATGCTCTCAATTTTGATTTACATATCACTGAAAAATATAAATTACAAATTGATATGTTTAATTATCAATATACTCTTTTTTAACTTAAACAATGATTTAGCAGAATTGTATAGAAGCAAGCTTTCTTTTTTGATTACTCTATCAATATTTGCACAATTTCAAACATAAAAAATATGTATGATGTGTTCTAAAAATTCATCTTGCTTATCTTATGATGTGTACTTTACAAGGTGTGTAACCTCAATTACTTGTTGTAATCCAACGTTTACGGATGCCTAGCTATGTTGTATGTTGTGTTCTAGTTTGGTGAATTAGCTGTTGAGTTCAATATAGCAATGTTGTAAGTTGTTGGAGTTCAGATTAAATATAGGAATGAGGAATGAACAACTGGAATCCAAATAGCTGGAGAGATTTTCCAATCGTCCAGCAGCCTGAATATCCGGATCAGGCACAATTAAAACAAGTCGAAAAACAACTAAACTCTGCACCTCCCTTAGTATTCGCAGAAGAAACAAGAAGTTTATACAAAAGTTTAGCTGACGTGTGTGAAGGAAAGGCTTTCTTACTTCAAGGGGGGGATTGTGCTGAATCATTCTCTGATTTTAGTGCAGCGAATATTAGGGATACGTTTAAAACATTACTTCAAATGGCAGTAGTATTAACTTATGGCGGAAAATGCCCTGTAGTTAAAATTGCAAGAATGGCTGGACAGTATGCCAAACCAAGATCTTCCGATTATGAAACCATTGATGGTGTTTCATTACCATCGTACCGTGGTGATATTGTGAATAGCTTTGAATTTACAGAATCAGCTCGTATACCTGATCCAAACAGATTAATGACTGCTTATCACCACAGTGCAGCAACGTTAAATTTATTAAGAGCATTTGCGCAAGGTGGTTTAGCTGATTTACATCAAGTGAATCGTTGGAACATGAGTTTCGTTGCAGCAAACCCGTTAAAAGAAAAGTTCCAGCAATTAGCAGATAGAATTCAAGACGCACTTCAGTTTATGGAAGTATGTGGAATTGACTCATCTGTAGCTCCTAGTTTAAAAGAAACTTCACTTTATACATCACACGAAGCATTACTGTTAGGTTATGAAGAAGCCCTAACACGGAGAGATCATTTAACTGGTGATTGGTATGACTGTTCATCACACTTTGTATGGATTGGTGAACGAACTAGACAACTAGACCATGCACATATCGAGTTCTTCAGAGGAATTAAAAACCCGATCGGTGTAAAAGTTGGTCCAGGTATGAAGCCTGATGAACTAATTGAATTAATAGATGCCTTAAACCCAGAAAATATCCCAGGTAGATTAACACTTATAACAAGAATGGGAGCTGATATCCTGCCTGAAAAGCTTCCAGCACTTGTTAGAAAAGTACAAGAGGAAGGTCGTAAGGTAATATGGTCTTCTGATCCAATGCACGGTAATACTGAAAAAGCGACAACTGGTTATAAAACACGAAGCTTTAACAATATCTTACGTGAAATTAGTCAATTCTTTGCTGTACATAAATCAGAAGGTTCATATGCAGGCGGAGTTCATTTAGAGATGACAGGCCAACACGTTACCGAATGTACTGGTGGTGCTTATGGTTTATCTGATGAAGATTTAGCACAAAGATACAGAACGCAATGTGACCCAAGACTTAATGCTGACCAGGTATTAGAACTTGGCTTTTTAGTCGCTGATTTGTTGAAAGATGCTAGAAAGTAGTTGAATTATTGATTGAATAAAGCTTATTTAACTTATAAACCCCACACAAAGTTGTGGGGTTTATTTTAGAATAGTCCTTAAATTTCCTAAGTACAGATATAAAACCTAGTATTTGCGCCTTACTAAACCAGCTTCAGAAATAATTTTTGCAGAAATCTCTTCTACTGAGTGTTTCGTCGAATTTAAGTAAGGTGTTTTATGCTTCTTAAATAACATTTCTACTTCTCTCACTTCAATCCGACACTGACGAATTGACGCATACTTTGAATTAGCCATACGTTCCTGTCTGATTAAAGAAAGTCTCTCGGGGTCGATTGTTAAACCAAAAAGTTTATTTTTATAAGGTAATAAGCATTTGGGGTAGTTACCTTTTTCAAGATCGTCTTCTGTCATCGGATAATTGGCAGCTTTAATACCATACTGTAAAGCAAGATATAGACTAGTCGGTGTTTTACCACTACGACTCACACCAACCAAAATGATATCTGCTTCTTCGTAGTTCTTTATATTTGCGCCATCATCATTTGCTAAAGCATAGTTAACAGCGTCAATCCTAAAGTCATAACTTGATTCGTGTATTGAGTGCGTTCTATGAATACGAGGGACAGGTTCTGTTTTTAGCTCTTTTTTAAGAACATGGCTGGCTAATGTTAAAAAGTCATAACAAACAGCATTACTCGAAGAAATAATATCGGACAATTCTGGATTCACAAAAGTGAAAAATACTAATGGCTTATCTCCATCTGCACTAACAGTATTGTTTATAAGCTCTTTAATTTCATGCGCTCTATCGACTGTTTCAACGAAAGGTAGGGTTTTGTGTTGAAATTCAACAGGAAAAAGTGAAAGGGTCGCATGACCAAAAACTTCAGATGTGATAGCTGTACCATCAGAAATATAAAAAGCAGTTCTCATAAAATAAGCCTAATGAAATTTGTTTATTTTCCTTATCGCGGTTTACGCGACTAGCTTTGCCAGTGTAGAATGCACTCGACTATACTAATGGTCAAACAATCTCTCACATTTATTACAATTTGTTTATGGAGACAGTTCCGTGCAAGACTACGTTCTCTGGTATCAAGAGTTAGGTATGCAAGATGTACCTCGAGTAGGTGGCAAAAATGCGTCACTTGGGGAAATGATTTCAAACCTAGCAAACGCTGGTGTACAAGTACCAGGCGGATTCGCTACAACCGCCGAAGCCTTCAATGAATTTTTAGAGCAATCAGGCTTAAACGAAAAAATTCACAAAATCCTAGACACATTAGACGTTGATGACGTTAACACCCTAGCTAAAGTGGGTGCTGATATTCGTCAATGGATCATCGATACACCTTTCCAACCAGAACTAGATAAAGCTATTCGCGACGCATATAACACGCTCCATGGTGATGCATCTGCAGATGTTTCTTTCGCAGTTCGTTCATCTGCAACTGCAGAAGATATGCCTGACGCTTCGTTTGCGGGTCAACAAGAAACATTCTTAAATGTTCGTGGTATTGACGCTGTAATGGTTGCAATCAAACACGTATTTGCATCGTTATTCAATGATCGTGCAATTTCTTATCGTGTGCACCAAGGTTATGACCACCGTGGCGTTGCGCTATCGGCTGGTATACAACGAATGGTTCGTTCAGACAAAGCATCTTCAGGTGTAATGTTCAGTATCGATACTGAATCAGGTTTTGAGGATGTTGTTTTTGTAACGTCAAGTTATGGTCTTGGCGAAATGGTTGTACAGGGCGCTGTTAATCCAGATGAGTTTTATGTTCACAAACCAACTTTAGCCAAAGGTAAACCTTCTGTAGTTAGAAGAAACCTTGGTTCTAAAGCAATTCAAATGGTTTACTCAAGTGATCAATCACACGGTAAACAAGTTGAAATTGTAGATATGGAACCTGAACTATCAAATTGTTTTTCAATCACAGATGAAGAAGTACAAGAACTAGCAAAGCAAGCTGTAATCATTGAAAAGCATTATGGCCGTCCGATGGATATCGAATGGGCTAAAGATGGTAATGACGGTAAACTTTATATCGTTCAAGCACGTCCTGAAACAGTTCGCTCTAATGAAGACGCAAACGTGATGGAGCGATTCCAACTTAAAGCACAATCTAATGTTATTGCAGAAGGTCGTGCAATCGGTCATAAAATTGGTTCTGGTGTTGTACGAGTTCTTAATTCAATTGACGAGATGGATAAAGTACAAGTTGGTGATGTATTAGTCACTGATATGACAGACCCTGATTGGGAACCAATCATGAAGCGTGCAGCTGCGATCGTTACAAACCGTGGCGGCCGTACATGTCACGCAGCAATCATTGCTCGTGAACTTGGTATTCCAGCTGTTGTTGGTTGTGGTAACGCAACAGACTTAATCACTAATAATCAAGAAGTAACTGTTTCTTGTGCTGAAGGTGATACAGGCTATATCTACGAAGGCAAACTTGATTATGAAGTAATTACTTCAGAAATTGATTCTATGCCTAGTTTACCAATGAAAATCATGATGAATGTTGGTAATCCAGATCGTGCGTTTGACTTCGCTAAATTACCACATGCTGGTATTGGTCTTGCGCGTTTAGAGTTTATTATCAACCGTATGATTGGTATACACCCTAAAGCTTTAATCAACTTTGATACTCAACCTGCTGATTTACAAACGGAAATCAAAGAAATGATTGCAGGTTATGCTTCACCAGTTGAATTCTATATAGAAAAATTAGTTGAAGGTATTGCAACTTTAGGCTCTGCATTTGCGCCAGAACGCGTTATTGTTCGTATGTCAGACTTTAAGTCGAACGAATATGCGAACTTAGTTGGCGGCCAACAATATGAGCCAGAAGAAGAAAACCCAATGATTGGTTTCCGCGGCGCATCTCGTTATATTTCTGAAGATTTCCGCGAATGTTTTGCACTAGAATGTGAAGCAATTAAGCGCGTTAGAAATGGCATGGATTTAACGAATGTTGAAATCATGATCCCATTTGTTCGAACTTTAGAAGAAGCAGCACAAGTAATACAGTTACTTGAAGAGCATGGCTTAAAACGTGGTGAAAATGGCTTAAAAGTAATCATGATGTGTGAATTACCATCAAATGCATTACTTGCAGAAGAGTTCCTAGAATACTTCGACGGTTTCTCTATTGGTTCTAACGATTTAACTCAGTTAACATTAGGTCTTGACCGTGATTCTGGTTTAATCGCACACCTATTCGATGAAAGAAATCCTGCAATTAAGAAACTTTTATCTATGGCTATTCAAACTGCTAAAGCCAAAGGCAAATATGTTGGTATCTGTGGCCAAGGCCCTTCAGATCATGAAGATTTTGCTGCTTGGCTTGTTGAACAAGGTATTGATTCTGTATCTTTGAATCCTGATACAGTGTTAGAAACTTGGTTGTATTTAGCAGATAAACTTAAAGTAAACTAATTGAAAAGCCGGCAATCGCCGGCTTTTTTTCATTTTACTTTGTCTAATCTGTAACAAACATTTCTAAAAATTCGCTGTAATTTCTTCAAATAGATTCTAGCTTTAGGGTAATAAAAAGAAAAACACATTAGAGCAGCCAAACCAAATATGATTGAAGGACCAGGCACAACAAAAAAGATAATTGCTAATATTACAAATAGACAACCTAAACTCAAAGTAAAAAATTTCTTCATAGCAGCCTCCTGTATTAAATAATAGCAAGTTAAATATAATTTTCTGTTTCTAACTGTAACAAAGAATATAAAACTCAATTTTCTTAACATTCTACCGTGATACAATAGAGTCATAAGTAATAAGTAAAAACCGTCATGATTGCTCAAATTTCTCAACAAGATAACGCAAATGAATTAATCAATAGCTATATAGATAAGCTTAAAAGTTCAGGCTTTACTGGTGATCTTGATACCAGTTACGCAACACGTATTGTTAATTCAACTGATAACAGTATTTATCAAGAAGTACCTCAAGCTGTAGTTTTTCCTAAATCAAATAAAGATATTCAAATTGCACTTCAAACAGCCAACCAAGATCCATTTTTGTCTTTAACTTTTGGTCCAAGAGGTGGAGGCACAGGCACTAATGGGCAATCACTTACACCCGGCATCATTCTAGATTTATCACGACATATGCGTGAAATTATAGAAATAAATGAAGAAGAAAAATGGGTCAAAGTTCAAGCGGGTGTAATTAAAGATCAGTTAAATGATTTTTTAAGACCTTATGGATATTTCTTCGCTCCAGATTTATCAACGAGTAATAGAGCAACAATCGGCGGTATGATAAATACCGATGCTTCTGGACAAGGTTCGTTAGTATATGGAAAAACCAGTGACCATGTTTTAGGGTTAAAATCATATCTTGTTGATGGCACCGAATTAAATACAAGTAAAATTACTAAAGAACAAGCTGAGTTATTAGCAGAGCAACAAACAACTACATCATCTGTATATAAGCAAGTACTTACTTCATGTGAAGGTAACAGAGAATTAATTCTAAAAAAATTCCCAAGACTCAATCGCTTTTTAACTGGTTATGATTTAGAAAATGTTTTTAATAAAGAATTATCTACATTCGATTTATCTAGAGTTATAACAGGAAGTGAGGGCTCACTAGCGATAGTTGCAGAAGCAAAACTTAATATTACACCTATTGCACCATTTAAAACTTTAATAAATATAAAATATGATAGTTTTGATTCTGCACTTCGTAATTCACCATTTTTAGTTGATGCAGAAGCAACGTCCGTAGAAACCGTAGATAGTAAAGTTCTTAATCTAGCAAAAGAAGATATTATCTGGCATTCAGTTTCGGATCTTATTCAAGATGTCCCTGACAAAGAAATGTTGGGTTTAAACATGGTTGAATTCAATGGAGAAACAGAAAATGAAATGGATGACAAAATTAATAACCTTTGTAACAAGCTTGACTCCCTTATCGAAAATAAACAAGCAGGTGTTATCGGTTATCAACTAACAAACGATAAATCTGAAATTCTAAAAATTTATGCGATGCGTAAAAAGGCAGTCGGGTTACTTGGTAATACAAAGGGAAAACAAAAACCTCTCGCTTTCGCGGAAGATACGGCCGTTCCTCCTGAAAATTTAGCAGACTTTATTTCAGAATTTAGAACATTGCTTGATAGCCATAATCTACATTATGGTATGTTCGGTCATGTTGATGCAGGTGTATTACATGTTAGACCAGCACTCGATATGTGCGATCCTGAGCAAGAAAAGTTACTTAGAAAAATTTCTGATCAAGTCGTATCACTTACAGCTAAATATAATGGTTTGATGTGGGGCGAGCATGGTAAGGGCTATCGCAGTGAATATGGTCCTGAATTTTTTGGTGAAGAACTTTTTAACGAACTTAGAAAAATAAAAGCAGTGTTCGATAAAAATAATAGACTAAACCCTGGAAAAATTTGTACGCCAATAGAAAGTAAAGACTCACTTGTTTCAGTTGATGGACAAAAAAGAAGTTGGTTTGATCGCAAAATAAATGTAACTGTTAAAGACAGTTTTGAAAATGCGATGAATTGTAATGGTAATGGACTTTGTTTTAATTATGATGATGACACACCAATGTGTCCATCTTATAAAGTTACCAAAGATAGACGTCATTCGCCAAAAGGGCGGGCATCATTATTTAGAGAATGGTTAAGACTTCAAGAAGAGCAGGGCGTTAATCTTCTAGAAGTTGAAAAGCAATTAATTAATAAAGAAAGTGATACTACCTGGTGGGAAAGGTACCGAAACTCTGGCTCTAATAATTACGACTTTAACCACGAAGTCAAAGAAGCGATGGATGAATGCTTGGCTTGTAAAGCATGTTCTTCAGCCTGCCCAATCAAAGTGGATGTTCCTACATTTAGAGCTCGATTCTTAAATTTCTATCACAGTATTTATTTACGTCCTGCTAAAGATTTACTCGTAGGAAATGTCGAAGCAACAGCACCAATTATGTCAAAGTTTCCTAGGTTGAATAATTTTATTGTAAATAATTTTCCTGGGAAACAATTCATTAATAATATAATTGGCTACGTAGATACACCTAACTTAAGTGTACCTACTATATCTGAACGCATAAAAACAAAAAACAAATTTGATTTCGAAACAGTAAATTTACTTTCTGAATCTGAAAAAAACAATTCAGTTTTAATCGTACAAGATCCATTTACTAGTTTCTATGAAGCAGAACTTGTTGCAGCAACGATTAAACTTATCGAAGCATTAGGAAAAAACGTTTTTGTTCTGCCATTTGTTCCAAATGGCAAACCTCAACACGTTAAAGGTTTTCTTAAAGAATTTAAAACGACTGCAAAAAATTCAAGCCAGTTTCTGAATCAAGTAGCTGAATTAAACATTCCTATGATTGGTTTAGATGCGTCTTTAGTTATGGTATATAGAGATGAATATAAAACAATTTTAAGCTCTGAAGATAGAGGTCGCTTCGAAGTTAAACTTGCACATGAATTGTTTGAATCATTTGATTTTAGCGGGCTAAAAATAAACAGTGAAAATAGCTTTACCTTATTGTCACACTGTACTGAAACAACAGCTATGCCGTCAGCATCAAAAACTTGGAAAAATATTTTTTCTCAGATAGGTTTAGACTTAAATACCCCCACAACTGGTTGCTGTGGTATGGCTGGTACATATGGACATGAAAAGCAAAATTATGAAAAGTCTAAGTTATTGTATGAATCTTCTTGGAAAAAGAAGATAAAAAATGAACAATTGAATACTATTTTGTCGACTGGCTTTTCTTGTCGTTCTCAAGTTAAAAGATTTGAAGGTAAGAAGCCACTTCATCCAATTGAATTTATTGCTTCTAAACTTTAAATATATGAGTAATGTGGTTGAAATAATTCAACCACATTCAATTTAACATAATCACAATACGCTATTATAAAGTTCTCTTAGAGCCAGACTTTGCACGATCTGACACATTAGTTTGTATGTAAATCTGGTCTGTCGTCGCAATTTTTGAATGCCCAAGATCTTCGGAAAGGTGTTTCAGTGGTCGATGCTTTGCATCATGCGTGGCACCTGTATGACGAAGCCAATGAGATGTAGCTGCTTTAAGTTGTTCTGATTCATCTTCGAAACCATCTTTTTCTAATTTTTCGATTGCAAGATCAAAACTTTCTTGAACAATTCTTCTGATCTGTCTGACATTCATACCACCTTGTCCACGTAATTTATGAAGGATAGGGGATGGATCATCTGCGCGAGGTAAAGGTTCAAAACCTCTATGAATACGATACCTTTTCAAATATTCCAAAAATTCTTCGCTTAAAGTAACATCTCTCAATTTGTTACCTTTACCCATAACACGCAAAAACCAGTAATTATCAGAATCTTGCCAAAAATGACTCATAACTGGTGACCATTGTGGTCTATCTGATAATTCAGAAATTCTAAGATATAACCCTTTTAAACAAGCTAAGGTGAATAAATTCCTTTCGAATTTAGGCTCTTTTACGCATTTATCTTTTGTCACACCGAAGACATATTCCCATTGAAGGTCACTTAGAGTATCCGGCATATTGATTTGAGATTGCACAACTAAATATGGAGAATTTTTTTTAACTACAGGCACATAGTTAAAAGCTGATTTTTCTTCTAATTGTGCAAATTTATAAAATACATTTAACGCAGTAAACATAGCTGCAAGCGTTTGTTGACTAACACCATTTTCTTTTTCTATAAAGGGACGCCATTTATCATTAATGCATTTTATGCCGTCTTTATCTTTAAACCGCCATTGTACAGAATTTGTCGACCAAGCTTTTTCAGGCTTTACCATGAAATCAACGTAAGCTTCTATGTCTTCACGCTTTAAATTGAAAACTGATGATTTTGTAAAATGCCAAGACCATAAATAGAATCGTTCGATTTCATTTCGAAAACGATTAAATGTTGCTTCAGATTTTCTTCCGTAAACATATAGAAACTTTAACAAAAATTCATAATCTGAAATTATAAAGTCATGTTTAGAGTTCAATGCTGTCAGTTGAGATTCTAATTCAGGATATTCGGTTCTAAGGGTAGCATCTTCAACATGGGCAATCATATATCTTAATTGCTTTACAGTATCAACTAACGGGAAAATCATATTAAGTCCGATATTGGTTAGTATTGGACATAGTTTAGAGATTTAGAGAGGCTATGTAAACTAAAGTTTTTAAACCAAAGTGCTCATAAATATATAAACACTGCAATTTAACATAACGTAAATTATGCGATATTAACTAAAGAGTAAAAAAATGCTAGAATTTGCCCTCACTTATTAGCTGGCCTATCAAAATGAATGAACAAACCTTTTGGGAAATTTTAGAAAAAGTAAGTCAATCTCCAGAAGATCCAAATGAAACACTTAAATCGATATTAGCAAAATTAACAAGCAATGATATCAAAGATTTTGATGTAATTTATACAGAAAAGCTTAAAAGTCTTTGGCATTGGGATAATTGGGCGGTTGCATTTATTATATGTGGCTGTAATACAGAGTATGATTTTTTAGATTTTTGTAATTGGTGTTTATTACAAGGAAAAGAATTTAATATAAAACTAACTAGTAAACCAGACGAGCTGTTCGATTATAATTTCCCAATTAAAGATAGTTTACCTTACCCTTATATTGACGAACTTGATCTAGTGCCAGGTTTATTATTTGAAGAACTAACTGGTAAAGAACTACCTTATCATCAAGTAGTTAAATTTCAACCTAAGGGAAAAAGATTTAAAAATAAACCTAAGTCCCTTAAAGAAAATTTTCCAAACTTATTTAATAAATTTTGGAAAAAGAATTAATCTATAATAATTCTTAACATTCTTCTTAATGGTTCAGCTGCTCCCCAAAGTAGCTGATCACCTACAGTAAATGCACTAATATATTTCGGTCCCATCGTTAATTTTCTAATACGACCAACTGGTATATCCAATGTGCCTGTTACTTTTACAGGTGTTAATTCTTCTGCTGTGATATCTCTATCATTTGGAATAACACGTACCCATTCATTATGATTAGCAAGAATGCTTTCAATCTCATCGACGCTTAAGTCTTCTCTTAACTTAATGGTCATTGCTTGGGAATGACAACGCATTGCGCCAATTCTAACGCATAATCCATCAATTGGAATTGGTGAACGACTAGAGCCTAAAATTTTGTTTGCTTCTACTTGCGCTTTCCACTCTTCTTTTGACTGGCCAGATTCCATTGGCACATCAATCCATGGAATTAAACTGCCAGCTAGCGGCACACCGAATTGGTCTTTAGGTAACGAATCAGATTTAATTTTCTCAGCTACTAGTTTATCAATCTCGAGTATTGCTGAACTTGGATCATCTAATAGAGATTTAACTTCTGAATTAATCTCACCCATTTGTGTGATCAGCTCTCGCATATTACGCGCGCCAGCACCAGATGCAGCCTGGTAAGTCATTGGAGAAACCCACTCAACTAAATCACGTTCGAATAGACCGCCTAGAGCTAATAACATTAACGATACGGTACAATTACCGCCTACAAAAGTTTTAACGCCCTGCTCTAATCCTTGCTTAATAACATCGTTATTCACTGGATCTAAAACAATGATACTGTCGCTTTCCATTCTAAGTGCAGAAGCTGCATCAATCCAATATCCACTCCAGCCTGACTCTCTTAAATGTGGATAGACAGATTTTGTATAATCACCACCTTGGCAAGAAATAATAATGTCCATTTGGGACAAAGCAGTCACGTCATTTGCATCAAGCAACGGTTTAGGCGTGCCAGCAATGTTAGGTCCTAATTGACCAGTTTGAGAAGTTGTAAAAAAATGCGCTTCAATCTTATCAAAATCATTTTCTTGCTGCATACGCTCCATTAAAACGGAGCCAACCATACCACGCCAACCAACGAGTCCTACTTTATTCATAGTCTTTTACCTTGTATCAAATTATTTAGAATCATTGCGTGAGTCTAGACGTCTAAAACTAGCAAAAATCAACAAATAGCACTAGCTTTATCTTGTTAAATTTAAAAACTTTCATCTATTTTAGTTTTAACGCATATGTAAGATGTGTTCTACATGCATTTAAAAATAAGCCCACTCCGTTTAGTGGGCTTACTGATACGTTTTAACTCAGATTAGAATTCCATTGAAACATCTAAGCTGATTTGTTGAGCCATTTCTTTTTCACGGATCACAACGTTATTTTGTTGTACTTCAAAGTTCTGACCTAATAGATTCTTCACTTTAAATGTTACTGTTGTATTAAAGTTTGGATAATAACTATAAACAAGGTCTAATGAGTTTATTGGCTGCTCATAAGCATCATCAAAATCATTAACGCCTGCCGCTAAAATACGATCACCAAATACATTATAAATTACTGATGCCTGGTGATTACCGTTATGTGAATCATAGTTAAGTTGGAAGTTAGCAACATACTTAGAATGACCTGTCATTCTACGCTTAAGGTTTGTAAGATCACCCTTGTCAGCTTCTAATATTTCAACTTCTGAATCACTCAATGTAACATTACCTGATGTAAATATTGCGCCACCTAGTGCATCAGCAGATAACTCAAGCAACCATTCAGCTTCAATACCATAAACAAAAGCCGTATCAGCATTGTCGAACTCTAGAGTGAAACGACCATCCGCTTCTGTTAACAAGGCTTCAATTGGTTTATCTATGTCTTTATAGAATGCGCCGATTGAATAATTGTCACCATTTTCCATATAAAACTCAGCTCTGAAATCAAAGTTATCTAAATAACTTGATTCAAGCGTTGGATTTCCGAGTGTACGATAATCTGTTAAAGGATCTTGGTACTGAACTGGTGTTAATTCACGCAAGTCCGGGCGAACAATTGTTTGGCCATAACCAAATCGTAACTGATAAGACTTTTCGCTATATGTGACAGAGAAAGAACCAAAGTAATCATCTTCCATCACACTCGCTTGTTGAATTGCTTCTTCACTAAGTTTGTCAGCAAGCAATGCTGGATCAAAAATTGAGCGAGAATATGCCAGTGCTACCTGACGGAAGTCTTCATAACGAACACCACCAGAAAAGCGCCATTTTTCACCCATTAGATAATCAAAGCTACCAAAATAAGCATCGATTTTCTGAGCTGCTAGATAGTCATCAGCAGCTGGCTCTTGGAAAAGAAGCTCAACATCAGTCATATCGACAGTTGAATCATCTCTGAAGTAAGAACCTATACCTAAAGCTTGCGAAGGCGTGTCTGCAAGTGAAAGGCTTTCATTTTGACCAAAGCGATATTTTAAGAAATCAGTTCGGTAATCACGCGTTTTATCGACAAAGAAAGCACCGCCTTTAAGCTCTAACTCAGAGCCATCAAAGTAAAAAGCTTTACTTGCGTTCCAACCAAAGTTCTCTACTTCATCTTCCATCGCTACGTAACGGTATAAATAAGGATTACCGCCTGAACTACCCGTATAAACTGTTTCTGAGTATTGACCATTTACGTATAAATCACGTACAGATACTTCTAATTCGCTTGGAATATCAGTCGTTGCGGTTGAATCTGTGTAATGCCAATCTACACCGACACCATCAAGTAATGACCAAGTTAAGTTATGAGTACCTCTGAGCTGAAGAATTTCAAGCTCACGTTGTTCAAAAGAAGTCAGGTTTTTACGTGTAACTTGTCCACTTTCTATACTTAATGACTTTGATGGTTCTTGATACATTGCATATGACGCTTCATTCTCAGTATCACGAAGCATCATGTAACCTGCATTAATATCGTGTCCATCAAGTTTGTAACCAACATTTAATGAGGCATTTAGTTTGATGTTATTCTTGGTAGACTGTTTTTCTTCTTTAGCAGAATAACAAGTAAAAGTATCTTTACTACACTCTAGTTCCTCAGTGTCTTTTGTTGCTAAAACTGAGTTAAACTCTGTGCTATTAGACCATTCATTATCATAGGCAACAGAAGTTAAGAAACCAAGTTGACCACCAAAACCAAATACATCATCGAAGCGATCACCAAACACAACTTTTGCACCGAAGTCAGGGTCAATACTTTTTTCGACCATACCGAAATCACGTGGTAAAGCTTTGATTAAACCTTTATTTAGCGCAATTGCAGCGTCCTGGCCAATGTCTGAACCTTGTGTTTGAGATTCAACTTTACGAATATTTCGCACAGATAAATCAGATAAACCGTTTATATAGGTATTTAATGCCATTTGGATTTCTGCTGGCATTTGGCGTAGACCGTCGTCTTTGCCTAACCAGTCATCATCACTACCGTTATAAACTAGGCCAGTATCATTAGTGTCTTTATAAGCACCACCAACTTCAATTTTAAATACTCGATCCGATGGAATACTTTTAGTACGAATATTTACATCACCACCACCAAATGCGGCCGGCATATCTGGTGAGTAAGCTTTTTGAACTGCAAGCGATTCGATAATACTAGAAGGGAAAATATCGAGTGGAATAACATTTCGGGTTAAATCAGGACTTGGTACAATTGCACCATTTAAGCGGACACTTGAATAACGTTCACCCAAGCCACGTACATAGATAAATTTATCATTTACCAAGCTTAAACCTGTTACACGGCGAAGTGCGGACGCAGCATCACTATCTCCGGTTCTTGAAATCTGTTCAGAACCCATGATATCTGCAACGAACGCTTGATTTTTACGCTCTTCAATAACAGCGCTCGCGCTTCCTTTAAGGCGACTACCAACAGCAACAACTTCTTCAATTTCTTGTGCAGTTTCATCTGCAGCTAAAACCTGTGATGCTGGTGCCAATAAAGAAAGTAAAGATAAGGTAATTAAATTTGCCTTAAATTGCTTTATTGGTTTCATTTTTAATTCCTCTAAACCAAATTGATTCAACAAGGGCGCAAAAGTGCGCCCTATCAGTTTATTTTGTGGTTTAGATTAGTTTTTACGTGCCATAGACGCTTTTACAAACTCAACCCACTCGTTGCTAGCGCCTTCACCGATTGCACCGATGAATGCAACATCGTCGAAGAATGAGTTATCAGCATTCAGTTTTGCAGACTCGATAGCAACCGCATTGCCATCTTTATCAGTAATTGTGCCTTTAGTCGTAACACCGTCTTCAGCTAGTACATTTGAGAAATCAGCAAAGCCGATTAGTTTGTTCATTTCACCAGCTAAGAACCACTGCTCAATATCGAAACCTGCAAGGTCACCAGTAAGTTCAGTGTTAATCTCTTCGAAGTTTAAACCACAAGCGAAGATAGAGTTCGAGAACGAAATATCACCAGCTTTAGCATTTGCGTGAACACCCGCTTCATGTGATTGGTCTTTATCATTGAATAGGTCAAAACAACCTGCACCAGATTGAGTAGAAGAGTTAACAAATAGCATATTTACTAGCTTCGCTTTACCCCACTCTTTCATTTCCATACCAGCACCTGTGTTTTTACGTGCTTCAGCATCAACTTTACCATTTGTAACAACAGTAGCATTTGCAATGGTAGGGTAAGAAACAGTAGTCACTAACTCAGAATCTTCACTTGGCGCTTTCTTTGCACCATCAGTTTCAAAACCGTGATTACCGTGCTCTTTAGAATGAACTAGGATAAACTGACCATTACCTTTCCAACCTTCATCCCAGTCAATACCGTCATCAACTGATTCTGTGATAACAATGTGTTTGATATCTACAGAGCCGCCAAATAATTCGACACCATCATCTGCACCATTGTGAACGTGAATGAACTCAATTTCAGTACCTGAACCAACAGCATTAAGCGTTAAGCCATTTAGTTCGTTATCTGGTGTTACTTCATAACCTGCATATTTAATAACAACATGCTTTAACGTACCACTGTCATCAGCCGCATCATTACCACCGTAATAAGAAACAATGCCTTCTGCTTTATGGTTACACTGGCCTGCTTCTGCATCTGCTTTAGCACAACGAATTGATTGACCCATACCGTTAATTTGAATACCGCCCCAGTCACCAATTTGTGCAGAAGTTGAATCATCGCCATCAATGTCGCTGATACTTGTGAATACGATAGGCTTGTCGATTTCACCAATTGCTTCGATGTTTGCACCACGAGCAATACGGATAAAGCTTTCTGGCTTAGTGAAGGCAATGTTTACACCAGCTTCTATTGTTAAAGTAGGTCCGTTAACATCAATCACGCCACCTTTCGATGTGTCTACATCAGCACCGATGAATAGTTCACCTTCAAAAATGTGTGCACCACCATCTGGCAAAGCAGGGATTAAGAAAGAAGCAGTAATGTCTTTTGCGTTACTTGCAAAGGCTTGGCTATAAACACAGTTTTTATTTGCGTCATCAGGCTTACCTTTAAACTCAACACCATCCATTGTGTAAGAAGCACATTCAATTGCAGTAGTCGGTGGTGTTGTAGTACCGCCGCCATTGTTTCCTGAGTTATCACTTCCAGTATTATTTGTTACATTGCTAGTAGAGTTGTCTACACGGTTATCATTTGTTGTTGGTGTTACGTTGATATCACCACCGCCACAACCAGCAAGTACAAGAGCAGAAGTAATTAGGCTAGCTTTAAAAAACCCAGAAAGTTTCATTTTAATCTCCAAAAAATATAATAAGTCGTTATAAACGCAAAAAAGCTTGATGCATAAATTAATGGAGTTTTGTTACTGTTGGGTTACATTAAATATAAAGTTAGATGACAGTATTAATACATCTTTGTGAATGGAATATTTATTAAGGAATTAAATTATAATTGATTATAAATAGAAAAAGCCGTGATAGTTAAACTAACAACGGCTTTGGTGTTGCGATTCTTTTCTTTATAAAAGTGCTTGCTTTAAGCTTTCTGAATGTAATTTCTCTTTTTTGACAAACTTGATCCATTGTTTAGCAAGTCTCGAAGATTTTTTATGCTTTTCAGCTTGCTCAAAAGCCAAAATGGATGCGTCAAAATTTTCAAGGTTGTACTGTGCCATACCAAGTGCTACGTATGCATTGGCTTCGAAATTGAGCTCGCCTTTATCAAGGGCTTCACGAGCATAATCTGCAGCTTCTTCGAACTTCTCTAAATTCAAATAAACCTCAGCTAACCTTTGAGAATAATTACCATGTTCAACCTTAGCGGCAGCCTGCTTAAAATGTGAAATGGACTTTTCATCCTCTTTAGCTTGAACGAAAGCCTCTGCGATGAATGCCTGGTTTTTTGCACTATTTTCAATCTTACCGCTTGAAACGCCCTCTTTTAATACCGAGGCAGCTTTATAGTTCAAACCGTTGTACATATACACCTGGGCTAACTGCATGATTTCATTCTTAGAACGTATAAAGCCTTGTTGTTTGGCAGCCTCTAATATAGCGAGTTGTTTTTTTCCATCGCCCACTTCGCCATACATGCCGCCGAGCTGCACCCAATACTCTGGCTTATTATAAAGCTTCACCATTTTTTCAAGAACTTGAACCACCTGCTCAGGTTGATTCAAAGAATAATAAAGCGCGCGTTGTAAAACCAACCAGTTTTCTTTAGGTTGTTCGCTTTGGCTTTCAGCAAAGCTTATCGCGACATTGATGCTTTCAAGCGCTTCATTATATTGCTTTTGCAGGTAATGCGCGTTGGCACGTAAAACATAATAACTGTTTGCAATTGGCTTAGAGTTACCCAGTTTCCACTTATCAAGATATGAAATCACCTTCGCATAATCATTGTTTGCCATAGCAAGTTGGGCCAAACTAAAAGTAGTAGATTGCCTCAAAGATTCAGGAATTTGTTCTTCTGAAATCACTTTCTCAAATGATTCAATCGCCTTATCTAACTGATTTTCGTTATAGTAAATAAAGCCATAGAAGTTATACATCATTGCAACTTCGTAAGCATTCATGCTGCTTGCTCTTGCTTTGATGTTGTCTAACGCTTCTAGGCCTTCTTGAACTTTACCCTCATCAGCAAGTTTTTGAGCTCTCGCCAATTGGCTATACACTTTGTTTCTAAGTGCCGGCACACGCTTTGTTTTAGTCTCAGCGTAAACTGTATTGATGTCAGTGAAAGGCGTAACCGATAATAAACTTGGTAAAACTGACGCTGATAAAACAATACTAACGGTTAAAGTTAACTTTCTAATATTCATTTATATTTCCTCGCAACACACACAAAATCTAGCCATTGATCTGGAAAGAGATTTTGTTTTGTACACCGGCCACTTCAACCGCCTCGCCGTTCACAACACGGGGTTTATACTTAAACTTCAAAGCTGCATCCAACGCTGCTCTGTCGAAAATGCTCTGTGGTTCAGCAGTAATCACTTTAGGGTCACGAACAGTGCCTTGTTTAGTTACTATAAACTCAACAATTACGTATCCTTCAATCCCTCTTGAAAGAGCTCGTCTTGGATAGACTGGTGCTACTTTAACGATAGGAAGATACTCACCATCACTTGATTCCAAAGCTAAACCACCACCCAAATCAACATCTGCTTGTACATCAGCACTAAAATCAAAATCAGTGCCAACAGCATCTAGATTATTTGCCTGCATTTGAGGCGCCTCCATTGGTGGTGGTGGCTCCTTAGGTGTAGGTGGCTTTTGTGGTTTACGTTCTTTCTTTTGAACCGTTTCTTCTTTCTTTAACCTTACAAAGTCAAGTACTTGTCCTTTTGCAGGCTCAGTCATTGCACCTTCGCCACTCTGGATCAAAGCCTGCATTCCCAGAAATAGGAAGAAGGTGATAGTGGCAGCAATTAATAAAGCGGTTAAGTAACGCATTTTTGCTCCTATGATTCCTGCGCAGCAATTGATACATCGAACGCGCCTGCAGCTCTTGAAGCATCCATTACTTTGATAAGTAGCTCAGTTGTCGCCTTCTTATCAGCTTGGATAACTACACTGCCTTGTGGGTTTTCAGCTTTTAGACGTTCGATATTTGCTTGGACAGCACGAATATCAATCTGACGTTTATTTATCCAAATCTCACCTTTGTCAGAAATCGCCACTAAAATATTTGCACGTTGCTTTTTAACTGCTGTGGCTGCTTCTGGACGGTTTACATCTATACCTGCTTCCTTTACAAAAGAAGCGGTAACGATGAAGAAAATAAGCATGATGAATACAACATCTAGCATTGGGGTCATATTAATTTCTTCTGCTTCTTCTTCTTGAAAAACTTTTGCTAATGGCGCTCTCATAATTCTTTACCTTATGTTGCTTAATGATCTAGCAACAATTTATCTTCTAATAACTCGACTTCACGTTTTGCTTTGCGCTGTAAAAATGTCACAGCAAATACACCAGAAAGTGCACCGACCATACCGGCCATGGTTGGAATGGTTGCTTTAGACACACCCGCAGCCATTGAACGTGCACTACCTGTACCTGTAATGGCCATCACATTGAAAACTTCAATCATGCCTGTAACTGTGCCTAATAGCCCCAATAGAGGACATAAAGCAACCATGACGCCAATGTATGGCAGGTTTGTATTCAACTTAATCCCAATACGTGAAATCTGAGCTTGTTTAATTTGTTCCGCATTCCAGCTATTACGCTCTGAACGTGCTTTCCAGCTAGCGATTACCTCTTTGCGCTGTTGACGGTATAAACCGAATAAATATATGAAGCGCTCTAAAATAAGTAACCACATTGCGAAGATAAGTACACCGATGACCAGGAGTACCTGGCCACCTGTATCTAGAAAGCTGCGTAGTGCGTTAATTGCATCTAGCAATAAAACCACGTTTACGCTCCTTTCTCGCTACGCTCTGCAATAATGCCTGCGCTTTGTTCTTGTAAGATAAGTAGCAAGTTACGAGAACGCGTATTTAAAAGCGTGTATAAGAATACGGTTGGGATAGCTACTACTAGACCCAGTACAGTTGTAACAAGTGCCTGCGAAATACCGCCCGCCATCAGTTTAGGATCACCAGTACCGAATAGAGTGATTGCTTGGAAAGTGTTAATCATACCCGTTACAGTACCGAGTAGACCTAGTAGTGGCGCTACAACTGAGATAATCTTAATCAGGGTTAGATTACGAGTAATCTTTGGCATTTCACGAAGGATTGCTTCGCTTAGCTTTAACTCAAGCGTGTCGTAAGCAACATCTGGGTACTGCTCTTTAACTTTCATCACACGACCTAGCGGGTTATCTTCACGAGGTGTCGTGTCTTTAAGTTGACGACGAATTTTAGCACTCATTAACATTAAACTAATGAAACGTTCAAGTGCGATAAGTAAAGCGATAACACCGGTTGCTAAAATCACATAACCAACAGAGCCACCTTGGTGAACCTGCTCTTCTGTATTTGGTGCTTGAACTAAAAGGCCTAAAATAGAACCGCCTGTTGGGTCTAGTGCAAAATCAACGACTCCGCCATTTGCTGCTTGTAAATCTGCCGCTGAAGTCTGATAACGTGCAACTGGTTGTCTTGTTAGTTCAGAAATTGTTTTTGTAACAGGGTTGAAAGTTAAATATTTGCCATCAGCGATTAAGTTAAACGCACCAACACGAAGAACTTCTTTATTTACTTTCTCGCCACCAGCAACAATGACTTCTGCGTTATAACGAGAAACTTTACCTTGCTCTGTCATTTCACGTTGTAGTTCAAACCACACCTTTTCGATGTCTTCAATTGAAGCAAGTTTTGAACTTGAGCCCATCTTTGCTGCCATTTCATCCATGAATGCACTACGACCTGAAATTTCAGCAGAAACAACAGATGTTTGAAATTTATTACTGGCATCGCCAGATACTTGCTGAAGCACACCAAATAGCTCTTTTAGTGTACCCATACGTTTACTTAACGTATCAGACAAGTTTTGTAACTTAATTTCGTTTTCTTCAAATGACGTTTCAAAACGCTCTGAGCGCGCTAATTGGGCATTTCTGTCTGAAGTAAGCTTACGAAGTGCCGCATCTTGTTCATTACGTTTTGCGACAAATTCCGCTTCTCTGGCTTTATTTTCGGCAGTTTGTGCAACCTGCCCTTGCTCTAATGTTTTAAGTAACGCATCTAAGTTAAGTTCGTCGGCCATTGCTGCGCCTGATAAACCGAATGTCGTCGCTAAAATCGCAGCTTGACTAAATTTCTTTAACAGTTTCATTTTAAGACCTCTTATTTCGCAGCATTGATTGGTAGCGTTAACATATCTGGGGCAAGTTGCTTACGTGCTATGCGTAGCGCTTTATTTATTTGGCTGATGTTTGTATCTGGTAATTCTTTAAATTGTTTTGATTCTTTTTCCCAAATACCAGCCATTTTTCCATCTTTAGTGACATACATCAGTTCGAGACGACCGATACGTAAAAAATCAACTTCACGTTCTTGACCGGCAACGTTAATAAGCGCTGGGTAAGCTTCAATGGTACGACCGTATTCAACTTCAACTTGGTAAGCTTCAAGTACACGGCGGAACTTTTCACTTGATGTCACATCAGCACGCTCCATCATTTCACGAAGCTTTGAAACGCGCTGCTTACGCTCTTCTAATAAGAAAGGCACATCTAGAGCAACAAACTGCTCAAGACCTGTAATCATGTTAAGCATTAACGGGGTGATCTGGCGCTCAATTACTGACACTTGGTCCATTGATGCATTGATGTCTGCCATCTCTGCTAATTGATTTTGAATTTGTTTATCTAATTGACTGTTGTAAACCATCAAACCATCAATTTCTTTATTTAATGTTTTGAATTGTTGCAATTTCGACTGCATAGAGTCAGAAATAGAGTCAATTTTTCCCTGAGTTTTTAAAGCAGAGTCATTAATCGCTGCACTTTTTTCAACAACAGGATTTAAAGAATTGGCGTGAACACCAGTTGCTGTTGCTAAAACACCTGCAAGAAGCAGAGGGTTAATGCACTTCATCGCATACACCTTAGATTGATTGTTATGAAATTGCGTGCAGTTTAAAGAGGTAAAATGACAGTGGTGTTGCGCAAAAAATACAATTTTATTACAGGCGTAATAATTTATATGAATACACCAGAGGGATGAAGATATAATTAATTACGGCTTATATCTCCTTTTAATCCATATTTATATCTATCAGCGCCAAAAATATAAAAAGCTCCAAAAGGAGCTTTTTATAATAGAGCTTATGTGTAATTAAACTTTAAACTTTAATAACATCTCTTCTAAGTTTCTAAATTGAGCTTGAAGTGTTCTACATTCTTCTAAAGTCTGATGAAGGTTATCGACACCTTGTTTACTGATGTCGCTGATGTGATGAATATTAGAATCTAAGTTATGTATAACATCGTTTTGTTGTTGAGTTGCGCTTGCCACAGCATGGTTAACACCATCAATTGCGTCAATGGCAGATGTAACAGATTGCATTTTATCACCTGCCGCAGCAGCTTTATCTGCACTTTCTGAAGAATCTTTCAACGCTTCGACCATAACGGCAACAGCTGTACTAGATCCAAGTTGAAGGTCTGAAATGGTATTTTCGATTTCTTGAGTTGACTCTTGTGTGCGTTGTGCAAGTTGTCTCACTTCATCAGCAACGACAGCGAAACCTCTTCCGGCTTCACCGGCCCTAGCGGCCTCAATCGCGGCATTAAGCGCTAAAAGATTAGTTTGTTCACTGACACCTTTTATCACTTCAAGTACTTGTCCAATACTTGCTGAATGTTGATCAAGACTGGTTACTGTGTCTTGTGCTTGAGCCATCTTGTCACTCAAAGAAGAAATTCCGGCAATATTTGAATTAAGTACATCTTGGCTATCTGCACTAAGCTTATTTGCTTCAGAAGCTAGCTCAGATGCATTATGTGCATTACTACTTATTTCTTGCGCGCTAGAAGACAATTCATTGATGGCAGTTGCTACACTATCAGTACGTTTCGTTTGATCGTTATACAAAGAAAGCGCATCATTCGCTTGCTCATTCATACTGGTAATAGATTGTTGTAGGGTTAAGGTAGATTCTCGCACTTGCTTAATTGAGTCATGGATCTTGTCTACAAAGATATTAAATTGTGTCGACAGTTCTCCAAATTCATCTTCACTGGAGCAGCTTAAACGTTGTGTTAAATCACCTTCCCCTTGTGCAATGTCTTTAATGGCATCATTTAACTCTTTAACAGGTTTCATCAAATATTTAAGCAATAATTGAAGCATCACAACAATTGCTACAACACCAATAACAAGATAAATCAAAGCCATGTTTCTAAATGAAGATACCGATGAGTAGGCAATCTCTTTATTAATTACGACACCCAGATACCAATTAACGTTATTAATGCCATTCATAGGCACGAAAGAGACGATTTTTTCTACCCCCTCTAACTGCATTTCAATAAACTCACTTTGCAGAGATAGGCGCTTGCCAAACAAATCAGTCATTGGTTTATCGTTTAATTTCGTATTTGGGTGAGAAAGAATTCTGCCTTCACTATCCAGTAAAAAGCCGTAACCAAAACCTAAAAAGTCAATTTCGTTTATAATGTCTGTGATGGTGGCCATATCAATATCACCACCAGCTACAGCGCTTAGTCTTCCACTTTCAAATAAAGGTACGACAGCTGAGATAATTAACTCATTTGTCGTGACATCTATATAAGGCGTAGTAAATGCTGTAGAGCGCTTTTGTTCTGCCAGTTTATACCAGGGCCTTGTTGTCGCGTCATAATCTGCAGGTAACTGAATTGATGGGTCATCTAAAACGAATGTACCATCTGGCATACCGATGTAAGTATTTTTAAATTCACCTGCGATATCAGCTGTTTTCAGACGACGTAAGATATCTGATTCAGTATCTGACTGTTTATGGCCTTTTGCAACAGACTCAACAATTTTTAGTCTATCATTCAACCAGTTGGCGATATTTTGAGAAACTGAATTTGATATTTCGTGCAAAACAGCGGTAAGTTGTTCTTGTGTTTGGGCTCTCATAACAATGAAGTTATTGATTGTGAACAGCCCTAAGATGATCACTAAAACCAAAGACGCCGCAGCAGTTACTTTGGTAGAAAAACGTAATGATTGGAGCATGGGGATCCTACTTATTTTTTATATGAACGCAACCTTTGCAACTCTTTTTTAACAAATTTTTTAGTGTTACGCTCTATATAATCGACAGAATTTCATAAATCTTAAGCTCATTTAGTATAGAACATGTGTTTTTTGCAATTGCAGCTTAATTACAATTAAGTAAAATACGCAATCTTTTTCAAGGAGCGAACTAGAGTGTCTATGTTCTCAAAGCTATGGTTGTTTTGTTTCCTAGCTTTATTAACTACAACCACACACGTTAACGCTAAAAGTATTGCTGAACTCCAAGCAATTCAAAAGTTACCAAATAATAAGCTCAAACTTAGAGCTTTCGAACAAATTGATCCTACAAGCCTGACTGACCAAATTGCGGCATGTGAATACTATGTTTCTTATAGTAAAGCGCTCAGTAATGAAGGTCGAAGTGACGAAGCCAAACAACGGTTGTTAAATGAAATAAATAGCCCAAGCTTTGATTACAATCATAGATGGACAGCAAGACTCTACAAAGATTTAGCAGACATTCAGTACCATAACTATGACTATGAAGATGCACGCGAAACAATAAAAAAAGCGATATACCATTATAAAAAATCTGGCAATATTGAGTTTTTAACGCATGGGATTGTAAGACAAGCTTCAATTGAACTTAGAACAAGTCATTATCTCAAAGGTATCAACATTGTAAAAACTTACCAAAAAGAATACCAAAGTTGGCTTACTGAGAAAGATCTTTCTAGCCTCTTTTACTTTTATGGACGTGCCTATGATCATCTTGGTGAGTTTCAAACTGCATTAGAGTTTAAGATCAAGGCCTTTGAGATAGATAAGAAACTGAATGCTGCTGATAAAAGAATGGCAAACAGTTTATTTGGGATAGCGGACTCATACAATAAAATTGGCGAGCATCAATTATCATACAATAAATTTCTTGAAGCGTTAGCGTTAGACAGAAAATCAGATAATAAACAAGATATTGGTCATAGCCTTGCCAAACTATCATTCCAATCTTACAAACTGAAACACTTCGATCTTGGTATTGAACACGCTGAGGAAGCGATTTCTGTTTTTCGCTATATAAAGCATCAACGAAATACTGCATGGTCTAAGCATAATCTAGCTTTAAACTATGCTGGTAAAGGAGAGATTCAAAAGGCAATCATACTTGAGGAAGAAAACTATTCCTTCCTAGACAAAACTAAAAAAGACTACCAGTTAAAAACCTCTGTCTGGAATCATCTAGCCGAATTAAACCTTGCAATTGACAACCCCAAAAAGGCGCTTAGCTATGCGAAAAAAGCGTTCGAATTTGGTGATGTAGATACATTGAAAGACAGAAGACAAGCAAGCCTTCGCATCATGCATCGTGCTTATTCAATAATGAAAGACTTTGAAAACGCTTATTTGGTACAAAACAAATTACTTGAGTTACAGTCTATTTCGCATAAAGAAAACTATGCAAATAGATTAGCGTTTTTGCAGAATACAATTGAAGCTAAAGAAAAAGAACAAAAACTTGCTGAGAAAGAACAAGAAAACCTATTAATCAGTAATGCGTTAGCTCACCAACAAAATCAACAAATGGTATTCATCATTCTATTTATTGTATTCGTCTCCTTTACGATGATTATTTACATTAAAATAAGACAAAATCGTGTTTTAGAACAACAACAAAGACTGCATCTCAATAAACTACTTGAACAAAGAAACCAATTATTCTCGCAAATTGCTCACGACCTGAGTAACCCAGTTACCATAGCAAGCTTGCATATTGAAGCGATGCAACATCGAATCATCGAGTGTAAACCTGAAAACCTTACTAAAATTAGTGAAAAACTTACAGATCTAAACCACTTAGTTAAGGACTTAGCAGGTCTTGCTAAACTTGAAACTGCGAATTTCACATTAAGTACTCAACAAACAGATCTTAACAAATTTGTTAGCGATATTCATGATGAATTGGCGACTCAAACTACAGAACAAAAACTAACAATTGGGGCTAATAAATTTAACGAAACTTTCGCACACATAGATCCATTTAGGGTTAAACAATTAATTGCTAACTTATATAGCAATGCAAAAAAATACACACATAAGGATGGTGAGATTGACGTGCATTTTGCGGCTTGTGAGCATTATTTTAAAATAATAGTACAAGATAGCGCGCCATCTGTGCCAAAAGAGCATCTAGGGCAAATTTTTGATCATCTATTTCGTGTTCCAAATATGTCGAACACAGAAACGCCAGGGCATGGCATAGGATTGTCCATTGTTAAGCAAATTGTTGACTTACATCAGGGTGAGATTAATGCCTCAGAAAGCGAATTAGGCGGGTTGAAAATAGAGGTTGATTTACCGCTAAAATAAAAAGATGAAAAGTAAAAAGCTAGAGAGAAAAGGTCTAGCTTTTTACTGAGTTTCAATTAATCACAATCAAATTCTGGCCAATCGACTATGTAGTCTTCAAAATCTTCTTCAATATCGATTGTATTGTCTTTAGTGACTCTACCTTGAATACTGATCCCAAGCTCATTCATTTTGTCTTTTTTGCCTTTATTCAGCAAAGGATGCCAACTTGCTAAGCCCCTGCCTTCATGAAGGCGCCTGTAGCTACAACTATTAGGCATGAAAAAAATATCTTTCAGGTTTTCTTTGGTGAGTTTGACACAAGATGGCACGAGCGTTTGTCTTTCTGCATAACGTGTACATGCACAGGTCTGCTCATCGATGTACTGACAAACTAAACTTGAATATATAAGCGTTTCTCCCTCTCGTATGTGATCAGTACTAGAAAAATCCTCTTCATCACTGTCTATAAAAGAATGTAGACAACACTTACCACACCCATCACAAATGCTTTCCCACTCTTGGTCATTCATTTGCTCAAGCGATTTAGTTTGCCAAAATTGTTCTGCGCCCATTGTTTTCTCAAATTACTATAAACAAGTAAATTTTACTTGATGGTAGCATTACAAGCAAAGGGCCAACTAATGTTGACCCAAAAAGCAAAAATTATCGCTGTGATTCAACCCACTTTTTAATCTTAGATTCTAGAATTGGCATTGGCAGTGCGCCATCAATCAAGATTTGAGTATGAAATGCTTTAATATCAAATTTATTACCAAGTTGTTGTTCTGAATAATCTCTTAGCTCTTGAATTTTAAACTGTCCCACCTTGTATGAAACGGCCTGTCCAGGCCAGCCTATATAACGTTCAACTTCTGCCGTAACATCAGACTCAGCCATAGAGGAGTTATCAAGCATAAACTTAATTGCTTGCGTTCGTGACCAGCCCTTAGCATGAAGGCCTGTGTCAACGACAAGACGCATCGCTCTTAATTGTTCGTCTACTAAGCGGCCGTACCACATGAGTGGATCTGTGAATAAACCGAGATCTTTACCAAGGCTTTCTGCATAAAGTGCCCATCCTTCAGCAAATACAGTGTAGCCACCAAATTTTCTAAAACTTGGAAGACCCTTTATTTCTTGCTGAAGTGCGATTTGAAAATGGTGTCCGGGTGCAGCTTCATGAATTGATAGTGTCTCAACTAAAAACTTAGGCTGTGCCTTTAAGTTATGCGCATTAATATAAAATACACCTGGTCGACTGCCATCAGGTGCAGGCGCTGCATATGATGCACCTGCTGCAGATTCTGCCCTAAAAGCTTCTACCAACTTTACTTCGTAATCAGCTTTCGGTGCTATATCAAATAAAAGAGGCACTCGTGCATCTATTTTTTCCTTAACTTCAACATAGGCATTGATCAATTCATCTGCAGATTCGAAATAGAATTGTTCATCTTCTCTTAAAAACTCGAAGAAAGCTTGTAAATCACCCTCGAATTTTAATTGACCTTTTACCCATTCCATTTCATTTCTTATACGCGCAACTTCGCTTAAACCAATATCATGTATATCATCAGCGCTCATGTCTAAAGTGGTATGTTTCGCAATCTGATATTCATACCAAGCTTTACCATTGGGTAACGAGCTATAGCCAACACTTTCACGGCTGTTAGCTAGGTACTCTGTATTCAAAAAGCGAGTCATTTTCTTATATGCAGGTACAAGCTTTTCAAGAACCATTAATTTGTATTTAGCTGTTAACTGTTCTTTTTCAGTTTCGGTAAAAGAGTCAGGGAAATTTTTAATTGGACCCCAGAAAACTGATTGAGTTTCGTCCTCTACAATATGAGCTTCAAATTGAGGAATGAGTTTAGCGGTTAGAGCTTTTGGTAAGACAACGCCTTTTTCTATGCCTAAGCGCATATTCGACTCTATACCTGCAAGCCATTTGATAAACCCATCTGCTCGAGAAACAAAGTTGTTATAATCTTCAACGCTATTAAATGGCTGTGCGCTTTGCCCAGAGCCTAGGCCAGCAAATACATTATGTAAACCAGACATTTGATTGATTGGCATCATATAACTCGGAAATTCAAAGCCCTGTTTTGAAAATGCAAGATCACGTTCTAAAATTTCATAACTTAGTAATGCTTGACCTGACAAGTTATTTTTATCAATTTTATCTAGCTTCTGTTGAAATGATGTTAGTAATTCATATGTTTCTTGAAGACTTTTATCGGTTGCAGCAGCATCAAACTGATCATTTACACCTTGCCTGCCCATATACGTGCCTGAAATTGGGCTAAGTTCAACCATTGAGTTAAAGTAATCTTCACTTAAACTGTTAACGAGTTCATTTTGATTAAGCTGTTTGATAGATTCTGCAGAACGCTGTGTGTCAGTGCCTGTGGCACTACAACCGACCAAAGAAGCAGTTAAAGCGATAGCTATTAGAGAGTATTTAAACATCATGTATCCTTATTAAGGTATTTATGACAGTGTGCCAGAGCTTAATAAAAAAACCATGTGTTAATTTAAGTTTAAACGCTTTGTTACACTTTTAAAGGCAACACAATATGAACACTTAATCCGCCCAGCGGACCGTTTGAGGCGAAAATTTTCCCAAGATTGGCTTCGATAATTTGCTTACATAAACTTAAGCCAACGCCTTTATGTTTACTTGAGTTTTGTCTTGCTTCATCTAAGCGCACAAGGGGGTTGAATATGTCTTTGAATAAATCTGAAGAGATTGCTTCACCTGAATTATCTATATTTATACTAAGTGTATCTGATTCGTTATCAATGTTTATTGAAATATTCATTTGTGAACCTCCATGTGCAATGGCATTATCACAACACTCATTAAATACAGTGATCAGGCCTTGTTGATCGTACTCTAAAAGCAGTTCCTTTTGTTTAGCTGGTAAAGAACTCTCATCAGGAAGTGCCAAACTCAACTTTGTTTTGTCTACATTGATAGATTTAATGTGTGCTAATAAGTCTTTAACCGTATATTGATTCACTTTTAAAGTCTGGACTTTTGGCGATACATGCATTAAATGATCGATAAACAAATTGAGTTCATCAATTTTATTCATCAATTTTCCGTAGCTTGTGTGCACATTATCTACAATATTGTGCTGAAGTGATTCAACTTGTACTTTCATCACTGTTAGGGGCGTTCTTAATTCGTGAGATAAATCAGCAAATAGCTTTTCTTCTTTTTGTTTAACGGCTTCAATACTTGACTCTTGCTGAAGTTTCTCTTTATGAAGATGCTGATTTAACACATCAACTTGAGTTTCAAGGTAAGTGACAAGTTGATTTTGTACCGATTTATTTTGTATCGCCAGCGCGACGGTAAACAGGCTAACCTCAAGTAAATACCCTATTTTTATGTAATCAGAAATCTCAAGACTTGGAAAAATATTGCCATAACTTGCACCGACAATCGTCAATACATTTACAAATAGAACATGATTAAAGAGGCTTAAAGAAAAAACTCTTATACCTGGGGCATTTTGATACCAACTCCAAAAAGCTGTATATAGGAAAAGAGGAATAATCAAACTGCTCAAGACTAAATTAAAGAATACTGTGTTAAACCACAATGAAGCCGGGATGAGAACAAGATATGTGTATAATAAATACGTATAGATTTTACAAAGCACACGATTAAATTGCTTAAGTTGTAAGAAACTCTTAATAAAAAGCAAATGAAAAATCGGCACTGATGTCATTAACAGAGTTGAAAACAAGCTGGACTCACCGCCTAACATAGGCCAAAAATACTTTGAGGTAAAGCCAGACATATCCAATACAATCATCAAAAAAGTGAATGTCCATAGTGCATAAAAAATATTGGTTCTATTAGGGTTAAAAAATAAATTTACACTAATGATGAGAAGAATTGCCATGACAATACCTGCTATTGCACCATTAACAAGTGTGCTTTTTTGGGAAGTGGCTAAATAATGATTGTAGCTATGTAATCGAATATTGGCAGGTGCGTTGGCAAACGTTCTGTATTCAATTAAAAGTGTTTGTTTTCTATTTATGTTTAAATTTATTGGAATATAAAGCTGGGAGTCGTAAATCGGTCTATCATAAAATGTATCATTAGCATCAAGTTCTAACTTTAACTTTAAGCTCGTATTCTCAATTTCATAAATTCGAAACAAAGGAAGCCTTGCATAACCAAAAGAAAGATACCAATTTTCTAAATCAGACTGGTTTTCAACTTCAAGTTTTAACCATTTACTGTAATTATGAATTTGTGGCTTCTGTTTTAGACTATGCGCTTCAACCCAATTTCTGTTATCTCTGATAGCATTAGAGTCAAATATTTTATTGTCATAGTTAAGGTGCATCAATCCAAAGTCCTTTAGCTCATAGACCGCACCATGCTTATCTAATACTAGTTCACTTGCTTTCACAGCAAAACTGTAAAGGACAAAACATAGACTAAAAACAATAAAGTAACAAAAACGCATCAAATAGAATCAATTAAGAATTATTAATATTTACAATTTATGAACCAACTATGGATCAAATATGGATTGTATCAGATTACACACTAATCAGATTGTAAATGAATGTAAAATAATAAATCTGTAACTATATGTTTCTATAGTGTTCTCAATTAATTTTATGTCATTAAACACTTGAATGATTACACAATCGCCAAGATGAAATATTTCTGTAATATTTCTCTGTTTTAATGCCGCCTGAAACAAAAACTTCATGAAAATGCCATATAAGGCATAAACAAAACGAGAACATTATGAGTGCTTCTAATCAGCAAACACTTTTCAATAAAATCTTAAACTGGGCTGCAATTGCTTTCTTAGTTTATTTAGTATTAGTTGCCGTTGGTACAGTCAGTGGTGGTTTTAAATTAGCTTCTGGTGGTAGTGCCGGTGCTAAAGAGATTTTCTCATTCGCAACCAACCCATTTGTTGCCTTATTACTTGGTGCACTTGCAACAGCACTGGTTCAATCATCTTCAACTGTAACATCTGTGATTGTAGGTTTAGTAGCTGGTGGATTGCCTATCAGTATTGCAATTCCAATGGTCATGGGTGCAAACATTGGTACTACAATTACTAATACATTAGTTTCTATTGGTCATATTCGTTCTAAAGAAGAATTCCAACGTGCATTTTCAGCATCAACAGTTCATGACTTCTTTAACCTTCTTGCGGTATTAATCTTCTTACCACTTGAGATCATGTTTGGCTTATTAGAGAAATTTGCATCTAGCCTGGCACATTTATTTGTTGGTGATGCAGACCTTTCACTTAAAAGCTACAACTTCATCAAGCCACTAGTAAAACCAGCTGTAGGTTTAGTTAAAGACGCAGTTAGCTTCTTAGACGGCAAAGCTGTTGGTATTGCAATGGTTGTTATCGGTATTGCGATGATCCTGTTTGCTGTAACTACGCTTGGTAAACTATTGAAAAAAGCACTAGTTGGCAAAGCAAAAGATTTACTACACGGCGCAATCGGTCGTGGTCCAATTGCAGGTATCACATCAGGTGCCGCAGTTACTGTAATGGTTCAATCATCTTCAACCACTACTAGCTTAATGATCCCTCTAGCAGGTAGCGGTGTATTCACTACACGCCAAATTTACCCATTCACACTAGGTGCAAACATTGGTACTACCATCACAGCACTACTTGCAGCAACGTCTATCACAGGTCCGGCAGCAGAAGTGGCACTAACCATTGCCCTAGTTCATGTAATGTTTAATGTATTTGCAGTAGCCCTAATCTACGGCATGCCTTTACTGCGTGAGATTCCATTACAGCTTGCTGACAAACTTGCAAAGATTGGCGCTGAAAATAAGCCAGCAGCGTTAGGTTATGTACTTGGTTCATTCTTCGTACTACCTGGACTAATCATGTTCGCAGTAAGATAACAACTGTGAAATAAATTAAAGAGGAGCCCTGCTCCTCTTTTTTGTCTTTATTGATCTCCTTCATATTAATTCAATAATTTCCTTGCAATTAAATTCTGCTAAGTCTAAATTGACTTTCAAACTTTACTGAAACTTTAAAAATGATCTTATCTCAGAAATTAGAAAACTTTGTATTGCACTGTGGTGAAATGGGTAGCCGCTGGGGTTTTAACAGAACGATTGGACAAATGGTTGGTCTGTTAGTTATCAGTGAACAGCCTCTAAGTGCAAATGAAATTGCTGAAGCACTTAGAATTAGCCGTGGTAATGTCAGTATGGGGATCAAAGAACTACAATCTTGGCAACTGGTTAAAGTCATTCATGTCCCTGGTGATAGAAAAGAATACTATGCACCAAATGGGTCTATTTGGGATTTGGCAAATAAAGTTTTTGAAGAACGAAGAAAAAGAGAAATCGATCCAACACTTACCTTACTTAGAGATTCGATCATAGAACCGGCTCAGTCTAATGAAGAAGCTTATGCTCAAGAGCAAATGCAGCAGATCCATGACTTATTAGAAACGGTAACTAAATGGTCAGCCGAATTACAAAGACTCTCACCTGAACAATTACAAACTCTCATGAAGCTTGGGTCTTCGGTTAGCAAAGTAATAGATTTAAAAGATAAGCTTTTAAAGAAATAATTTCACACTTGCAGGCATTATGCCCAATCAAAAAAGGCAGCTATGAAGCTGCCTTTTTTATATGATAATCGTACTAGATTTTTGGATAGCCAATTCTATCTGATAGGTAACCAACGCTTGTTGCAAAGTAATAAGAACGATTCCAATGCATTAGGGCTTTGTAATTATCATACGCTAAATACATACGACCATTAATGTCGTCAGGCATAACTAACGCAGCTGTAATATCAACTTTAGGTAAGTCTGAACCATCCGCTCTTCGTAAACCCAGAGCTTGCCAATCACTTAAAGAACGCTCTGAATCTTTCCAGTATTCTAGCCATTGTTTACGCGTCTTAGTGCCTCGTTTTAGAACATACTTATGGTCAAAGTTTTCAGGCAGTTGGATTTGGCGACCCCAAGTAAGATTGTCATTCCAACCAGCTTGTTTTAAATAATTAGCAATTGAAGCAAATGCATCAACTTCAGTCGTCCAAATATCTTTTCGCCCGTCACCATCGTAATCAACGGCATACGAATTAAAAGAAGTTGGCATAAACTGAGTTTGACCCATAGCCCCAGCCCAGGAGCCTTTAAATTTATCTAAACTAATATGACCATCTTTTAATATATCAAGTGCAGCCCAAAGCTGACGCTTGTACAAAGCCTCTCGTCTGCCATCGAATGCGAGTGTAACAACAGAACTAATAACAGGGTGGCCACCTTGAATACGACCGAAGTTACTTTCAAGTCCCCATAAGGCAACGATGAATCTAGCTTGTACACCATATTCTTTTGCGATCGTTTCTAAAACAGGTTTATGTTTTGAATATAGGTTTCTGGCTCTATCAACTTTCCACTGAGGCACGCGTTTTGGTAAATAAGTTTCTAGGGTTTCAACCACTTCTGGTTGGTTTTTATCCGCTTTTATAACTTTCTTTTTGAATTTAACCGTTGCAAACGCTTCGTCGATCAAGGTCTGACTATAACCCTTTTCTAGCGCTTCAACTTTCAAGTTTGAAACATATTCATCGAATTTTGCTTGCGTATTAGCAAAGACTGAAAATGATAAACTCGAAGCGATTACTAGAGGAAGAACAAATTTAGACACTATCTACTCCGTTTTGTTTTTTTAATTCATCCAAAAGGTTCTCTTCTTTTGGTGGTAATTGTAAATAAAACCCTTTATCAGTTAACTCAGACTGAACAAGACCGATATCAGCAACACCTAAGCGTTCTCTCTTAGATAAATCGAACATCATGACGTAAATTGGAGTGCCAAACATACCCATTAAAGGTTCAGGAATTTTGCTAAAATCATCACGTTTTTCAATGTAAAGGTAAGTATCTGCTCTTTTTGAGCTTTTGTAGACCGCAGTTAGCATTATAACCCTATAAATTCTTGCTTATATCTTAACAGCACTATAACATGACTAAAAATATAATTGGAAAGTTTAGCGAGCAACAATGAATCTTAGATAAAGCTTCAGTTCTATGCTTCATATGCTCTCTTTCTAATTTTATAAACTGGATAATTATAAGAACTGCGTAATATGTCTGAACAAACATTCGAGTTAAAAGGCAACCTTTTCACTCTTTCTGTATTACATCTATTTAAAGTCGACTTAGCTCTATTACGCAAAGAGCTAGACGAAAAGATTTCACAAGCACCAAAATTTTTCCAAGGTGCGCCTATCGTAGTTAATCTTTCACAGGTTAAAGAAGAATCAATTGATTTTCTTGAACTTCGCAATGCAATTTCTGCTTTACAACTCAACCCTGTTGGTGTCTGTAACGGTTCCGAGCAGCAAAATATTTCTGCTAAAGAAGTTGGCTTGTCAGTGCTAAATTACAGTCAAGACGTGCAAAAGCCAAAACCTAATACTTCAGCCGAGGTTGTAGAAAAAGAAGTTTATTTACCGCCTCAAGTTATTCAAACAACAGTGCGTTCTGGTCAACAAATTTATGCCAAAGGCAGAGACTTAATTGTGCTTGGAGCAGTAAGTCACGGCGCTGAAGTAATCGCAGATGGTAATATTCATATTTATGGTACTTTGAGAGGTCGTGCAATAGCAGGCGCTTCGGGTGCACGAGATGCGGCAATTTATTGTCAACAATTAAAAGCTGAGTTAGTTTCAATCAATGGTAGCTATTGGTTAAGTGAATCACTTCAAGGTGAATATTGGGAACAACCAGCACAAATAACACAACGTAACGAATCTTTAGAAATAACAGCTTTGGTCAAAGGATAATTCAGATGGCAAAAATTATTGTCGTAACTTCAGGTAAAGGTGGTGTAGGTAAAACTACCTCTAGCGCAGCAATTGGCACAGGCCTGGCGCTCAAAGGATACAAAACAGCCATTATTGACTTTGATATTGGCCTTAGAAACCTTGATTTAATTATGGGTTGTGAACGCAGAGTTGTTTATGACTTTGTTAACGTGATTAATGGTGAAGCAAATTTAAATCAAGCACTAATCAAAGACAAAAGAGTTGAAAAACTCTATATCCTTCCTGCATCACAAACACGTGACAAAGATGCACTTACAAAAGAAGGCGTAGAAAAAGTTTTAGAAGAGTTAAAAGAAGAGTTTGACTATATTGTATGTGATTCGCCTGCAGGTATAGAAGCTGGTGCTATGATGGCGCTGTATTTTGCGGATGAAGCAATTGTAACAACAAACCCTGAAGTATCTTCTGTTCGAGATTCAGATCGAATTTTAGGTATTTTACAGAGTAAATCTCGCCGAGCTGAGCAAGGGTTAGAACCTGTTAAAGAACATCTACTTCTTACACGCTACAACCCTGAACGTGTTAACGCGGGTGAAATGTTGTCTGTGGAAGATGTACAAGAAATACTTGCTATTGACCTTCTTGGCGTGATCCCAGAATCAACGGCAGTGCTAAATGCCTCTAACTCTGGTCAACCTGTTATCCTTGATAATGAATCTGACGCTGGTCAAGCTTACGCTGATGCAATTAATCGCTTACTTGGTGAAGTCGTTGACTTCAGATTCTTAGAAGTTGAGAAGAAAGGCTTATTCAAGCGTATATTTGGAGGATAATATGTCATTACTCGATTATTTTCGTTCAGAAAAGAAATCAAGCGCTTCGCTGGCTAAAGAGCGACTTCAAATTATCGTTGCACATGAACGCTCAAAACGCGGCACGCCTGATTACTTGCCACAATTAAAGCAAGATATTCTAGATGTTATTAGAAAGTACGTGAAGGTCGACTCTGATGCTGTAAACGTCCAATTTGAACAAAATGAAGATGATTTAGCAGTTCTTGAACTTAACGTTACATTACCTGATGACGAAAAGCCTTAATAAAAAAGCCTAGGCAATGCCTAGGCTTTTTTATTTTCATCGACAAACTTTAACTATTGCCATTCAGCAAGAACGTCTTTTAAAAACTCCCATCGCCAAGATTTAAGTAGTTCTGGCCTAATTAATAAACTCCTTGCTTCATCAGTGTGTTTCCATTTCCAACTGATCAATTGATTAATTTGTTTTTTTGAAGCAAATACGTCAGCAGGAATTTCTGTGGTCGAAGCCACTTGCTTTATTTTAGTTGCAATGTCTTTTGCAGCTCTTTTGTATTGTGGGTAATCAATCAAGCGAAGTAATTTCTCAGGACATGCTTCTATATCGACTGATTTCGCCTGCTCGATGAGGTTTAGAATTTCTTTACCAGAGCGATTTACTTCCATCGCCTCTACACCAGGAATATTTCTCAAAGAAGAAAGGCTAGTAGGCCGGCGCCTTGCTATCTCAACCATATTTTGTTCTTTTAAAACAAAATTCAAAGCTAAATTTTTATTTTTAGCTTTACTCCTTCTCCACGGCGCAAGCAGTTTTAAAGCAGCTAAATCTCGCGGTTTAAGTTGCCACGCATTTTTAATATCTTGGTAAAGTAATTCATCTGGTAATTCGTAAGAACGTTTCTCAATAACCAATTGGCTTTCTTCAAGTACAATATGGGTTAAACCCTTTTCAGAGATTTGCTTATAAATATGCTCAAAACATGGCAACAGATAAAACACATCACTGGCTGCATAATCTAATTGCTTCGTTGTCAATGGCCTCTGTAACCAGTTTGTCCTTGATTCACTTTTATCAATCTCTATTTTAAGGATTTGCTTAACCATATTTGCAAAACCAACACAATTACCTTCACCTAATAATTGCAAAGCGAATTGAGTATCGAACATAGGCGTTGGTACAAAACCAGCGAAGTTATTGAACACTTCAATGTCTTCAGACGGTGAATGAAGTATTTTTAATACATCAGCTGATTTCAAAATATCCCAAAAATCAGAATAATCTAACGCTGCTAATGGATCTATTAATGCTAAGTTTTGTCCGTCGAAAACTTGGATTAGTGCAACTTCAGGGTATAAAGTACGACGACGCATGAACTCTGTATCTAATGCCAACATAGTGGCGTCACCAATCGCTTTTACAAATTGATCTAATTGTTGTTGCTCTGTAATGACTTGGTACTGCACTTTCACTCCTAAGCCTTGGGTTATAAAAAAACCGGCTTTCGCCGGTTTTTATCAATCTTTTAAAGCACGCCTTAGAATTTTTCCGACGTTAGTTTTTGGTAACTCGTCACGGAACTCTACTAGTTTAGGTACTTTATAATTGGTCAAATTATCTCGACAATGATTGATTATATCTTTTTCTGTTAAGGATGGGTCTTTTTTAACGACAAATACTTTAACTTGTTCACCACTAACTTCATGCGGTACACCAATGGCAGCAACTTCAAGCACACCATCATGCATGGCAACAATTTCTTCGATTTCGTTAGGGAACACATTGAAACCAGACACTAAGATCATATCTTTTTTACGGTCAACGATGTAGAAGAAACCTTCGTCATCGTAAGTTGCGATATCACCCGTAGCAAACCAACCATCCTTAAGACACTCTGCAGTAGCTTCTGGACGATTATAGTAACCTTGCATGACCTGTGGGCCTTTAACGCAAAGCTCACCGGCCTCACCTTTAGGTGCTTCTTCGCCGTTTTCAAGAATAATCTTAAGTTCAGTACTCGGAGCAGGTAAACCGATTGAACCATTGTAACCATCTAAGTCATATGGGCAGATTGTTACAAGCGGTGCACACTCTGTTAGACCATAACCTTCCATTAGTTTGCTCTTGGTAACTGCTTGCCACTTTTCTGCCACAGGGCGTTGAACAGCCATACCGCCACCTAGCGACATTTTCAACTTAGAAAAGTCTAAATCAGAAAATCCAGGAGTATTCAACAAGCCATTAAATAAGGTATTAACCCCTGTGATAGCAGTGAACGGGTACTTAGCTAATTCTTTAACAAACCCAGCCATATCACGTGGATTGGTAATTAAGATATTATGACCACCATACTTCATAAATGTTAAGCAGTTTGCTGTTAATGCGAAAATGTGGTAAAGCGGGAGTGCCGTAATAACAACTTCTTTTCCTTTGTCTAGTACATTGTCTAAACAGCCTGAAACTTGCTCTAGGTTACCCACCATATTGCCATGTGAAAGCATTGCACCTTTAGATACACCAGTAGTACCACCCGTATATTGCAAAAATGCTAAGTCATCTCTATGAATATCTGGTGCTTTATACGCATTCGGATCAGCACTAACGACTTCATTAAAAGGAATAGCATTTGGTAATGAAAATGGCGGGACCATCTTTTTCACGCGCTTAACAACGAAGTTAACTAAATGCTTCTTAACCCCGCCCAACATGTCGCCAATTTGTGTAAGTACAACATGTTTAACGTTTGTCTTACCAATCACGCTTTCAAGCGTATTAGCAAAGTTTGCAAGAATAAAAATGGCTTTAGTTTCAGAGTCATTCAACTGATGCTCTAATTCTCGCGCTGTGTATAAAGGGTTTACATTCACTACGGTACAACCGGCACGAAGTACACCTAAAATACTAATTGGTGTTTGCAATAAGTTCGGCATCATCACCGCAACCTTATCGCCTCGACCTAACCCTAATGTATTTTGTAGATAGCTAGCAACTGCTTTTGTTGCAATATCAACTTGTTGATATGTCATCGTTTTTGACATATTGCTGTACGCAGGTAAAGACGCGTACTCAGTAAAACTTTTGTCAAATAATTCAAGCAGTGAGTTGTAGTGCTCTGGATCAATTGTTTCAGGCATACCTTTTGGGTAACGCTTTAACCAAATTTTATCCACAGTAACTCCTCGTTTATCGTTCTTATTTTAATATTAACCTTAATCTATCTAAGGCACTTTAACAATTGAGCAAAAACTCTAATTTACCGATATTCCCACATTTCTCTTCAATGTACAATCAAGATTCATTATATGCGTCGAAATGAGATGAAATTGTTTGTAAAGTTTGCGCTGCATTTTCCATATGGCAGTGATGACCTCCAGGCATAACAGATACCGTCAAATTTTGAAAACAATCTCTAAATAATTTTAGCTGAGCATCTATCATGGGGTACCCCTGCTCTGCTTTTATAAACAGTGTTGGGGTTTTAATACCATCTAAACAAGACAAAGCTTGTGCTGTAGAGAACCTGAAACCTGAATGTTGCTTTAAACGTGGATCAGTTTTAAGTTTAACGCCTTGTTCTACAAATTCCGTATTTCGTTTCATCAAAAGTTCGGCGTTATCATAATCTAATTCTGAAACCTTCATTCTTGTCTTTACAACATCATCAAAACTTCTAAACGATTTGCTTTCCAAACTCTCAGATGACTTCTTTCTTTGTTTAAAAGCGTTTAATAACTGCTGTTTTGTATCGCTCGGTTTGGTTGTGACTATCCCTATTCCATCAATCAAACTCATAGCTGCAATGCGTTCAGGATAACAGGCGGAATATAGATTACAGATCATGGCACCCATTGAGTGGCCCACTAAGAAAACTTTATTGAAATCAAGCTCTTCAATTAGTCTTTTCAAGTCATAAACATAATCAATAAAATAATAGTGGGCATCATGACTTTTCCAGTGAGATTCTCCATGCCCTGGCAAATCAATTGCAAGCCAAGTGTAGTCAAGCGTATTCAAACCCTCAGCGAAGATCGGAGCAAAACTATTGCAGTTATCTAACCAACCATGAAGGCAGATAATCAAGTTTTTACCACTTCCTTTAACCTTTCCCGATAAACCAAGCTGCCTTAAAGCTTTAAACGTATTTTTTTCGCTACTTGTCATATTTTCATTATTTAAAAAACACTTAACTGGTAATATCTTTACCTTACTTAGATTTAAAAGCAAAAAATATCAGTAAATAATAGCTAAATACTACTCATTAATAATCGAGTGTTATAGCTAGATAACTATCTGTTCACACGGGAAGAAATAAGGAACTTATATGAAGTACGCGATGAGCGCATTAACAACATCGTGCTTAATGGCTTTTGGTAGTCATGCATTTGCTACCGAAGCACCAAAGAATATTATTTACATGATTGGTGATGGTATGGGCCCAGCTTTTACCACTGCATATCGTTATTATTCTGACAACCAAAATACCAAAGTAGTAGAACCCACTATATTTGACCAAATCCTTGTTGGTATGGCACACACCTACCCTGACGATGATACTTATGTCACTGACAGTGCAGCAGGTGCAACAGCACTTAGTACTGCTACTAAAACCTATAATGGTGCAATTGCGGTCGACACACATAAAAAACCTTTGAAAACCATGCTTCAAGTAGCCAAAGAAAAAGGTATGCGTACTGGTTTAGTATCTACTTCACAAATAAACCACGCTACACCAGCGAGTTTCGCAGCACATAACGAATCTCGTCGTAACTATGATGAGATCGCTGATGATTACTTCGACATAAAAATTGCAGGAAAGCTACCCGTCGATTTAATGCTTGGTGGTGGCGTGCAATATTTTAAACGCAGCGACAGAAACTTAATTAAAGAGTTTGAAAAAGCGGGTTATCAATATACGTCTGATTGGCAAAAATTAAATCAAATTGAACAATTACCAGCACTGGGTCTATTTGCTGACAAAGCGTTTCCTCACGCAATCGATGAGAATCCAAACCGCTTAGAAAAAATGACGTTTAAATCTTTAGATTTAATATCTAAAAACAATGATAAAGGTTTCTTTATCATGCTAGAAGGCAGCCAAATTGATTGGTGCGGTCACGCAAATGATATTGCATGTGCCATGAAAGAAATGCACGACTTTGCCAAATCAATTGAACTTGCCAAAGCATATGTTGACCAAAACCCCGACACGTTATTAGTTGTAACCGCCGACCATTCTACGGGCGGTTTAACCTTAGGTGCGAATGGTAAATACACTTGGCTACCAGATGAGGTGAAGAAAGTAAATTCGTCTGTTATGACGATAACTAAGTCACTACTTGAAGCCGATGATTTAAAAACTGCTTGGTCTCAACATACAAGTTTAGCGCTTAGTAAAGACAATTTAGCTTCGCTATCAAAAGCTAAAAAAGACGGTGATGAAGCGCTTTACAAAGCCATCAATAAAGTCATTAATACAGCGACTTATACTGGCTGGACGACAAGCGGTCATACTGCAATCGATGTACAAGTATTTGCTTACGGCAAAGGCTATGAACAATTTATAGGGTCACAGAACAACACTCAAATTGCAGAAAAACTAATTCACTTTATCGAAAAGTAATTTATAGATAAATAATCAGTTTTAAAAAGCCAGAACACTGTTCTGGCTTTTAAATATTTAAGCGTGATAGCGGGATTTATTCTCTACCAGGCAGCTTTTTCCAAGTTACCGTATCTCTGACATAATGAGGCTGCGCATCGGCAGCTTGAACTGTGTTACCTTTAACAAACTCAACTTCTGCAATTTTTAGCATATACGCGGCATCAGGTAAGGTAATTTCAGAGATGACATCTAAATTTAATTCAGCGGCTTGCTCAGCATAAGGTTCCCATGCAGTTCCTACCGCAGTTATGCCTTTAATTGATTCAGGTAAATCAGCTGGCGCACACACCACTTCATTTTCATCTATGTGTAATTCAGCTAGCCCTGTTTCAGATTTGAAATAATGAGCGAAATAAATCTCGCCCATTCTCGCATCGATACCCGTAACGACTGAATCTAGTTCTTTTTCTTCCAATGCTTGTTGAGCCATTGCCTGTAGTGTTGAAACCCCCACCAGCGGAAGGTTTGCACCGTAAGCCAGCCCCTGCGCGATCGCAACACTAATACGGACACCAGTAAAACTGCCCGGTCCGCGACCAAATACAATGCCATCTAAATCTTGTAACTTACAACCTGCTTTGTCTAATAACTCAGAAACTAAAGGCAACACTTTTTGGCTATGTTGCTGAGGACAAACTTCAAAATGTTTAACTGTTTGACCATTAAATTGAATGGCAATACTTAGCGCTTCAGTTGAAGCATCTAAAGCTAATAGATTATAAGTCATATTATTCTATGTTCTCTAAAAACTGTAATGCGCTTTGAAAATCTCTTGTGCGGCGCATATTAGGTAAGCTTTGTAAAAATGTCTGCCCATATTTTCGCGTAACTAGACGGTTATCGCAAATGACAAGTACACCTTTATCACTGTGATCTCGAATTAAGCGACCGACACCTTGTTTAAGATTAATGATTGCTTGGGGTAATTGAATGTCTTCAAAAGGCTCACCACCGGTCAATTCACAATCTTTCATTCTAGCTTGTAATAATGGATCGTCAGGTGATGTAAAAGGCAGTTTATCAATTAACACACAACTGAGTGCATCACCACGAACATCAACCCCTTCCCAAAAAGAAGCTGTGCCCATCAATACCGCATTTCCGTGTCGAATAAACTGTTCTAGAATGATCCGCTTAGACGATTGTCCCTGCATAAACACAGGATATTCAGTAGCAGTACTTAACCCCTCGTAAACTAAGTGCATGACTCTGTAACTGGTGAAAAGTAAAAATGTCCGCCCTTTTGCCGCTTTTATAAGCTCTTTGGCGAGTTTTACCAGGCTATGTGGCATCATATCGTCACTTGTTTCAGGTAAATATCTAGGCATGCATAACACCGCCTGATTTTCATAATCAAAGGGACTTTCGACCAATAGTTGTTGCTTAGGTTTTAAGCCCAAACTCTTATTAAAATGATCTAACGAATCATTTACTGACAAGGTCGCTGACGCGAACGTAAAACTCGCTTGCGTACGCTCTATAATTTCTTTGAATTTATTTGCGACGTTTAAAGGTGTGATATTGATCGTTAAAAAGCGTCTAGTTGTCTCGTACCAATAGCTGTAACCCGTTTGTGTGGTGTCAAATGCACGCTCTAATTGATTTTTGAACTGCAATACCTTTTCAAATGGATGCTCAATTTTGTCGCTTCTATCAAGGCAGAGTTTTAAAACTTTATATAAGAAATCTAGATCGGAAATGACACGGTGCAACGCATCACAAATGGTTTTGCTAGTTAAAGATTCTCGCCAATCTCCTCTTGAACTCTCACCTGCAAAAGCGAGTCGAAGATCGGCAACTGCCGTTTCTAACTTATTGAGTGTATTACCCAATTGCAACATGTCTGGAATATCAGAGCGGTAGATTAAACGCAGATCGTTGATTAAAGCCACCAGCTGTTTGGTGCTTATGCTGTCGCCAAAATAATCACTGGCTATTTCTGGAATTTGGTGTGCTTCATCAAAAATATAATTGTCAGCGTCCGGCATAAGCTCTGCAAAGCCTGAATCTTTCACCGCCATATCAGCAAAAAATAAGTGATGATTTATCACAACAATATCTGCCTCCATGGCTTTAATACGTGCTTTTCTAATGTAGCATTCAGCGTAATCAGGACACTCCTTGCCTAAACAGTTATCCGCCGTTGAGTTTACATAAGGTAATACTTTGGCATCTTCTTCAATTCCAACACAATCGGCTAAATCACCCGTATTAGTTTGAGAGGCAAACTTTGCAACCATGGCTAGTTGATGCATCACATCAGGGTCATCGGTTGGCACATGTGCGACATGCTGCTCAAGTCGATAGGTACAAAGATAATTTGCACGCCCTTTTAATAGGGCAACTTTTCGACCTTTATTCAGAATTTTAGTAAGTTGCGGCAAGTCTCGATGATAAAGCTGCTCTTGTAGTGCTTTAGAGCCAGTAGTAATGATCGATTTTTTTTCGCTGAGTAACACTGGAATTAAATACGCGAATGTTTTACCGGTACCTGTTCCTGCCTCGACTACACATTGAGATTTATTTTCTATTGCGGCATGCACCATCTCAGCCATATCAATTTGAGGCTGTCTTGGTTTATATCCAGGAATATTTAAAGCTAATGGACCTGATTCTGAAAAAAGCGTTTTAATTTGCAAGAAGTGACTACAACAGTGTTTTTTGCAATTGTACGGTTTAGTGTTTAGATGAGCAACCGAGTGTTCGAAAACATAACTAATCTGTTACGCCCATACATCTAAATGATTACCCTCATCTTTGTCGTTTTCATTTTGTTTTTGCTTTTTATTGGGTGATTGCTCATTGGATTTTCTTTTTACGTCTTCTTTTTTGGCTTTATCGAGTTTTATTTTTTCAACTTTATTATCGATAACACCTGCAACATAGAAAGTCGGCTTATGTGACACCTCAAGCCTAATTATGTTATTTAACAATAACTTAAATGCATCCATTATATCCTCCTGCAAGCTTGTACCTACTCCTTATTATCGACCGTTATAATTTATACTTTAAAAAAATCAAATTTTTAGTTGCACTGAAACCGTAAAATATGTTCTTCTAATTACGTTATCAAAATTGATTAAGAGAATTTACATGTTTATTACACTGACAACTATTCATCATCACCATCATACACCCGAATAGCCTGTCAGGTATTTCGCTGGTGGGTTATTCCTAAAAGGAACCTCCCGGCGACTCAACTCAGAATTTATATCGCCCCGAGGTTCCCTCGGGGTTTTTCGTTTTAGAACAAAGGATATAAATTATGAGTACTAACAATCGTTTAAGAATCGCAATTCAAAAATCAGGCAGACTTTCAAAAGATTGCCAAGAACTTCTCAAGCAACTAGGTGTTAAATTAAACCTGCGTGAACAACGCTTAATTGCACACTCAACCAATATGCCTATCGATGTTTTACGTGTTCGTGATGACGATATTCCAGGTCTTGTAATGGACGGTGTATGTGACCTAGGTATCGTTGGCGAAAATGTACTTGAAGAAACACAAGCTGAGCGTCAAAGTCTAAACCAATATTCTGAAGTACTGAAACTGTCTAAGTTAGATTTTGGCTATTGCCGCCTTGCACTTGCATGGCCACAAGAGCTTGGTCCACAAGAAAAGTCATGGTTTGAAGGCAAGCGTATTGCAACAACTTACCCTGAAATTTTAAAAGGCTACCTAAAACGTGAAGGCATTAACGCAAGCGCGGTAATGCTAACCGGCTCTGTAGAAGTCGCTCCTCGTGCTGGACTTGCTGATGCAATCTGTGATCTCGTTTCTACTGGCGCAACCCTTGAAGCAAACGGCTTAATGCAGGGTGATACTATTCTTGAATCAAATGCATGCCTTATTCAAAACCCAAAACTGAACGATGAAGATAAGCTTGCACTAATCAATAAATTAATGCCGCGCTTAAAAGGTGTTAAACAAGCTAAAGAAAGCAAGTACATCATGCTACACGCGCCTAAAGCAAAATTAACTGAAGTGTGTGAACTACTGCCTGGTACTGGTCAACCTACCCTACTATCACTTGCTGGCTCAGACGATTATGTGGCGCTACACATGGTAAGTAGCGAGACATTATTCTGGGAAACCATGGAAGAGCTAAAAGCACTTGGTGCAAACTCTATCCTCGTCATGCCAATTGAAAAAATGATGGAGTAACAACTGTGTTTAAGTGGAATGAGGGTTCTCAATCAGCACAGGCTGCAATTCTAGAAAGACCTGCGGTCACAGCTAGTGAGTCGATTGAGAAGCAAACACAAGCGATTATTGATGATGTCATTGCAAACGGTGACAACGCATTACTTGAGTTTGCTAAAAAGTTCGACAAACGTGAACAACCTCGTTTACGTGTGCCGAGCGAAGAAATAGCGCAAAGTGAAGGCTTGCTTGAACCGTCTTTAAAACAAGCCATTGATTTAGCTTATAGCAACATCAAAGCGTTTCACCAACAGCAACAACCGGTGTCTAAAAAGATTGAAACCGCACCGGGCGTGGTGTGTGAATTAAAATTTGAAGCCATCGATGCTATTGGTCTTTATGTACCAGGTGGCAGTGCGCCACTGCCTTCCTCTGTTTTAATGCAAGGCGTATGTGCACAGCTATCAGGCGCCAAAACTGTAGTATTAGCAACGCCAGTAAATGGTAATGAGCGCATCCACCCTGCCATTTTATATGCAGCTAAGCTTTGCGGGATCACCACTATCGTTGAAAGTGGTGGCGCTGGTGTTATCGCCGCCATGGCGTATGGCACCGAGTCGGTTCCTAAAGTAAACAAAGTATTTGGCCCCGGTAACAGTTATGTGACCATGGCAAAACAACTGCTGAGTCAGTCTGTTCCTGGGTTTGCGATTGATATGCCTGCAGGCCCTTCTGAAGTTATGGTCATTGCTGATGAGCGTGCAAACCCAGCTTTTATCGCCGCTGATTTACTCTCTCAGGCAGAGCACGGACGAGACTCTCAAGTTTTACTTGTGTGTAACTCTGAAGAAATCATTGCCCTAACAAAGCAGCAAATTGAGCTTCAGCTTGAAACCTTATCTCGTGCAGATATCGCACGTGAGGCGCTAGAGAACAGTGCCTTGATATTAGTCGATGACATTGCACAGGCGTTTGACGTTTCTGCCAAATATGGTCCTGAACACCTTATTTTACAAATTGACCAAGCCGACCAATATGTCGGGTTAGTTAAAAATGCAGGCTCAGTGTTTGTTGGTGATTATACGCCTGAATCTGCGGGGGACTATGCCTCTGGCACAAATCACGTATTACCAACTTATGGCTACAGTAAAGTCTTCTCAAGTCTTAATTTAATGGACTTCTATAGGACATATACTGTGCAAAGTATTACCCCTTCGGGTTTAGTGAATTTAAGCAAAGCGATTTTGCCGCTTGCTGATGCAGAAGGATTAGACGCACACGCCAATGCCGTTAAAGTGCGTTTGGAGAACTTGTAAATGAGTGATGTGATCACCACGCTGTTACCAAAGAACATCAATGAGCTAAAAGCGTATAGCTCAGCTAAAAGCATGAAACTAACGGGCTCAACTTGGTTAAATGCCAATGAAAGCCCATATGCTAAAACTTTTGACGTAAGTCTAGATAACTTGAATCGTTATCCTGATCCACAACCGCAAGCAGTGATTGAGGCATACGCTGATTATGCAGGTGTAAGCGAAGAAAATGTATTAATGACACGCGGTGCTGACGAAGGAATTGAGCTGTTAGTTAGAACTTTCTGCGAGCCGGGAAAAGATTCAATCAGCATTTTTGCACCAACTTACGGCATGTATAAAGTCACGGCTGATACACACAATGTCGCATTAAATGTATTGAGCCAAGAGCAACTCATTAATGACGATAAAGCCGCAATTAGCGAAGCGTGTGCGCAATCAAAACTGGTCTTTATCTGTAATCCAAATAATCCAACCGGCGCAATTTTACCTGTTGAGAAAATTGCTGAAATTGCGGATGAGTTATCTGGTAAGGCCATTGTTGTAGTAGATGAAGCCTATATTGAATTTTGTGAAGCATATTCTTCTGTGAGTCTGTTACAAGATTTCAAGAATGTGGTTGTTTTGAGAACGCTGTCTAAAGCTTTTGCTTTAGCGGGTTTAAGAACGGGTTTCATGCTTTCTAACAACGAATTATTGAATGTTGTCAGAAAGGTCATCGCACCTTACCCAGTTTCGACTGTGGTTGCTGCGATTGCAGCACAAGCATTAAGTAAAGATGCCATCACTCAAGTAAAACGCCAAGTGCAAATTTTAAACGCAGCGAAAGCTGAGCTTTCAATAGCGCTTAAAAACAATAAACAAGTAATCACTGTTTTAGACAGCTATGCAAACTTTGTCACTATCCGTTTAAAAGACAAAGCAGCCATTGATGTAGCCATGCAATCAGGTTTGATCATGCGCCCATTTGTATTATTCGACCAAGATGATTGGATCAGAATTTCAATCGGCACAGAGCAAGAATTACAACAAGTCACCGACTGGCTGAATGGCCTCTAAGTAGTAAGGAATAAAAATGAGTCAACCGTATCTATTTATCGACCGAGACGGCACCTTAATTGATGAGCCAATCACGGATAAACAAGTCGACAGCCTTGAAAAGTTGGTACTACTGCCAAATGTTATCCCTGCGCTATTACAACTTCAAGCTGCAGGTTATCGTTTAGTCATGGTGTCTAACCAAGATGGCTTAGGCACTGATAGCTTTCCAACCGCAGACTTCGATATCGCACAAGACAAGATGATGGAAATTTTTTCATCACAAGGGATTAAGTTCGATGACGTATTGATCTGCCCACACTTCGATGAAGACAACTGTAATTGTCGAAAACCTAAAACAGGTTTACTTACAGAATTAATGCGTTCAGGAAAAGTCGACCTTGCTAAATCTTATGTCATTGGCGACCGTCAAACTGATTTAGGTCTTGCTGATAACTTGTGTATTCAAGGTATTCTTTACGAAGGTGACTGGCCGCAAATTGTTACTCAATTAACCACTCAGAATCGTGAAGCATCAGTAACTCGAAACACCAAAGAAACACAAATTGATGTTGCAGTTAATCTTGACCGAGGCGTAAGCGGAGAAATTTCTACAGGCTTAGGTTTTTTTGATCACATGTTGGATCAAATAAGAACCCACGCCAATATCTACCTTAATATTAAAGCCTCTGGCGACTTACACATAGACGAGCACCACTTGGTTGAAGACATCGGTATCGCGCTTGGCCAAGTTGTAAAACAAGCTCTTGGTACTAAAACGCAAATTAACCGCTATGGTTTTGCACTGCCAATGGATGAATGCAAAGCTGAATGTCAGATTGATTTATCAGGCCGCGCCTCATTTTCACTTAATGCTGATTTCTCTCGTGAAAAAGTTGGAGATTTAGATGTACAAATGGTTGAGCACTTCTTTAAGTCGTTTTCTGATAATGCAGCTGTGAGTTTGATCTTGTCTGTATCAGAGGGCAATTGTCACCACCAGGTAGAAGGTTTATTTAAAGCTTTTTCAAGAGCATTACGTGTGGCAATACAAAAAGATGCGAGCCAATTAACGGCAAGCTCTAAGGGGTGTTTATGATAGCCATTATAAACACAGGCTGTGCCAATATTAATTCTGTGCGTTTTGCGTTTGACCGCCTAGGCGCTAATCCAGAAATTATTACAGACCCTGAACAATTAGCACAATTTGACAGAGCAATTTTGCCTGGTGTTGGCCACGCATCTGTTGCCATGAAGCGTTTACTTGATAATGGTTGGCAGCAAGCCATCGATGAATATCAAAAGCCATTAATGGGCATATGTTTAGGTATGCAGCTTTTGTGTGAAAAGACTTCTGAAGGTGACGTTAACTGCATGAACAAGATCCCTGGTGCTGTAACTGAGCTTGAAGTAGGAAATTTAACTGCACCGCACATGGGCTGGAATAATTTGGTAATTGAAAAACCTCACGCGCTTACGCAGGGAGTCACTGCCCAAGACCAAGTGTACTTTGTGCATAGCTTTGCACACAGTGTGAATGACTTCACCTTAGCATCTGGCGAATATGGTCAAACCTTTTCTGCCATCGTCTGTAAAGACAACTACGCAGGGATGCAATTTCACCCTGAAAAAAGTGCACAAGTCGGCGCAAAGCTTTTAACAAATTTTTTAAATTGGAATATATAGACAGAGGTTAACATGATAATTCCAGCTTTAGATGTACTACAAAATCAAATTGTTCGCCTCTACCAAGGTAAATACGACACAGCCCAGTTCTATCCATTTGAATTAGATGAACGTCTGCTTGCCTATCAGAATTCAGGCGCAGAAAAATTACATTTAGTAGATTTAGAAGGCGCTCGTGATCCGCAAAAGAAACAGTGGCAACAAATTCAAGCAGCAACAAAAGAATTAAACGTTCCTTACCAAGTCGGTGGCGGCGTACGCAGATATGAAGATGTAAAACAATGGATTGAAGCTGGCGCGGCTCAAGTTGTTATTGGGTCAATGGCCGTAGATCAACAAACGCAAGTTGCAGAGTGGATCAAAGAGTTTGGCCCTGAAAAATTTGTCATTGCACTGGATGTGAACAGAACAGAATCTGGTTGGGCACCTGCAACACACGGTTGGTTAAGCGATGCCGACAAAGACCTATTCACCCTACTCGACTTTTATGTGGAATTAGGAGTTGTTGACTTTTTATGCACGGACATCAGTAAAGACGGCACAATGACTGGCCCCTCTTTTGCCCTATATGAAGAAATCGTTGCACACAATAACAACATAAAAGTACAAGCCTCTGGTGGGGTAAGCTCTTTGGAAGACATTAAACGACTCGCTGAAATTGGTGTAGGCGGTGTCATATTAGGTAAATCTCTTCTTGATGGCGCTTTTACAGTTGAGGAGGCACTTGCATGTTATCAAAACGCATAATTCCTTGCCTTGATGTAAAAAATGGTCAAGTAGTAAAAGGCGTTAAGTTTAAAGGTCACGAAGTTGTCGGTGACATTCTTGAACTCGCTGAGCTTTACAGTAAAGCCGGTGCTGATGAGCTGGTGTTCTATGAAATTTCTGCCAGTGTAGAAAAACGTTTATTAGATGTCACTTGGGTAAAGCAAATCGCCCGTCACATCGACATTCCGTTTTGTGTCGCTGGTGGTATTAAGTCTGTTGCAGATGCAGCAAAAGTGCTTGAAAGTGGAGCTGATAAAATCAGTATCAATAGCCCCGCAATACACAGACCTGAACTCATTAAAGAATTGCACGATGAGTTTGGTAAACAATGTGTTGTCGTCGGTATCGACAGTTTTTATGACGCTCAAACAGATCAATATCTTGTTTATCAGCTCACTGGCGATCCAAATGCGTCTTCAAGAACTCGTTATAAAACACAAGAATGGGTTAAACGTGTGCAAGATTTAGGCGCTGGTGAAATTGTTTTAAACTGCATGAACCAAGACGGTGTGCGTAAAGGCTACGACAATAAGCAATTATCTGAAATTAGAGCAATTTGTGACGTGCCGCTTATCGCATCTGGCGGTGCAGGTACCATGCAGGACTTTGTTGATGTATTTGAGCAAAGCCAAGTAGACGGTGCTCTTGCAGCAAGCGTATTCCACAAAAACGTCATCGACATAAACGAACTTAAACAATACCTAACAAACAATGGGGTCGCAGCGAGATTATGCAACTAACCAAAGAAAACTTATCAAAACTTGATTTTAAAAAGTCCGATATGCTGCCTGCGATTATTCAAGATGCAGCAACCGGCCAAATTCTGATGCAAGGTTTTATGGACCAAGCGGCCATTGAAATGACTTTTGATAAAGGTCTAGTCACCTTTTATTCTCGCTCTAAACAGCGTTTATGGACTAAAGGTGAAACCTCAGAAAACTATTTAGAGCTTGTGTCAGCATACACAGACTGTGACTTTGACTCTATCTTAGTGTTTGCCAGCCCTAAAGGCCCAACCTGCCACTTAGGCACAACAAGTTGCTTTGGTGATGCAAAACCTAACTTAGCTTTTTTAGCTGAGCTTGAGAATGTGATTGTTGAACGTAAAGATGCAGATCCAGCATCAAGTTATACAGCGTCATTGTTTGCAAAAGACTTGAGCCGTAGTTGTCAAAAAGTGGGCGAGGAAGGTGTTGAAGTCGCACTAGCCGCAATGAAAAACGACAAAGAAGAATTGCTTAATGAGTCTGCAGACTTGCTTTATCACCTAACGGTTTTATTGCAACGTAGCGAGTTAAACTTAAAAGATGTGATTGATACACTTGAGCAGCGTCATAAATAATTAACCTGAGCTCTGGTTAATTAATTCATCGAAAAATATAAAGCCCAAGTGATTATAAATAACTTGGGCTTTTTTATTACTTTTAAAAATGAAAATTAGATCTCATTTGGATGTGCTACACCCGTCCAAGCTTTATACAATTTAGCCTGACGTTCAGTCGGTGCTTTAACTGCTTTCACTTTTTTAGGTTTATCAAAGTCAGATGTAAGCTTTACTGTTGTGGTCATGAGTTGATGACGCCTAATAAAGCTCACTGAAACTTCTTGCCCAGGCTCAAACAAAGCCAACGTCTCTTTTAATGATTTACGTACTTGGCGTCCATCTAAAGCTACCAATTTATCACCGGCGGTTAAACCTCCTTGCCAAGCAGAGCTTTCTCTCGCTACATGATTTAAAATAAGTAGCTCGCCATTAGACTTTGCCATCACATCCAAACCAGCAACAGCTTTGCTATTGTCTGGACGTGTATATTCTAAGCCGACAATTGCAAGGAGTGCATCAAAGTCAATACTAAGCGGTGATTGAACATTCTCTTTCCACCACGTTGAATAATCACGACCAGATATTTGCTTTAAAATATTCTGAACATCTTGGCTATTAAAGCTTTTAGGTAATTTAAACTGTTTATATAGCTCTGAATGCACATCTCTGTAACTTACTTTACCTTCACTCTTGTCTAGTAAGTCAATATCAAGTGCTAGTGACACTAATGACCCTTCTGAGTAAATATTGGTACTGAAGTTACGGCCATGATCGCCACCAGCGTTGATCCACTTATCAAAACTGGTTTCAGCAGCTGACTGCACTTCTCTACCCGGTGTTTTTAAGTGACGCGAAATGGTTTTATTCAGATCTTTATAAAACTCTTCACTGGTTGTTATGCCTGCACTCAATAGTAAGTAATTTTCTAAATAACTGGTTGAACCTTCAGACAACCACAACAAATCAGAATAATTAGGTGCAATGTAATCGTATGGCACTAAGCCTGCTGGACGGTAGTTTTTTACATTCCACGTATGGATAAATTCGTGCGCAGCCGTTGCGATAAAGCCGATGTAGTCATCACGTTTAGCAAACGAGTCTCGGTGTCTTTGGATAATGGTCGAATTTAAATGCTCTGTCGCACCACGAGCACCGCTAGTCGCATGTACCATAAATACATAGCGTTCATACGGATAATCATGCCAAATTAAGCTGCCTGTTTTAACAAGCTTTTTAAGGTCGGAAAGCATTAATTCAACATCGTAATTACCCTCGCCCCAAATAACGAGTTCATATTTACGACCATCCACTTCAAATTTATATAAGTCGTTAATACCTGTTTCAATAGGAGAATCTAATAAAATATCGTAGTTGTCCGCTTTAAAACTATGCTTGTCATCAGCGAAATCCATCCCTGAGACTGAACGCCACCCTTTTGGCACATCTAGGTCTACAGCTACTGGCTCTTGCCTAAATGAATCACTGAACATAAAAAAGCCTGATGCATCAATAAATGCGTGGCTATCATCAATATGGCGCGAACGCATACCCAATTGATTCGCATAGACTTGGTAAGAAATATTGACTTCTGTTGGCTCATTTAAATGTACGCGCCATGTATTTTTATCAATCTTTTTCCATTTAAGATCTTCGCCGTTTTCACTTTTTGCATCAAAAAAACGAATACCATTGGCAAGGTCTAAAATTTCATAGCGACCCGTGCGCCAGTCTGGGAGATGCACATCTAAATGTGCTTGAGCTGTTTTCGGAAAAGTTACTTTAACATCACCGAGATGATGCTCAGGTTCATGTATCGATAATTTATATTCCACATCGGAAAATGCAGGAAAAGCTGTAAAAGCAGCAAGAAGAGAGAGTGTAATTTTATTCATACTGGTATTTATAATATTCATAGAAAAGTATAAGAAAAGACTAACAAACTCCTCTTATAAAGTTTAATAAAAGAGATAAACTACATATCATCAGGTTTGTTGTGATATGTAACAAACAAATTGCCTTCAAAAATGAGATAATTGTTGTAAACTTAAAGTGTTAATGAATTTATAGACGGCGAAATTTGTGACCAATAAAGATGCGCTAATAGAAAAAAAACTAAAACAAGCAGTTAAAGCACGAGCTGAGCTCGAGAATGCGCATAAAGATCAAATACAGACTCTGAGTAATTTTGCTGCAAAGCTCGCAGTGAGTAGTAAAGGTCAAGATGTTTCTCTAGATAATCTTTTGGCTAAATTTAGACAAGCGCTTAGTAAAGGCGTCAGCTTTGATGATTTAGCTCCTCTTATTAACACCATTACTCTATCCCTTAAAAATCAAGAATCTGTAAACGCTGAAAATCATCAAAAGCTTTCAAACAGTATTTCTGACGCGGGTAGACAACTACAAAAACTCAAAGGTATCCCAGATGATACTCGCCGCAAACTACGTAGCTTATTAGATCATGAATTGACTGAAGTAAATGTCAGTTATGAATTTTTGCCAGTTTTTGAGAAGCTCATTGGCATTTATCAAAAAGTGTTAGCCGTTAAAACAAGTTCTGACGTAACAGCAAAACCAATAACAGTGCAAAAACCAGAATTGGCCAGTGAATTATTAACCTTAGCCAATGAAATTACATTCGAAGACGATGTATCTAAAGAAGTCATCGATATTAAAACGACACTTTCTCAGTCTGCAGAAGTCGATGTATTACTTGATTGTGCGATTGCTATCATAGAAATAATTGCCAATAGCATTGCCAGAGAGCGTCAATCTGCTCAAGGTTTTTTAGTTTCACTGAATCAAACATTAGAAGAGCTCCATGCATCTATTCTTAGTACGACCAATTCGACTAAGCATATGAGTGCCGAGCTTTCAGGTCTAAATAAAAAAATTGAGACTAAGATTAAACTTTTAAATGAACAAACGCAAAAAGCGACATCCATTTCCGATTTAAAAGCACTGGTTGACGGTGAGTTAAAGCTTTTGAGACAAGACTTAGTCAAACGAGAAGAATTAGAACAAAAAGATAAAGCGGATTTACTCGCCAGTTTTGAGCAAATTAATTCACGTATTAATGTTTTAGAGACTAAAGTTAATACTTATAAGAAAAAGCTCTCAGAACAGCAATTTAAAAGCTTGCTAGACGGCTTAACAAAACTACCTAACCGTGCAGCTTTTGATGATAGATTTAATCAAGAGTTTCACATGTTCGAACAGCATGGTAATGAAACGACATTGGTTGTTATAGATGTCGATTTCTTTAAATCAATCAACGACCAATATGGCCATAGCGCAGGTGATAAAACACTACAAGTAATCGCTAGAGCTTTAAAGAAAGCAATACGTAAATCTGATTTTATTGCCCGTTATGGTGGTGAAGAGTTTGTTCTATTAATGCCAGGTATGCCTTTAACTCATGCCAAAGCGCCATTAGAAAAGATTAGGAATACCATTAAAGCAATTCCATTTAAGTTTAAAGATAAGCAAGTACAAATAACTGTGTCTTTAGGAGCAACGCAATTTAAAAAAGGTGATACACCTTTGGCAGCTTTTGATAGAGCTGATGATGCACTTTACGAAGCAAAAAACAGTGGTAGAGATCGCCTTTGCATTCGTAAATAACAAGGAGAATGCCTATGCAAGTCCAACTAAATCCAACTGGCGTACTTAATTTACTTTCAAAGCTTGAAGTCGACCTTTTACAAGCCTCTTCAAGTACAGAAAGGTATAAACTTTTTAGAAACTGCGTATTAGCAGTGTTAAACGTAGGAAGTCATACTGATTCTAGCAGTGAAATCTACGACAAATACCAAGATTTTGATGTAAAACTCATCGCTAGAGAGCGCGGTATAAAAATTGAGTTAGACAACCCCCCCGAAACTGCCTTTGTAGATGGAAAAATAATCACAGGTATTCACGAGCATATATTTTCTGTAATCCGTGATTTGTTATTTATTTATCAACGCCATGAGCCAACTGATGACGAGCAACAAATTACCCATATGGTCTTTGATATGCTCAGAAATGCCTCTTCGTTACCTGTTAATACAGATCCAAATATGATTGTTTGTTGGGGCGGTCATTCAATCAGTGAAATCGAGTATAAATACACAAAAGAAGTCGGATATGAACTAGGCTTACGCGGGCTAAATATTTGTACCGGCTGTGGACCTGGGGCAATGAAAGGCCCTATGAAAGGCGCAACCATTGGTCATGCAAAACAACGTATTACTAGTAACCGTTATTTAGGCCTAACTGAACCAAGTATTATCGCCGCAGAGCCCCCTAACCCTATCGTTAATGAGCTCGTTATATTACCCGATATCGAAAAACGTTTAGAAGCATTTGTCAGAACAGCCCATGGCATTATCATTTTTCCTGGTGGTGCAGGTACAGCTGAAGAGCTTCTATATTTATTAGGCATACTGTTACACCCTGATAATCAAAAACAATGCCTGCCCGTAATTTTAACAGGTCCTGAGTCATCAGCTGATTATTTCAAAGAAATCTGCCAATTTGTTGAAGATACGCTAGGTGAAGAAGCTTTAAGTAAATTTGAAGTGATTGTTGGCGATCCACAAAAAGTTGCTGTCACTCTCAAGCAAGCTATGCCTAAGGTTAGGGAATATAGAAAATCTCAGGGCGATGCTTATTATTTTAACTGGACGCTAAAAATTGAGCACCAGTTCCAAATGCCATTTGATCCAACTCATGAAAACATGGCTAATTTGAACTTATCCTTAAATCAGAATAAAGAGCTTCTTGCAGCTGATTTGCGCAGAGCATTTTCAGGTATAGTAGCTGGCAATGTTAAGGATGAAGGCATTAGAGAAATCAAAAAGCATGGACCTTACCAGCTTCATGGTGAAACATCGTTAATGGAAAAAATGGACACCCTATTACAAGCATTTGTAGAGCAAGGCCGTATGAAGTTACCTGGCAGTAAATATACGCCTTGTTATGTAGTGAATAAATGAGTAGAACCTTAGTACTAATCGATGCGCTGAACCTGGTTCGGCGCATTTTTGCAATTGAACCAAACCAAGAAGATATTACCGCTGTAAATAATACCGCTCAACGGGTTTCTTCAGCCGTTAATAAGTTATTAAATCTTACTTCAGCAACTCATGCTATAGCTGTGTTCGATGGTGATGGAAGTTGGCGGTATCATTACTACCACAAATATAAAGTCACAAGAAAACCTATGCCTGAAATCTTGTCTAGAAACATGAAGACTATTGAAAAGGCATTTGAACAAACTGGCATACCCGTTTATAGACCAGATCACGATGAGGCTGACGATATCATTGCAACCCTTGCAACTAAGGCAGCTGCTGCAAACGTAAATGTGGTGATAGCTTCAACAGATAAAGGCTTTTTCCCTCACCTTACCCAAAATATAAGAATATACGATTATTTTAAGAAAAACTGGATTGATACAAACCTGATAAGAGATAAATTCAAAGTAGAAAAGCATCAACTTACTGAACTTTGGGCTATGGCAGGTGATAAAACAAACGATGTACCGGGTATAGCTGGAATTGGTTTAAAAACAGCACAAAGACTATTAAACCAATGTGGTGATTTTGAAAATATTTTAGCTTACGAATCCCTTAAACCCGCTGAAAAGCAAAAGATCCACTCTGGTGTAGACGATTTTATTACTAGTAAGAACTTGGTTTCATTAAGAACAGATATACATTTAGGGTTTAATCTACAAGACTTGAGAGTTACCCGTTAATTGTCTAAGAAAGTTTTAACTCTTGAAGACTTTGATATACTGACTTTGACTTAATTCTTGGACTTGTCATGATCAAAAAAGTACTGCAATACATAATTTTAGGCCTTGCTGTTTATGCAAGTATTGTCATGCTAGTGATCAATTTCTATAAAGATGACCCTCAAGCTATGATCTGGCAAGATAGAGAGGCATTCAATAACCGTTTTATTTCAAAACTTGATGAATCTGAACTAATGCCTTTGGAGGAAGTACTTGAAACACTTGGTAGCCCGGACTTGACCTATGTGTCTAAGCAACAAGATGATGTTTTTCAAATAGTTTACTATAGAACACAACTTGTTAAATCTGATGGCATTACAACTCAAGACGAATGTACAGGCCTGTTATTTAAAAATGGTATTTTGCTAGTTTGGGGTGATAATGCAACTCTTGAATATACAAAAATAAGTGGAGAATAGTGCCACCGTGAAAGCATCTCCTACACAATTAAAAAAACTTTTCGAGCATTCACATCAAATTCTAAGGCTTTACTACAACAAAGAAAAATGGCCTATTATTTATCCAAGTATTACGCAACTGGCTGAAAGGTTTGTACAGTGTTACAGTCAGCAACCTGGCGCATTACATGCCCACCTTCACTTTTACGCAAAGCATCAAGGATACACAACTAACCTAGTTGTAAATCAATGCATACTTGTTACTGCAATCTGTTACGCATTAAAGTTTAATAAAGAAATCACAGAATCATTAGTAATCGCTGCTATATCTGACCAAATTTGCACATCAAATGAAACTAATAAGCTTGCTGCAGGGCAACACCTAACAGAACAAGCTCAAAGGTTAGTTCAAAATCGACATGCACTCGCTGTGAAAATGCTGAATAAAGGCAATGTGCCCACTGGACAAGTACAAAGAATTCTCGCGCGTTTGGATAAATATGCTTCAGCCATTACGGGTATTAATGCAATACCCCTCTATGATAATCCCAGCATTATCGTCGCAATCGCTATGCGCATTGCTAAAGCAATTACTCCTAGACCAAAAGTAAAAACGTTTAGCCTTAATCAAGCGATAAAATCACTCTATTTAAGCTGTTATAACGAATTCGCACAGAATGCACTGTGTGAATTAAGTGCACAGCTTTTTGCACACCCTTCAGGGCTGTCAGTGTCTTATAAGAATGAGCAATGTATTGTTTTAGCAAAAAATGGCAATATTCATTACCTTGCGTTAATGGTAGAAAATAAAGCCAGAAGGATCATTAGAACGTCTCAGCCCATCTTTGGTGATTACCGAAGTCAAATTATCAGTGATCCAATTCTACTTTATAAAATTTGGTTTAATGAACAGTTACCAAAAAACGAAGTCAAAGCTTTAGACGACAGTGAAAACCTTGAGTCTATTGCAAAGCTCGGAAACACTAAATACCCTGACTTTAAACAACTAGAAAAAGTAGTTACTAATTTTGAACATATAGAGCAAGCACTTAGAACTGCAGCTAAGCAATATAATCGTCAAGGACAAAAAGCGGGGAGTTTGAGGCATAGTTTAACAATGGTGGGGTTAGATACAGCAGCTTTACTTTGTCAGCGTGTATTACTAGAAACCATGATTGCAAATATTAGTCACCCATTTGCGTCTGATATTATCAATAAATACGCGCATGTTAATAAAATTATCACCTTGTTAATAAGTAAAAAACACAGCGAAAAGTTTGAATTTTACCTCTGCCCTTTCGCCGCTTTTATTTACTTCTTACTTCATCAGCACCCTGAAAAAGTGATGCGTTTTATTCAACTAGATGAAGATGAATTTTCGAGTAAGCCGCTCTCAATTGCACAATTATTTGGGCTAAAGGATTACCAACATGATTCATTAATAGATTATGTGAGCAACTACTTTTCTGAGTCATTTTCACATCGCGCACTGTTAAATACTGAAACAAAGACGAAAAGTCAGTTGAATGACGTCGACAAAGAATTTGTTGCTATTAAGTATTTGGCAATGACAACATTATTCGATATTGATTTAGGAACACCATGGCAAAAGCAAACCACAACGGATGTCCTTAAACACTTCGAGTGGGAAAATATTGATGTGTTCAAAGTCGCTCTGCTAGACCTATCACCACATTGTGTCATTGAGTGATATTTATTCTATAAATATTATAAATGACAAACATAAACACTGGTTATGCCTATTTCTCATTACTTGCTGGCATAAGACTGCATAAATTGTTATAAAACGCGCTTAATTTTTCAAGCGAACACACACCTTCCTTCTTTGTTTACTACACTCTGTATTTAGTGCCCAAGTGGCTAGGTGTGAAAAATATATTGATAAAGGAAACCATAATGGCAAAGCAAACTATTACTGTGATCAAGGGCGATGGTATTGGTCCAAGCATTATTGATTCAGCTATTGAGATCTTAAACGCTGCAGGCTGTGATTTTGATTATGAATTTGTTGATGCAGGTTTAACTGCACTCGAAAAAACAGGTGAGCTTCTACCTAAAGAAACACTAGAAGTAATCGAAAAAAATAAGATCACTTTAAAAGGCCCATTAACTACACCTGTTGGTGAAGGTTTCACTTCAATCAATGTAACACTACGTAAGCAATTTGGCTTATACGCTAACGTTCGCCCGGTAAAATCTTTTGCAGGCACAAAAGCGCGTTACGACGACATTGATATTATTACTATTCGTGAAAACACACAGGGCATGTACTCTGGTCTTGGTCAGGTTGTTTCTGAAGATGGTAATGAAGCAGAAGCAATGTCAAAAATCACACGTGATGGTGCAGAGAAAATTGTTACATTTGCGTATGAGTTAGCACGTCGCGAAGGTCGTAAAAAAGTGACCGCTGTTCACAAAGCGAATATCTTGAAATCAACTTCAGGTTTATTCCTTAAAGTTGCACGTGAAGTCGGTGAGCGTTATCCAGATATCGAATCAGCAGAAATGATTGTTGATGCTACGTGTATGAAACTTGTTATGACACCGGAAGAATTCGATGTAATCGTAACAACTAACTTATTTGGCGACATCTTATCAGACCTATGTGCTGGTTTAGTTGGTGGCCTTGGTATGGCACCTGGTGCAAACATTGGTGAAAATGCTGCTATTTTTGAAGCAGTTCACGGAAGTGCACCTGACATTGCAGGTAAAAACCTTGCAAACCCAACTTCAGTAATCTTAGCGTCAATCCAAATGCTTGAATACTTAGAAATGGGTGAAACAGCTGATCGTATCCGTAATGCAGTAGCTGATGTGATCAAAACAGGTGACAGAACTACACGTGATTTAGGTGGAAGCCATGGTACGACAGATTTCACACAAGCTGTGATCGATCGCCTTTAATAAATAATAAAACTACGATTTATTTTTGTTTATTATATAAAAGAGCTGCATAAGGCAGCTCTTTGTTTATGATTAAAGCTTAAACCTTCGTAACAATAACAAGCCAGACAACAATAGCACAAACATACTACCGCTAGAACTCGACTCTTCACTTTGATTTTCAGTAACGGTCACTGTTTTTGTTTCTGTCTTCGTTTTATTACTCTCTGTATCTGTTAATGTTGCTGTTACATTAAACTGCCCACTCGCAGAATAAGTATGCGACACGCTCTCACCATTTCTCTGATTACCATCACCAAAATCCCAGCTAACACTGTAATTTCCTGTCCCGCCAGACAAAGCTGCTGAGGCAGATAACTGAAATCCGTTCGTCGTCACAGATGTAGTTATTTCAAGTGGAACAGCCAAAGTAATCTGCTTCGATTCAGAAACAGAATTATCATTACCATCTGTCACTGTCACTTTAACCGTGTACGAACCGCTTAGTGAATAACTATGGGATATTTCATCACCATTTAAACTATTTCCATCCCCCATATCCCAGTCAACTTTATAGGGTTCAATTCCCCCATTAAACGAAACCTTACCTGTCAGAACACCATTTGCATGCGCTAAATCAACCTCTGAAACCTCTAAAGGTTTGCTTAAGTTAACTTCAGTTTCGGCACGATTAACTTGGCCATTTTCTTTACGCTGTGTGAATTTAACCGTGTATTTTTGATATTGTTCAAATTGAATAGTTGGGTTAAGAACTTCACTTGATTGACCGTCCGAAAACGCCCAAGTGAAGCTATCGGTCTCAGATAACAAAAAGCCATTTGCAAAAAAGCGCACTTGGTTATCGTTGATGATATAACTGATGTCTGTTTGTCCTTTTATATAAGAAATTTGAACTTCAGCATTATCGAAAGATTCAGAGATATCTAAAAGCTCTATCTTTAAGCCATATTTAGGAACTTGAACACCAGACTCTGGCTGTAACTTGAATGTATAATCTAAACTATCATCAAAAAAGCTTACTGACGAAAGGTCATTGTCTCCTAGTCCTGCTGATTGTGGCGTTAGTCGCATAGCTGCGTCGCGGACTTGTATCATTGAACTAGCAGCATCAGTACCATTAGACTTAAATATAGGTCTCTGATCTGTATCGATAATAAGTAAATCACCAAAACCTTGATGTTCAGAAGTGTTATTATTTTCATAATTTTCATTAGAATACCAAAGCGTTAAGCCAGCAGGGTATTGGGCTTGCTGTAAACCTTTATCTAATCCTTGATGGCTTCTTAGTTGTAGGTAGTAAGCGTGTTCATTGCCTGACTTATATCGGCCTATTTTTCTAAAACCGTTGAATTGGTTACTGTTATTACTTTCAGCGTTGTCAGTTAGTATTATTTCTTGTGATGAGGAAATTGATATGTCGTCAAGCACTATGCCAAAGAAAGAAACTGCTGCATCAGTTTGATAAACAAATGTAATGGTCACTTGTTGATTAGCATATGAAGAGAGATCATAAGTTAAATCAACAAATTCAGCATTTTGTACATTGCTTGCAGCCGAGCTACCATCAAGGTAATGCCTAACGCTTGGGTAATTAGGGTGAGTTGTTTTTGTTACATTACCAGCTAAAGGTTCTGAGTTCACATAAACCTGAAAAATATCGTAGTCAGATTCAATACTAAATTTACTCTTCATTTTTAGTGTTAAAAGATCCGAGTCTGGTAATGACACCTGAAATGACATTTGGTTATTGAGATTATTACCATCGCCCGAATAGTATTGAAATGAGCCAGAGCTTGGTACGATAAAGTCTTCTAGTAAAGGAGGTAAGGTAATTCTAATTTGATTAGTAAATTCGTTAAAAACACTTGCATGCGTTACATTATAACTTTCACTGCCATCTATTGAGGTCAACTCAAGCGACTTTTGATTAACCCAATTTCCTCCAAAACGATTTTGAAGATATTCTAAATTTTTAGGGCTGAACATGACTGGGGCTGAACCTCTGACTTCGCCCATCCAACTACCACTTGACATGACAGACCAATTAGCGACAGGTTCACCTATTTTTATATCTTTTAAGTCGTATTCATCAGGCAGACCTAAATCATGGCCAAATTCATGTACAACCACACCTATCCCAGCATCAATTGGATTAATTGTATAATTATAGGCTTTTATAGATGAACCAGTTACATTCGCGGGCTGATTTGAGCTATTTGTCACAAAGAATCGGTGTGACCAAATCGCATCATCACCGAGAACACCGCCACCTGCTTCTTGGCCAATGCTTGAGTGAAACAATAGAATATGGTCAATGATGCCATCAGGCTCATTGATAACCCCATCGCCATCAAAATCATTCAGATCAGTTTGATCGTACTCAGTAAGATCTACACCTTGAGCAACTAACGCTTCAACAGCTTCTAAGACCAATTCAGCTACATTCTCATCTCGAATGTCTCCACTCTGTCGACCATAATAAGCAGCCTCTTCCTTTACAGTAACCCAACCATAGACGTTGCCAGTTAAGTCAAAATTGTTTCCTGTGACATTTTGATAATATTGTCTGGCACTAGAAAAGTTTTCTTCGTTAGGTCCATTAAAACCATCGACAGAGAAAAGTAAATCACGATAATGTTCGAGTGGATAACTGTTATAGAACATATCGGTATCGCCAGATTCAAGTCTAGGATCACTTGACCTCAAGTCTGGGAAATCTACAAGAATGCCTAAAATCTTTACTTTATGCAGCGTATCGGTGTTGTCACTTTGTACATATTGTTTAAGGCGTTTACGGGTTTGTTTGACTCCTTTAAAAGGTATAGTTAACGATGATAATTTTGGCTTTCCGCTTTGTGAAATATAATTATTTAATAACTGTTTTTTCTCATATTCGCTTAAAGCACGTCCAAGTTTCTTTTCTTGCCAATAAACAACTCTTTCTTCATCCAATCGTAATAAATCAGGCATAGCATCGGCATGTATACTAAATAAAATGCCAAGGTTAATTAGAACAAAATACTTTAAATTCATATATTTCACCGATATCCGTTTATTAGTTCGATACTATCACTACAATGGGTACACGTCTGTACCAAGATAAAATCGCAGTAAAAATACTTTATTCATTCAATTATTAAAAATAGACCACAAGAACAAGCAAATCATCACCAAAAATAAATATATAGAAATTTTATGCAACTTTAGTTTGAATCGTCTTGACTTATGCATATAAAAAACCTTTAATGTTTCTGTTTAAATTTTAATAGTATTTTTATTTCAAGTTATGATTTCTAATTTAATTGTAAATGTCGTGCTCGTACTGGTCTTTTTAATAAGCTCAGCGGGGACGTATTAACTTGATTTACGATGAAACCCCGCACTTGCGGGGTTTTTTTTTGTTTAATTTTACGATTGCACCGAGGAATGAGGATGGTACAAACGCAATTTAACGGCTCAGAGTTAGTCGTGAAAGCTTTAAAAGCTTTAGAAGTAGAATATATATTTGGCTACCCTGGTGGGTCAGTACTGGATCTATATGATGCATTATTTCAACAAAGCGACATTGAGCATGTTTTAGTTAGGCACGAACAAGCTGCAACACATATGGCTGATGGCTATGCCAGGGCAACTGGTGAAGTCGGCGTCGTGCTTGCAACATCAGGACCTGGTGCAACAAACTGTATTACTGGTATTGCCACTGCATACATGGACTCTATTCCAATGGTCGTACTATCAGGGCAAGTACCTTCAAATCTGATCGGTGATGATGCATTCCAAGAAACCGATATCGTTGGTTGTTCAAGACCAATTGTTAAGCATAGCTTCAACTGCAGAAGTGCAGAAGAGATCCCTACGGTTCTGGCCAAAGCTTTTTACCTCGCTAATTCTGGTCGCCCAGGTCCGGTGGTCGTTGAATTACCCAAAGACATTTTAAATCCGCAATTAAAGTTCGAGTTTAAGATGCCTAATCAAATAGAAATGCGCACTTACAACCCTAGTGTTAAAGGTCACGGAAAACAGATAAAGAAAGCCGTTGAAGCCATCTTAAATGCAAAGCGTTTAGTTATCTATTCTGGCGGTGGCGTTGTTTTATCTGATACAGCAAATAAATTGAAAGAGCTGGTAGAGACTCTGAACGCCCCCATCACAAATACCCTCATGGGGTTAGGTGGCATTAGTGGCACTCACCCTAACTTTATTGGCATGCTTGGTATGCATGGCAATGTTGAGGCGAACAAAGCGATGGCCAATGCAGATGTAATTTTAGCACTAGGTGCAAGATTTGATGATCGTGTTACCAATAATGTTAAAAAATTCTGTCCAAATGCGACCATTGTGCATGTAGATGTTGACCCAACTTCTATTTCCAAAACCATCAAAGCACATATTCCAGTAGTTGGATGCCTTGCGACTGTATTTGAGCAATTGTTAAGTGCAATTAACGCCAGCTCAGAACGCATTGACCGAGCTGCACAAGAGGTTTGGTGGGAAGAAATTACAAAGTGGAGAGCACAAAAGTGTCTTGCTTATGAAACCAACCCTGAAGTTTTAAAACCGCAAACTGTCATCGAGAAAGTATACGAGGTTACTAATGGCGATGCCTACGTATGCTCTGATGTTGGCCAGCATCAGATGTTTGCCGCCCAGTACTACCCATTTAAAAACCCGCGCCAATGGATTAACTCAGGAGGCCTTGGCACTATGGGCTTTGGCTTGCCCGCTGCAATGGGGGTCAAAATGGCTTTTCCTGAAAATGAAGTACTGTGTATAACCGGTGATGGTTCTATTCAAATGAATATTCAAGAGCTATCAACATGTTTGCAATATGGTTTAGCAGTGAAAATTATTTCGTTGAACAACCGCTCATTAGGCATGGTGAGACAATGGCAGGACATGCAATATGGTGGTCGCCATTCAAGCTCTTACATGGAATCTTTACCTGATTTTGTTGCGCTGGCAGAAAGTTATGGCCATATCGGCATTAAAGTCGATAGCCCTAATCAACTTGACGAAGCACTTGAAAAGGCATTCTCTATCAATGATAGATTGGTATTTTTAGATATTCGTGTAGACGAAAAAGAGCATGTTTATCCTATGCAAATAAAGCTGGGTGCAGTTGACGATATGTGGTTGAAAAAAGGAGTGAAAGCATAATGCGTAGAATCTTAAGTATCCTTTTAGAAAATGAACCTGGCGCATTATCAAGAATTGTTGGATTATTCTCACAGCGCGCCTATAACATTGACAGCTTAACGGTTGGAACGACTGACGACCAAACCTTGTCGCGTATTACAATCACCACCCATGGTGACGATAGAGTCGTCGAGCAAATAACCAAACAAGTAAATAAACTGGTAGATGTGCTGAAAGTTCAGGACTTAACAGAAGTTCAGCATATTGAAAGAGAGCTGTTACTTGTAAAAGTATATGCCAGAGATGAAACCATGCGTGCCGCCGTAACGCGTATTGCCGATGTGTATCAAGGCGCCATTATCGACATGGGTAAACAAAGCTATACGCTGCAACTGCTTAGTAGCTCTGAGAAAATTGAATCGTTTTTAGATATGCTAAGACATGAGAGCGATATTATAGAATTAGTACGCTCAGGTGCGGTCGGGATAGGTCGCGGTGATAAGGCTTTAAGAGCCTAAATTAACAATAAGAAAAGGGGCTGAGGCCCCTTTTTAGTCAATTCAATATAAGTAAGTATTACTGATTTACTTGATCTTTAAGACCTTTACCTGCTTTGAAGCTAGGAATATTTGCTGCTGCGATTTGGATCTCAGCACCAGTCTGTGGGTTACGGCCAGTACGAGCTGCACGCTCTTTTACTGAGAAAGTACCAAAACCAACCAGTGCTACTGAATTACCTTCTTTAAGAGAAGTTGTAACAGCACCAGTGAATGATTCAAGCGCTCTTGCTGCAGCGGCTTTAGAAATTTCAGCATCAGCTGCCATCTTTTCAACTAGTTGAGCTTTATTCATTATTTAATTCCTATTTATTGTAATTTTGCCTAAGCAAAACCTATGTTTATGTATTTTTCGGCTTAGTGCAACTATTTACTACAGATTTTTATGAAAAATCGCATTAAATACCGTAAATAAAGGGCTTTCGAGTTGTTTTAGAGTTTATTTTAATCAAGCCACTTAAATCTTTTTAAGCTCACTTTATTATTTAGAAAAATCACGCCTTCATTTTCAAGCCTTCCTTTCTGTTCAAAAAACTTGCTGCTATCCACCGGAAATGAAATTTTTCCTTGAGCGTTTATAACTCGGTACCAAGGTAAATTAGAATCTTTTGGCAACGTTTTTAAAATCCGGCCGACTTTTCTAGAGTAATTGGCTTGTCCCGCCAGTTTGGCGATTTGTCCGTAGGTTGCGACATGACCATAAGGAATTGCACCTATAATGGTATGGACTCGTGATTCAAAATCATCCATCATATATTTCACCTAATTGCTTAAATCTAGACCAAATCGCTCTAGCTACAGGTCCATGGTGTCTCGTATGCTTTCTGAATACATGGATGTTAGCCGTGAAACTGTCTTGTCTATCTACAATCCTTATTCGCTCTAATTCACCGTTATCAATTTCATTTTTACAATGCGCGAGACTGGTTAGCGCAAACCCTAAGCCTGACAACAAAAAAGACTTCATGGAGGTCAGGTCATCGACTTTCATACGGTTCGTATTTAGCGTGTAAGCCAAACGCTCACTGTCAAAAGCAAACGCACTTTCAAACATAGCAATACATGGATAAGACTCTAAGGCTTCGTATTGCAAAGATGAAGGTAACAAACCTTTTTTTGCAACTATTCCGAGCTCTATCTCCCCTACTTTCATCGTTTCAAGCTCACCCGTTGCGTGAAACAAATCAAACCAAGGGCCTATGCCTAACTCGGCTCTACCACTGTTCACTTGCTGCAGCGCTTCAAAACGCGGGCCACTGGTAATTGAAAATTCAGTAGACTTATACGTTTTAAAAATATCTCCAATGGCTTCATTGTATATATTCTGATAAGAAATGGGTTCATAACAAATGCTAAACTTAGCTTCATTACCCTCAGCAAATTCATTGGCCAGAATCTTTAAATCATCACGAATAGCCAACAACTTGGTTGCCTCCAGATAAAAATGCCTACCTTGCTCTGTGAGTTTTAATCGATATGTTTCCCTATCTACAATGCTAAACCCAAGGTTTTGTTCTAGCCTTTTAATTGACTGAGAAATGGCCGGCTGGGTCTTGTGCATCCTTAATGCAACTTCTTGTAAGCTTTTAGAATTTGCAACTGCATCGAGTATTTCGAGATCTGCCAACTTCATAAATTAAAATTATCAACTTTACAACTTTTAATAATTTTAATTTTATCAGCTTTTTTCTTATCCTTACCGAAAATTTTCAGATCTAACTTAATGGAGTTAACCATGTTGAGGTTAAGTGTTATCGCACTGCTTACAGTTTTGACACTAGGCTGCAGTCAAGAAAATGAAAAGTCGGAAAAGATAGAGGTCATACGACCTGTAAAACTATTCGAAGTGAAAGATCCTACAGCGCACAATATTCGCAGCTTTCCTGCAGAAGTCGTCGCCAACCAAGGCTCATATCTTGCTTTTCGTGTCAGTGGTGAACTTATAGAGTTCCCTGTTCGCGCTGGGCAAACTATTAATAAAAACGACCTACTCGCTAAATTAGATCCAGAAGATTTTCAATTACAGCATGAACAACGTAAAGCACAATTCGAACTTGCTAGTGCTCAACTCAAGCGTGTGGATTCATTATTTAAACGTTCTATTGCAACCAAAGCTGAGTTTGACCAAGCCCTTGCTAACAAACAAGTCTCTGAGTCGGCATTTAAAATCGCTAAAACAAATTTAGAAAATAGTGAGCTTCGTGCGCCTTTCTCAGGAACGGTTGCCAAAGTCTTTGTTAAGAACTTCGAAAATATCGTCGCCAAGCAAAATATTCTGCGTCTAGAAAGCAGAGATATTATGGATGTGGTGATTTACGTTCCTGAACGTTTAGTTGCCAGAGTTAAAAAAGATTTAGATTATCACCCTTCTGTTACCTTTGATGGTTATCCAGACAAAGCGTATGACCTATCAATCAAAGAATGGGACACACAGGCTGATCCTACCACGCTAAGCTATAAGGTGGTTTTCTCATTACCCATTCCAAAAGACTTTAATTTATTTGAAGGGATGACGGGCCAGGTTTCGATAGACCTTTCAAAAATCACCGAGCATCACAGCAATGCAATCACCGTCCCTGCCTCTGCGGTTTTCTCTTCTAATACAGAGCAATTAGACAATAACGCCTATGTATGGGTTTTTAATCCAGATACACAGAGTTTGTCTAAGCGTAAAGTTTCGGTTGGCAATATCTATCAAGATCAAATTGATGTCCTTGAAGGCCTTAACGTTGGCGAAAAAGTTGTGTCGGCCGGCGTATATCACCTGTCTGAAGGCCTAAAGGTAAAACCTTGGATTAAAGAGCGAGGTTTATAATGAGCCTAGCTAAATGGTCAATTGATAACAAAGTCATCAGTTGGATGTTTGCGCTATTGCTTTTAATAGCAGGTGCAGCCTCTTACTTAGACTTAGGGCAGCTCGAGGACCCAGAGTTTACAATCAAAAAAGCCATGGTCATCACCTATTACCCAGGTGCGTCTCCAGAACAAGTAGAAGAAGAAGTCACTTTTGTCATAGAAAATGCCATTCAGCAATTGCCTTATGTCGATACTATTTCTTCAATTTCTTCTGCTGGAAAGTCACAGATAACTGTTGAAATGAAAAGCACTTATAGAAAGCAGCATTTACAACAGATCTGGGATGAGCTAAGAAGAAAAGTAAACGACCTATCAGGACGTTTTCCTAAAGGCGTTTCTACACCAAATATAATTGATGACTTTGCCGACGTGTATGGTGTGTTATATGCGATAACTGGTGACGGCTACTCTTACAGTGAATTAAAAGATTATGTTGATTACTTAAAGCGTGAACTCGTACTTGTTGACGGGGTGAGTAAAGTCACTGTCTCTGGTACTCAGCAATCTCAGGTTATAGTTGAAATATCAACGCAAAAATTATCGCAATTGGGTATTCCACCAGCACAAATTTTTTCACTATTACAATCTCAAAACCATGTTTCAAATGCGGGCAAAATTCGTGTTGGCGATGAGTCAATCCGTTTTCACCCAACTGGTGAATTCCATGATGTGTCTGAATTAGAAAGCTTATTAATTTCAAGCCCTGGCGCCAATGAACTTATCTATTTAAGAGACGTCGCGACAGTCAAAAGAGAGTTTGCTGAAATCCCTACTCATTTAACTAAATACAATGAGCAGCAGGCACTGTTATTAGGGATTTCATTTAATTCCGGTGTGAATGTTGTTGATGTTGGTAAAGCAATCGATAAACATCTTGCTGATTTAGAGTATCAGCGTCCACATGGTATGGAAATTTCGTCTATTTATAATCAACCAAGCGAAGTCGAAAAGTCAGTTAACGGTTTTATTGTTAGTTTAGTTGAAGCCGTCGCGATTGTGATTGTGGTATTACTGGTATTTATGGGCGTAAAAAGCGGCATTCTGATCGGCGGCGTGCTGCTCCTTACAGTACTTGGTACGTTTATATTCATGAAATTGTACGCCATCGATTTACAAAGAATTTCTTTAGGTGCACTGATCATTGCTCTAGGGATGCTGGTTGATAACGCCATAGTCGTCACTGAAGGTATCTTAATCAATCTAAAGCGCGGACAAACTAAAGTTCAAGCCGCTGTAAATATTGTCGCTCAAACTAAATGGCCGCTACTTGGTGCTACTATAATTGGGATCACAGCATTTGCGCCTATTGGTTTAAGTAGCGATGCCAGTGGTGAGTTTGCAGGCTCTTTATTCTGGGTATTACTCATTTCATTGATGTTGAGTTGGGTTACTGCTATTACATTAACGCCATTTTTTGCGGACCTTATGTTCAAAGAAACGAAAAATAGCGATGAAAAAACATCAGACCCATATCAAGGTGTTATCTTTACTGTCTATAAAGCCCTGTTAAGTACCGCGCTTAAATACCAAGTTTCAACCATTTTACTCATGGTTGCACTACTCGTTTCTTCTGTTATCGGCTTTGGCCAAGTAAAACAGTCGTTCTTCCCAGCTTCAAATACACCCATGTTTTATGTCGACTATTGGCATTATCAAGGTGCAGATATTCGCAGTACCGCAGAAAACATAGCTAAGATAGAAGCTTTCTTGTTAAATGACGAACTCGTTGAGGATGTTACAACAACTGTTGGTCAAGGGGCTCCAAGGTTTATGCTTACCTATGAGCCAGAAAAACAATACAACGCCTATGGACAACTTATCGTCAGAGTGAAGGACCGTGACTCCGTTGCGGTTATGATTGAAAAGTTAAGAACGTTTGAAATGAATATGCCAATTGATGGCAAAATCAAAGTTAAACGAATGGAAATTGGTCCATCTACGAGTGCAAAAATTGAGGCTCGTTTTTCAGGTGGAGATCCAGTTGTACTTAGACAGCTTGCTGAGCAAGCTAAACAAATTCTGCAGAAAGATAAAGGAGCTTTTAACATTCGTGATAATTGGCGTCATCGAACTAAAGTGATCCGTCCTCAATTTAATGAACAAAAAGCCAGAAGATTGGGTATTAGTAAGACTGACATAGATGACTTACTGCTTACCTCTGTAACAGGTAAAACAGTCGGTTTATACCGAGAAGGTACAGAGCTGCTACCAATTATTGCGCGATCTCCAGTTGATGAACGTAATCAGGTAAATAACTTATCAGATTTACAAATATATAGCCCTATCCTCAATGTCTTTGTACCAATAACAACGGTTGTTGATGATTTTGAAGTAACTTGGGAAGATCCACTGATCATGCGTAAAGATAGAAAGCGTACTATCACAGTCATGGCTGATCATGATGTGATAGGCGAAGAAACGCCAGCTAAACTATTTGCACGCGTGAGAAGTGATATTGAAGCGATACCACTCCCTAAAGGCTATCACTTGGATTGGGGGGGAGAATTTGAGGCATCAAGTAAAGCACAAAAAGCAATTTTTGGTTCATTACCCTTGGGTTACTTGGTCATGTTTATCATTACTGTTTGCTTGTTTAACTCTGTAAGACAACCGCTTGTGATTTGGACAACTGTGCCGTTAGCCATTATAGGTGTTACTGCTGGGTTAGTGGTGTTTCAAGCACCATTTAGCTTTATGGCACTTTTAGGCTTATTAAGTCTATCAGGTATGCTTATTAAAAATGGGATCGTGTTAGTCGACCAAATAAATCTAGAGTTAAGTGAAGGTAAATCACCATATCAAGCAGTATTTGATTCAGGTGTGAGCCGTGTTAGACCTGTTTCTATGGCTGCTACCACGACAATCTTAGGCATGATCCCATTGCTATTTGATGTGTTTTTCAAATCAATGGCTGTGACTATTATGTTTGGATTAGGGTTCGCCACAATTCTCACTTTGATTGTGTTGCCAGTTATTTATTGCCTGCTTTTTTCGATTAAACAAAAATAAAAAATGGCCTTAATTGGCCATTTTTTTTGCATATAATTACTTATGTATTTGCATGCTTTAATAATTCAGAGCTAGTTAATTTAAATCTAGCTAGCTTAAAACTATTTTTATTTACGACTCAAAGACAAGGTGCCTTTTTTTCGTTCTGCAGGCTTTCTTGAATTCTTCTTAGGCTGTAGCCCATCTCTTTTAGACCTTGCATCGGTATAACGCGTCACAGCTTTTTTATCTGATGGCTTTTTGATTTTTTTATTGCTATCTATTGAACCTTCTTCTGTTTTAGCAGATCCTTCAATGGCTTTGTTTATTTCTGCCATTTCTTGCTCAGTTAAATGTCGCCATTGACCAGGTCTTAATCCATTCAAGTTAACATTCATAATACGTACGCGTTTCAGCGCTGTTACCTCATAACCAAGGTATTCGCACATTCGACGGATCTGTCTGTTTAGACCCTGAGTGAGGATAATGGTAAAAGTCTTATCACCGGTCTGCTTCACGAAGCACTTTTTGGTTACCGTATCTAATATTGGCAGACCACCAGCCATTCTTTCGACAAAACGTTTATTGATGCTTCTATCAACTGTAACCACATATTCTTTTTCGTGGTTATTGCCGGCACGTAGAATTTTGTTAACGATGTCACCTTCATTTGTGAGAAAAATTAATCCCTCAGAAGGCCTGTCGAGTCGACCAATTGGAAATATACGCTCTGGGTAATCTATTGCACTGACAATATTACTTTTTATTTTTTTCTCAGTCGTACAGGTCACGCCAACTGGTTTATTGTAAGCAATGTAAACACGTTTAGGCTTTGCTTTAAGTGGCTTACCATCAATCAGGATTGTATCTTCGTCAGATACTTTCACACCCATTTCTGGTAGATTACCATTTAACTTAATACGTCCAGCATCAATAAGCTTGTCAGCTTCTCTTCTTGAGCAAAAACCTGTTTCACTAATATATTTATTTAAACGCGTTGTAGCAGTCAAAAGACAATCCCTAAAATTCAATTGGCAGTATTTTAAAGGATTAGTATTTAATTTTCTCTAATTTTTCTGCCAAACCTTAGGAATTAAGTGGAGTTGATATTCTGTTTGTTTATTTAGGTGCAGACTTTTAGATTTATAGTCAATTTGCCCCCAATTAGGATTACTTTTCATCCATTGATAATTGTGCACATTGTCTTTTGTAATAATACCCATGGGTATTACTAATTTTTTGTGTTCAGTCCAATAAGGATGTTTGTTATGATGATCGAACAAACTAACAAGCGCCCATGCTCCCATCATAAAATGCCCTCCGACGCTTGCTTGTACTTCACCTGAGGCTATTTTTTCTAGGCCAACCGATAACCAGTCAAACCCTCCAAATGCGATATTTTGACTTTCAGAGCAAGCTTGTCTGCATGCTTTCATTGCGCCTATTGCCATAAGATCTGATGCAGCCCAAACAATATTAATATCTGTATGTCTTTTAAGGAGTTTGAGAGCTTGTGCAGTTGAAACAGATTCAGACCAAGACGCATGGACTTCTTGTGCAACTGTCACACCTTTAGAAGAAAAGAAGTCAACAGCACCTTTTGCACGCATATCTGACTCAGAGCCATAATGACCATTAACAAGTACAGCTTTAAGGCTTTTATTGTTATTGCTTGAATTATACAAAGCTTCCGCTAGGTCATAACCGGCTTGATAATTATCGTGGTAGACTTCACCTAGCCAAGATTTAAAATTTTCACCAGGGCTTGCTATTTGTTGCTTTTCTTCTCCAGAAATTGTCTCTTCTAAAGTAATTGAAGGCACTTTATATTTTTCAAGTAACTTTAGTGTTTCTAACGCTGCACCTGGATAAAGTATCAAAATGGTGTAATCAGGCTTTTTTTGATACTCAAGATATTTCTTTAACTCTTGATATTGAATATGACGATTGCCTTCACCATAAATCACATCGAGTTCAAAGCCCAACTGAAAAGCAGCATGTTGACTAATGGTCTGTACCTTGCGCCAAAAAGGGTCATCAACCACTGAGGGATTTACAAACAAAACGGTTTGCTTTGCCGCAGAATTAAAAGCTAGTATAAACAGAAATAAGAAGAGCAACCTTAATTGAAACCGCATTTAAATTTTTCTTCCCATACCTAACCTAGAATGCTTTGTCTTTGTACATATCTGCCCACAAGATGGCTGATGCGTGAAATTCAGGTAGGCATTCATCGCTGATGTTTAAATATTGACATGCTTTTTGTAATTTCCACCAGCTTCCTGATTCATAGGCTTTCACGATATTTAAGACATAGTAATGAAAGTTTGCTTCACCTAACAAGGCTTTTTGAAGCTCTTCAGGAAAAGGCAATTTATCGACAACTTTTTCCATTGGCCTATCTAAAATTGCATCAAGTAATGAAAATAGACCAACTAAGAAACATGCTGATCCTGAATTTGGCTGAACCTTACTGCCTATTAGTTCACAAAATCGAGCGCGAACAATACTCATTCTAGTTAGTTCTGTTGGTTTGCCTTTGGCAACATGCGCCGTCATGATCAAGCCCACAAACTTTTTAGTACGTTCGTACCCTAAATAAACCAAAGCTTGCTTAATAGACTCAATTTTACTTTTTATAGGAAATACACCTGAATTAATTAATCGCAACAATTTATATGCTAACGCCGTATCTTGGGAAAATAATTGCGCAATTTTAGTCACATTGAGATTGGGTTTTAAAACTTCAGTATAAATGAGCATGACGATGGTGTAGTTGAATTCAATATCATTCTCTTCAATAACACGGGGTTTTGCAAAAAAATAACCCTGAAAAAAATGAAAACCCATTTTTTTTGCTATTTCATACTCTTCTTCAGTTTCTATCTTTTCAGCTAAGAGTTTAATATTCTTTTGCTGTTTTAATTCATCAATAATAGGACCAAGTGTATCAAGCGGACTTTGCATCACATCGAATTTTATTAGACGAACTAATTTCAAAAATGGCTGCCAGCCTTCTTCGTATACAAAGTCGTCTAAGGCGAGTTTATAATTCTGATTAAACAAACTCCTAACACGTTCATAGTTTTCTTTCGTAGGTTGGATCGTTTCTAACAGTTCTAGGATAACATCATTAGCAGGAAGAAATGTTGCAAGCTCTTGCTTTAAAGATTCAGGGCCAATGTTAATAAGAGCTTTCTTACCGGATGTAAGATAACGCGTCCCAAGATTTAACTGATTATCAAGAATAAGTTTTGCAGTTGCTTTATCTTCAGCAATGTTGGGAAAACTATTGCTCGAGCCATCTCTAAAAAGTAGCTCATAGGCAACCACTTGCTTTTTTCTATTAAAAATAGCTTGTCTTGCTACAAAAACTTTCAAGCATAAGCTCCTTTTCCCAATTACATCTTTTCAATATGAAACGTTTAATATAATAGCATTATAGTAAGACAAAAAAACCCAACTAAATAACTAAAAACAAAGTCATTAATTTAAAATTATAGCAAAAGATAAATAGGAATACGGCTGAAATAAGCATAGTTACTCATTTCAGCCAAATAAGTGAAGATTAATTGTAGAGTTTTGAGATGTATTCTTGCGCTAATCCATGCCACTCGAAACGGGCAGACTCAGCGTTCCTCGAAATAACATGGTATTGTGATTCATTGGTGCTGAGTAATGACAAAGCTTGTTCAAATGATTCGATTAAATTCTCTACTTGTTGAACTAATGACTCACCATTAAAGACAAAGCCTGTTTCGTTTTGCGAAACTGTATCTTTTAACCCACCGACACCATGCACTAAACATGGCTGTCCATCACGCATAGCAAGCATTTGGCTTATGCCACAAGGCTCAAATGAGCTCGGCATTAAGAATAACTTGCCCAATGGATATAGTGTATCTCCAAGCTTTTGATCATAGCCATTTAAAAATAAAACATTGTCTCTTCTTGCCATCACTTGCATAAATTGCGATTCGATATATGGATCGCCACTTCCTAGTATAACTATGTTGCTATTAAACTTATCCGCAACTAAAGCTAAGTCATCTAGTACAATGCCATTTGCAGATTTTTGCATCAGCAATAGCACTTTTTGATCCGTGATACGGCCAACACTAGAGACGATTGCTTTCTCTTTCAAAGCTTTCCAGTTAGACACTCTTTGGTGAGCAATATAATGTTTAGTTTCAATAAGGTGAGACTTTGACATCCATTTAAATATGCATTTTTCCGCTTCAGTTAGATACTCGCTATAAGAGAGCTTATCCTTTTCTGCTGCGCTGTAATTACATCCATTTAGAATACCAAACAGCCTACCTTGACTCGCTGCCAAACGCATGTCATGTTCCAGACCTTCACCACCAAAAAAACCTTCGTCAGGTCGGCTTGTCTCTTGTACCTCAAAACTGTAAGTTGGTGAAACGACATGGATCACATCACATAAGTTGAGACCACTACGCATCGGGTTATAACAGTGAGGATACTGATGGTCGCAAATTTGATGACCATCATAATTTAAGGTTGGAAACCAGGCTTCTAAGCTTGATTCATCATGATTAAAAGGTCTTATACCTTGAAGGGCTAAATTGTGCACTGTATATACAAGTTTCAACGTTTTTAAATACACAAAGCGCGGGCTAAACTTGGCAAGCACAGACACGCCCGCAGCATGCCAATCATGTAAGTGAATAACATCTAAATTATCAATTATTCTGTGCTCTATAATTTCACAAACTGCAGCACTAAAAAAAGCAAATTTCGTTGCATCAGAGGCAAACGGCCTGTTTGCACCATCATCACAATATATCTTCCCACCATTGTCTGAAAACAAAGAATGTGAAATTACATATTGATTTACACCTTCACTTGATTCAACTAGCCACAAACTCGCTGTTTCTAAATGTTGCCTAAAAGGCACTGCTATGTCTGCGATAAAATGTCGATTTAATTGCTCTTGACCATAATCTGGTACTACAACAGATACCGTTAAGCCATGTTCACTTAATGCGTAAGGGATGTCACGGATAACATCCGCAACTCCCCCAACTTTACAATTTGGCAATCGGTCATTCTCAGCACCGACCATTAAAATATGCATACTCTGCCTTTAAACTACTGAAAGCTCTTGTTTTTCTTCATTAACTAGTTGACGTTGATTATAAGCAGCAAGCATATCTCTCGTCACCAATACAATGCCTTTTTTTGACACCCTGAAACCATTCTCTTCGTCAATTTTTGAGTCGTAACCAATCACTATGCCTTCAGGAAGTTCACAGCTACGGTCAATGATGGCATTTCTTACTTTACAATTTCTGCCAATTTTAACGCCAGGCAGGATCACTGAGCCTTCGATAGTACAATAAGAATGAACATGAACATTTGAAAACAGTAATGATTTACGAACAACAGAGCCAGATATAATACAACCACCAGAGACCGTTGAATCTACGGCCATACCGCGTCTTTCCTCATCATCAAAAATGAACTTGGCTGGAGGTAGCTGTTCTTGGTAAGTCCAGATTGGCCAGCTCGGGTCATATAAATCTAATTGAGGTTCAGGAGAAACGAGTTCCATATTTGCTTCCCAAAATGAGTCAATTGTGCCCACATCACGCCAGTAAGCTTGACCTTTTTGTGTTGGCTCTCTGAAAGGGAATGCAAACACATTATGCTCTTCGATGATGGCAGGAATAATATCGTGACCAAAATCGCGACCTGACCCCTCTCGTTCTGCGTCATTTTTTAACTGCTCAAATAGGAATTCAGTATTGAATACATAGTTACCCATTGATGCTAGACAAGTCCCTTCTTTTCCTGGAATAGAAGAAGGTTCAGCAGGCTTTTCGTCAAACCGTCTGACACGGTTACTGTCATCAACTGTCATCACACCAAACGTATTCGCGGCTTCTTCACAAGGGACTTCAATACAACATACTGTCATATCTGCACCAGTTTCAACGTGCTTTGCGAGCAATGCGCCGTAGTCCATACGATAAACATGATCGCCTGATAAAATCATGACATATTTTGGTAATTCATGACGAATAATGTCCATATTTTGAAATACCGCATCCGCTGTTCCACAATACCATTCATCACCATAACGCTGAGATGCGGGTAAGATCTCGACAGATTCACCCAGTTCTTTTTTAAAGTGTCCCCATGCTCGATTAACATGGCGAATTAGTGAGTGAGACTTGTACTGTGTAGCTATGCCGACACGTCTAATACCTGAATTTATACAATTTGAAAGCGGAAAATCGATAATCCTATGTTTACCGCCAAAGTAGACTGCAGGCTTTGCACGCCAGTTAGTTAACTCATGTAAACGAGAGCCTCGGCCACCAGCCAAAATCAGAGCATAGGTCTCTCTGGTTAAATTACTAATATAACGATTTTCATAACTAGGCATGTTGCTTCTCCATTTGTTCCTTGTCTGTAATCTGTGTTGTATCCGGCGATATTTGCCAGATCTCTTCACTATATTGTGAAATAGTTCTGTCACTTGAAAATTTGCCACTGGCCGCAGTATTTAGAATACTCATTTGAGTCCAATGCAGTTTATCTTGATACGCTTTGGCCGCATTACTTTGAGCCTGACAATAACTGTCAAAGTCATAAGCGGTTAACCATGGATCGCTTGGGCATTTAACAGCATTAATAATGTCATCAAAGATGTTGGGTTCGAATAAATTGAAATGACCGCTCTCAAGCAATTTAAATACGGCGCTCAAGTTTTCGCTGTTGTGGATGACTTTCTGAGGGTCATAGTGTGACCTAATAGTGTTGGTTTCTTCTGCTTTTGCACCAAATAAAAAGAAATTATCTGCACCAACATTTTCTAAGATTTCTATGTTGGCACCATCGAGGGTCCCGATTGTAATGGCACCATTCATCATAAACTTCATGTTGCCTGTGCCTGATGCCTCTTTTCCTGCGGTTGAGATCTGTTCTGATAGATCGGTCGCCGGACAAATCGTTTCCATTGCAGTAACATTGTAGTTAGGAATAAATGCGACTCTTAAGTAAGGTTTAGCCCTTTCATCTTTATTAACGACTTCAGCAACATTATTGATCAATTTAATGATTTGCTTCGCCATGTAGTACCCTGGTGCAGCTTTACCACCAATCAAAACACATCGTGGTGTCAGGTTTTCTGTTTTGCCCTTACAAATCTGAATGTATAAATGAATGACATGAAGGATGTTCAATAATTGACGTTTATATTCGTGAATACGTTTTACTTGAACGTCAAACATCATATTTGAATCAAACTCAACACCACATTGTGATTTAACTAGAGCAACAAGCTTGTCTTTGTTGGTTTTCTTAACTTCAAACCATTTGGCTTGAAACTGCTTATCATCGTAGTAGCGACGCAAGTCTTTAATGTTACTGAAATCAGCAATCCACTCATTGCCTATGTAGTCACTGATTAATGATTTGAGCTCAGGGTTGCAATGTGCAAGCCATCTACGAGGAGTTACACCATTAGTTTTGTTGTTAAACTTCTCAGGCCAAAGCTGATAGAAGGTATTGAATAAACCACTTTTCAACAACTCAGTATGAAGTGCAGCAACACCATTAACAGAAAAACTTCCGACGATTGCCAAATATGCCATACGAATTTGTGGTACATCCCCTTCTTCAATTAAAGAAAGCTCCCTTTGTTTTGCAACATCGCCCGGCCAATGAATAGCAACATGCGCTAAGAAACGGGCATTAATTTCATAAATAATTTCTAGTAAGCGAGGTAAAAGTCTTTCAAATAAAGGCACTGACCAACGTTCTAATGCTTCAGGTAACAAGGTATGATTCGTGTAAGCCATGGTACTTGTGGTGATTTTCCACGCTTTATCCCACTCGATTTCATAATCATCAATCAGTAAACGCATAAGCTCTGCGACCGCAATACTTGGATGTGTATCGTTTAACTGAAATACGTGAAACTTTGCAAAATCATCAAAATTTTCACCATGCTCAACCACCCAATCATCTAGAATGTCTTGTAAACTCGAACTGGTTAAAAAGTACTGCTGTCGAAGCCTTAACTCTTTACCGTTTTCGCTAGTGTCATTGGGATAGAGCACCATCGAAATTTGCTCTGCTAAGTTTTTTTGCGCAACAGCATCAGAATAACTACCTTCATTGAATTCTCTTAAATTGAACTCATCTGTTGCTTCTGCTTTCCAAAGTCTCAATGTATTAACAATGTCATTTTTATAACCAGGTATTGGTACATCATAAGGCACAGCAAGAACATCCTGGGTATTCACCCACGTTCTATGTGTTCTACCATGCTTATCGACATATGACTCAACATGACCAAAGAACTTAACTCGCTTTGACTGTTCAGGCGCACTCAACTCCCAAGGGTGCCCTTCACGTAACCAGTTGTCTGGATGCTCGACTTGATAACCGTTTTCGATAGTTTGGTTAAACATGCCATATTCATAGCGAATACCATACCCAACAACCGGAAGTGCTAAACTGGCACAACTATCTAAAAAACATGCTGCAAGTCGTCCTAAGCCACCATTACCAAGACCTGCATCATGCTCAGCACTACTTACACACTCCAACTCTGCACTATATTGTTCAAGCGCTGTTTTTACATCTTGCTCTAAATCGAGATTCAAAATAGCGTTACCGAGCGCTCGCCCCATTAAAAACTCAAGGGAAATATATGCCGCTTTTCTGGTAGGCTGCTGATTTCTTAGCTCATTAGTTTTTCTACATTTAGCTACCAGCCTATCTCGAATTGTTAATGCGAGTGCATGATATAAATAGAGCCTTGTCTCGACGTTTTTATCTCGGCCTAAGGTATAGTAAAAATGTCGATTTAGATCTTCACTGACATCAGCTAACAAGGTATCGACCTTGGCTGTATCAGGCACTTGTCCATTTGAATTTTTATGACTCATTATCATTTCCTTCAAAATTAGTAGAAAAAACCCAGCTTGATTGCGCTGAAATATCTAAAACTTGTTCTATTTGGTTGAATTTATCAGAGGGCTCAGAAGTGATTTGTAGTTGCCACTTTTGAATAGTATTAGGGAGGCTTACATTAATTGCTGCCTCGCTTGCATTTAAAAGTAATAAAAGAGACGTTTTATTGTTGTTATCATCCAAGCGACACATTAAAAATTGCGAAGTAGGGTCATGCCATTTAACGGTATCCATAGGCTGAGATTGTTCATCAAACCAGTAGACCGAAAAGTCACTATCTTCTTGATGTACAAAAAAAGGATGCTTGAAAATAGCAAAACAACGCCTTATCTCGACAAGCCTAGCAATAAAGTTTCTCAAATCTTGACTGTTTGGCTCTTCCCAATTTAACCAGCTAATGTCGTTATCTTGGCAATATGCGTTGTTATTACCTTTTTGAGAGTGACCCAACTCTGTACCTGCGGCAATCATAGGCACACCGCAAGACATGAACAGCGTAATAAGTGCATTCTTTTGCTGTTTTAATCTAAGTGAATTAACGACAACATCTTGGATTTCACCTTCGATACCACAATTAAAACTGTGGTTGTCATTGTGACCATCTTGGTTATTTTCACCATTTGCAAGATTGTTTTTATGTTCATAGCTCACCCAGTCATTGAGAGTAAAACCGTCATGGCTGGTGATGAAATTGATTGAATTTAACGGACCTCGCAAGTTGTGTTCAAATAAGTCATTTGAACCATGGATCCGTTTAGCCAATTCAGGAAGAACATGTTGCTTGGCTTGCCAGAACTGACGAACAGTATCTCTGTATTTATCGTTCCACTCACGCCAAGGAGCAGGAAATGCACCGAGCTGATAGCCTCCGGGGCCGATATCCCAAGGCTCAGCGATGAGTTTACATTGACTTAATACTGGGTCTTGATGGATTGCTTGAAAGAAGGCATGACCATTATTAAACCCTTTGCTGCCTCTACCGAGAATACTGGCGAGATCAAACCTAAAACCATCAACCCCGTAATATTCAACCCAATATCTTAGACTATCTAGTATGAGCTTTAGCGTATATGGGTCATCTATATTGACTGTGTTGCCACACCCTGTATCGTTAATATAATCACAGCTATCATCTAGCAATCGATAATAACCAGAATTATTGAGCCCTTTAAAAGACAATGTTGGGCCTTCAAGCCCAGCTTCAGCGGTATGATTAAAGACAACATCAATGATAACTTCTATACCGGCTTTATGAAGTAGTCCAACCATTTGCTGAAATTCTTTAATATTTTCATCAACAAGGTATTCTTTATGTGGGGTAAAAAAGTTAAGCGTATTGTAGCCCCAATAATTCTGTAAGCCTTTGGCTGTTAAAAACTGTTCACTGATAAAACTATGGACAGGCAATAACTCGACTGCATTGATACCCATAGACTTTAGATGACGAATGAAATGCTCATGTGCAAGGCCAAGAAATTTACCTCGCAGCGCTTTCGGTATTTTGTTATTTAATTTTGTCGCGCCTTTTACATGACACTCATAAATAACAGTCTCACTCCATGGAACATTTGGCCTTTTACCTTGATATTTTTCAAGTAAAGTTAATTTAGACTTAGTCATATCAAAGGCATTATCAGCATCATTGAAATGCCCAACTGGTAAATGACAAAAGTGCCTTTCGCTCCAATAAAAATGACCGTGAAGGTCTTTTGCGTAGGGGTCTAGCAATAATTTATGTTCATTATGTAACTGACCTGAACTCAAATCATAATCACCAGAAACCCTGAGGCCATAAATACAGCCTTCTTGTAAGCCTTCAACACTGACTGACCAGACTCCCCCTTCGTGTAAATGCATAGCCAAACGCTCTGTTTCAGCATAGCCACTGATATCGAATAAACAGAGTGAAACATATGTAGCTTGTGGAGCATACACTGCAAAATTCACTGAATTATTTGACTGTGAAGCGCCTAAGGGTGAGCTATTACCTTTACCAGAAATCAGCATTTTTACCCCGTCACGAATTTTAAATAGAGTGTGGATAATGGCGGGATGGTTAATTGGATACTTTGCTCAAAACCATGACTGGCGATATCTTGTGTCTCGATAAGCTGTTGGCTGTGTGCAACTGCATTAACACCACTGCCCCAAAACGTCACATCATCAGTGTTCAGAGCAACTTGATATACACCTTTAGCCGGAACCCCCATTCTGAATTGGTGGTAAACTTGACCCGTGAAATGAGAAATTACGACTACATGCTCATTTAGAGATTTTGAGAAACGAACAAAGCTGAAAATACTTTGCTGACTATTATCACTGTCAATCCACTTAAACCCTTCAGGCTGCTGGTCCAACTCATAAAACGCAGGTGATGTTTTGTAGACTTGGTTTAACTTTTGTATAGTCTTAAATACACCGTTATGGGCTTCAGAGTTAAGTAAATCCCAATCTAAACCAGCATTGTGGTTCCACTCTTCCCTGGGTGCGAGCTCAGCGCCCATGAAAAGTAACTTTTTACCAGGGTGCGCATACATAAATGCATAATACGCTCTTAGATTAGCGAATTGTTGCCAATCATCCCCTGGCATTTTAGATAGTAAAGAGCCTTTACCGTGTACCACTTCGTCATGGCTGAGTGGCAAAATATAATTTTCTGAATACGCGTATGCCATCGAAAACGTCATTTCATGGTGGTGGTATTGCCTATGAATTGGATCACGCTTCATATAATTTAACGTGTCATTCATCCATCCCATATTCCACTTGTAACCAAACCCCAAACCATTATTATCAACAGAATTGGTCACTCCTGGCCAAGCTGTTGACTCTTCTGCAACCATCATGATTTCTTTTTGGTTAGCATAACTGCGGGTGTTTATTTTTTGTAAAAGGTGTATGGCGTCAAAGTTTTCTCGACCACCTAAATGATTTGGTACCCATTCATTTTCTTCGCGGCTGTAATCTAAGTACAACATGGAAGCAACGGCATCAACGCGTAAACCATCTATTTGATATTGTTCTAACCAGTAGATGGCGTTTGAAAGTAAATATGACTGAACTTCAGGACGACTGTAATTATAAATATAGGTATTCCAATCTGGGTGGAAACCTTGTCGCTTGTCTGCATGCTCATATAAATGGGTGCCATCAAAACAATGCAAACCATGTGGATCAGACGGAAAGTGCCCCGGTACCCAATCCAATAAAACGCCCAATTCCGCTTTTTTACATGACTCAATAAAATAAGCAAAGTCATCTACAGAGCCGAATCGACTTGATGGAGAAAATAATCCAACAGGCTGATAACCCCAAGAGCCATCAAAAGGATACTCACTGATTGGCATTAATTGAATATGCGTAAAACCTAGCTCTTTTACATAATTGACTAAATCATCTGCCAATTCTCGATAAGTAAGATAACGCGCCCCTTCATTTTCTCTTCTTTTCCAAGAGCCTAGATGTACTTCGTAAATACTGATAGGCGCGTCAACTCTATTAAGGGTATTTTGAACTTTACTCTTTTTTACGGAGACTTGAGGGATCGACTTTTGAATAACGGATGCAGTACCTGGAGATTGTTGGGTTTTTAATGCATATGGATCTGCCTTTTCAAAACGATTACCATGGCAATCTGTAATCGCATATTTATAACATTGCTCCGTTTCTATTTCTGGCAAAAACAATTCCCAAATACCACTTGCAGGGTGATTACGCATTAAGTTCTGATGAGCATGCCAATGATTAAACTCACCTATTACAGACACAGCATGTGCATTTGGCGCCCACACCGCAAACCTAACACCTGATACACCTTGTTGCTCTACACAATGTGCGCCTAATAATCGATATGCATGTTCAAAGGTGCCTTCATTAAAAAGATACATATCATCCTGACTTAGGGATGAATTAAACTGGTAAGGGTCGTAAAAAACGTTGTCTGAGCCATCGTGGTATAACGCCCTCAGTTGATATGGCTCTGGTAAATCGACATGTTTTAGTGCTAGGACAAATAAACCTGAGTCATTAATATTTGAGAAATTAATATTTCCAGAAGGACTCACCAACTCTACAGAGTGTGCCCCTTCAATAAATGCTCTTATTTCAAATTGCTGTTCAGAGTTAAAATGCAACCCTAAGAAAGAGAAAGGATCACTAAATTGACCTTGTTGTAATGCTTTTATTTGCGCGTCGTAAGTAGTTTCTTTGCGGGCCAAAGAGTCAATCATTGCTTTTCCTTAATGCTGTTAAATCATTGAGTAAACTTTGCTGTGCAGCAAAAACGTCTTCTATCGGTGTGAGAATTCGACGTCGCCAATTTTTATATTCTTTATCTGTACCAGGAATGTTAATAGGCAAGGTTTGTTTTGCTAAATCATCAAAATTTAAGCTAAAAAGTTTAGGTGGGGTTTGAATGAGTGTTTTAACTAGCTCATTAAACAACTCGTCTACATCGCTTTCTAAATTAAGGTGGGATTTATTGAGCCAATTCAACACGCGTTGTTTATCAATTAGTCTTTGAGACTTTAATGCATTGGCTTGCGGCTCAGTGCAAAGAGAAAGACTTAATTTCAAGTCCAAGTCCTGTGCATACCACCAAGAAATAAACGGTGGCACGTCGTGGTTTGATAACATCAACATACAATTTTCGCGGTAATCGTTACCATGTTTGAACTCGCCCATATGGTTTTTTTCGAAATAAAACAAGGTATTTCCATAAATACCACTTAACGCCAAGGCTTCAGTAACTTCAGGCGGTACAACCCCTAAATCCTCACCAACTAAAGCGGTATTATTGAGATGGGATTCAATCTTTAAAATAGCTAAAAGATATTCAAATGGATAATACACATAACAACCACTTTGTTCGGCATCGACTGTCAAACACCACCACAAACGCCTTAATGACATCACATGGTCAATTCTTAAAGCCCCAAAATACTGCATGTTCTCTTTTATTAACTGCTTAAAATAAGCAAAGTTATTATCCGCTATATTTTTAGGATCAATAACCGGTAATCCCCAATTCTGACCATTCTCAGCCCAAGGGTCGGGTGGCGCACCAATTTCAGCGTGCTTTGCAAATATTGATTGATTTGTTAAAAATTCAAGGCCATCTTTCGCGCAACCAACTGCTAAATCATTGATCAAACCTGTTTTCATCCCAAGGGATAAACAAAGCTTTTGACATTGATTTAATTGCTCATGAGCAAGCCACTGCCAGAACTTCGCCCGTTCGTCATCTGCAAAAGCGCCCAATAAATTACTTTTAGTTTGACAAAATCGACGAAAATTGCGTTGTAATTTTAAGCTCGCATTTTGCTTAAACTGACGATAAAGAGACTTTAATAACTTGTATTTGGTCTCTGCGACTAGTTCATAGTCTATATATTGCGCCTGTTTTTCAGCATTCAAAATTGCTAATGCCGAATTATGTTCGTCTGCCATTTGTACAAAGGTTGTCTGAGTAAGGCATTCAGCTATAGAAATATAGAGAGGGTTAATTAGCCCGCGATGACTTGGGCTATATGGGCTGGCTCTTTGTGGCTGTTCTTCAAACAAAAGATGTAAAGGATTCAACAAAATAAAATCAATGCCAGACTTTGCACTATTGTTTATCAATTGCTGCAAATCTGAGAAATCACCAAAACCATAATTTTCAGCTGAAGTTAGGGTATAAAGTTGAACGCTAACCCCAAGTTGCTTTTGTTCATTAAATTCCACAGCTTCTTTGGGTGTCACCCACAACTCTGTAAAATATACTTCGTCATCAAGTGTTACCTGTGCGGTGAAATAACCCGCAGGCAGGTGTTTTGATATAGGTAACTTTAATTCAACAAAACGGTTACCGGCATCAATATATTCACCAGAGAAAACGGCTTTTTTAAACGATAATTCGACACTTAAATCAATCTCAGATATCTCTAAATATAAAGGCCCGTATTTTTGATTGTCTTTTATCCTAATCGTAAGGTGAGGCTCTGATTGTTCAACTAAACTTATACTTGGCAATAACGAATGCCATGGCGCAACGTCTAACTTGAAGTTCAAAGCATGTAGTAATTCATTGGTGCAAAAATCAATGTCACATGCTTTTAAAGCCGCTTCTCTAACTTGCTGAGAAAACCTAACTGTTTCACCTGTATATTTTGTGAACTCAGAACCTATGCCGTATAAATAGCAAAGTTGTTCAAATGCATTCATTCTGAATACCAACTTCCTTTATGGTAGACACTAAACTGTTTTCTGAACCAAACCCATTTGCTTTGTAGCCATCAGCCTGATTATCATTTTCCCAAACTTCACCATCTATCAGGTATCTGAACTGATACTGTTTATTTGTTGGTAAGCGAAATTTACTTTTGAATACTTGACGTGATTTAACGAATTTCATTTCAACTGGTTGCCAGTCATTAAACTCAGCAACCAGTTCGATTTTATCCGCATTTTTAAACCCACACTCGAAAGTTATTTCCGCTTCTGCTTTGGTCTTAAAGAATCGCTTATTTAGCATTGCCTTGCCTTATTCCTAAAGAAATTACGCATTAAGTTCTTGCTTGTGAAATAAACTACATTTCAGCTTTGAAGATAATTTGCCTATTTAATCAACTGAATGTTTATCTTATGTGACAACTCCAGTGTCATCAGCGCAAGATTAAATGCGCAAGTTAAACAAATTCAACATTACGTTGAGTGGTATGTATGTGTGAGAGAGAATTTTAAAATTAGACTAAGTTTTAAACAGTGTAAAGTGAATATTCCTAATAAGTACGCAATTTTTACTCATAGCTATTCAGTTTGTTGCTAAATTTAAAATCTTACTTTTATAAAATGTCTTTAATATGATAAAAATTATGCTTAAAATAGTCTTCGCACATGGGAATTGCTGGAACCAGCTGATATGTTAAAAAAGCTTAAATTACAAGGACTACTCATTCTATGTGTGATTTTGTTGGGTTTTATTTTCAACTTTCTATTCACCAAGTCTCTTTTTGATATAGCTAATGAACAGCAACTTAAGGTAACTAAGCTTAGTTCGGCATCAAATATTACGCCTTCTTCAGCCTGGTTTAGGTTTATGTTGCCATCTCATGAGTTCATCGAATTGGACAACACTGTACACGTCTTAACGCGGAATAAAGCTGAGCTACTCGCGATAAAAGCAGAACATGCTTTTATTGAAAGCATTCTTTCTCCCTATGCCTTAATCTCCATTTTACTTATCGTCATATCACTAAGTAGCCTAGCCAGAGCGCAAAAAAATCATCAACGCCAAAAAGTTGCGTTAGATGAGATCAACAAAGACATACATAAGCTGCTAAAACGTTTTGAGGTTGATGAAAAGAGCCTCAGGTACGGCTCTACTGTTACTCAAATCAGACATGCAATAAATTTAATACACGAACAAGTTGGTGAAATTCAACAACAAACAGACCACCACGTTTATCAAGATAAACTCACGCAGTTAATCGATAGACATGCTTATATTGATCACATTGAGAAGCAGCTTAAGCTCGCAGAACAAAACAAACTTAGGTGTGGGCTTTTATTTATCGACTTAGACGGCTTTAAGCAAGTCAATGATTCTTTTGGCCATAGCTTCGGAGATGAAATTTTAATTCAAGTTGCAAATCGTCTTAAAGATATAGTACGTCAATTTAAGATACAGGACCTTCACCCTCAAAACGGCATTGATCAAAACTTATCTAGACTGGGTGGAGATGAATTCTCAGTTTTTGTGCCTGATATTAGAGATCCTGCATTTTGCACTGAGCTCGCCCAAGCAGTTTTGACAGAGATAGAACGCGATTTTGTGCTTGGTAACAAACTGGTGAAAATTGGCGCCAGTATTGGTATCGCCTCGTACCCGGAAAGCGCATCGCAACCGCATGCATTATTACAAATGTCAGATGTTGCCATGTACAGAGCGAAGACTGATGGTCGAGGTATCTTCAGAGTTTATTCTCCAGAAATGGGAAATAAAATGCGCCGCTACCATTATCTTTTAGAAGAGCTGCGACTCGCAATTAGCTCAAACAGTTTCCATATGTCTTTTCAACCGATTGTGCATGTTGAAGATTGCGCCATTGATTACTTTGAGGCATTAATCAGGTGGCAGCACCCTATAGAAGGACTTATCCCGCCTTCTGAGTTTATACCGATTGCGGAAGAATCTAATCTTATCTTAGAGCTAGGAGATTGGATTTTGCTAGAATCATGTAGGCAGATGTCAGCTTGGCACAATGCAGGCATGAAAAAAGTCAAAATATCAGTCAATGTATCAGGTATTCAACTTAAGCACAGAGGCATTTATAACTGGGTAATGGATGCACTTAATAAAACAGGCCTCCCAGCTAGCTCTTTAATGCTTGAGATTACAGAATCAACACTTATTACTGCCAGTGAAGATATAATTCAGCAACTAGAGTCTTGTCGTAAGGCTGGTGTTAGTGTTGCGATTGATGACTTTGGTACAGGCTTTAGTTCTTTGAGTACACTTGCAGATTTGCCTATTGATGTTATTAAGATAGATAAACTTTTCATCACCCAAGCGAATGAAAACCCTAAGTACCTTAAAATTTTGAACTCTATTAGTGAGTTAGGTCATCAACTTGGATTAAAAATCGTTGCTGAAGGCGTTGAACAAATCGAACAGTTTGAATTAGTTAAAAACCTTGGTATTCGTTGTGTTCAAGGCTACTTAGTCAGTAGACCAGAAACCTCTTATAATGTTGGCTCAAAAGTATTAACTGGCAATGTGAACCATATTGCAACGACTGGAACGAGTGTTTGGTTACCCGAAGTGCAAAAGAACTAAACTCAGGTAATTTTCTTTACTGTAACACTTCAAGGTATTGCCTTTTGTAAATCTGAACGTTTAACGTTTAAACTTGGTCTCTAGAATGACAGATGAGTTAGTCCTCTCTACTCCATCTAAATCACCGATGTCATCGAGTATGCTACTGAGTTGCTGGAGGCTTTGAGCTTCAACAATGGCAATCATGTCGTATTCACCACTGATTGCATATAAAGCGGTTACTTTATTATGATGCTTTAAGGCAACTGTTGTTTGAGTAGTTAGCTTCTGCTTTACCTTAACAGAAACATGTGCAGAAACGAGTCCTTCTAAATACTCTTCTCCAAATTCAACACTATAACCTTTAATTATCCCAGCTTGCTCGAGCTTAAGAAGTCTATTTTGAACTGTTGAGCGTGACTGATCTAGCATTCGAGCCAAATCTGAAATGCTCGTTCTTGCATTCGCTCTTAACAGAGCTATCAACTTTTCATCTTGTACTTTTATCATAATGACCATTAAGTTGGTTATAATGACAAAATTATCTATCAATTTGAAAAATATTGCACTGCAAATTTCTCTACTTCAGAGTAATAATTAAGAAAACTATCAAACGATAGTAAAGAATAATTATTAAACACATGTTTTAGAGGCAGTATTATGCAAGTAAACCGCGAACTTTTTGACCACGTCATGGTGCCAAACTACAACCCTTCAGAAGTTATCCCTGTTAAAGGTAAAGGATCACGAGTTTGGGATCAAAAAGGTGATGAGTACATCGATTTCGCAGGTGGCATCGCTGTAAACTGTTTAGGTCATAGTCATCCAAATCTTGTTAATGCATTAAAAGAGCAAGGCGAGAAAATTTGGCATCTATCAAATGTAATGACCAATGAGCCTGCGCTTAGACTTGCTAAAAAGATTACTGATGCAACATTCGCTGATAAAGTCTACTTTGCAAACTCAGGCGCTGAAGCAAACGAAGCCGCACTTAAACTTGCTCGCCGTTTTGCACTTGATAACTATGGTGAGCACAAATCTAAAATTATTGCTTTTAACAAAGGCTTCCACGGCCGTACTTTCTTCACTGTGACAGTTGGTGGTCAAGCAGCTTACTCTGACGGCTTTGGCCCTAAACCTGCTGATATCGTGCATTGTGATTACAACGATTTAGAAACATTAAAGTCACTAATGGATGACAACACATGTGCAGTTATGATGGAACCGCTTCAAGGTGAAGGCGGTATTATCTCTCCCACGCAAGAATTTGCTGAAGGTGTAAGAGCATTATGTGACCAGCACAATGCATTGCTAATTTTTGATGAAGTGCAAACTGGCGTAGGACGCACAGGTCATCTTTATGCATACCAAGGTTTAAATGTAACACCTGATATTTTAACAACAGCAAAAGCACTTGGCGGTGGCTTTCCAATTGGTGCAATGATCACAACAACTGATATTGCTAAACACCTTAAAATCGGTACTCACGGCTCAACATATGGCGGTAACCCTTTAGCTTGTGCTGTCGCTGAAGCGGCTTTTGATACAGTAAATACCGAATCTGTTCTTACTGGCGTTCAACAAAAAGAAGCTTTGTTCCGCGAACTGCTAGAAGCTATCAACACCAAATACAATGTATTCAGTGAAATCCGCGGTAAGGGTCTACTTTTAGGTGCTGTTCTGAATGAACAGTTTGAAGGTCGTGCACGTGATTTCTTAGTTGCGAGTATGAAGCATGGATTAATGACACTTGTAGCGGGTACTAATGTCGTTCGTTTCACACCATCACTTGTGATTGAAGAAGACGATATTAAAGCAGGCCTTGCTCGTTTTGAGCTTGCAGTTGCAGATGTTGTAAACGGCTAAAATAGGATTGGGGTCTATTGGCCCCTCACTTTAATATGCAAATCTTAAGACCAATAAAAAACACTGACTTTGCAGCTTTAAAGCAAATCGCAATAGAGTCTGGTCATGGCTTCACATCTTTGCCTGTTGATGACAACCTACTTCAAGATAAAATTTCACGTTCTGAAAATAGTTTCTCAAAACATATTGAGACACCTTTTGATGAAGGTTATTTGTTTGTATTAGAAGATACAAAGACTAATGAAATTGTTGGCACAACAGCGATTGAAGCTGCGGTTGGAACACAAGTTCCCCTTTACCACTATCACTTAGGTAAAACGGTTCACCATTCAAGTACATTAAACGTGTATAACACTGTTGAAATATTGAGTATGTGTAATGATTACACGGGTTGCTCTGAAATCTGTACTTTATTTTTACGCGAACAATACCGCAAAGGTCTTGCTGGTCGATTTTTAAGCCGTATTCGTTTTGCTTTTATGGCAGATCAAAGTAGTCGTTTTAGTGATACTGTAATTGCAGAAATGCGCGGAGTAAGTGACGCTCAAGGCCATTCTCCTTTTTGGCAATGGTTGCAAGAGCACTTCTTTTCAATTGAATTTCCTCAAGCAGACCATTTGGTTGGTTTAGGTGACAAGGTATTTATCAGCGAACTAATGCCTAAGTACCCTATTTACGCGAACTTACTAAGTGATGAGGCTCAAGCAGTTATCGGTCATGTACATGAAAAAACTAAGCCTGCACTGAGACTCCTTCAAAAAGAAGGGTTTGAGCATAGAGGTTATGTAGATTTATTTGATGCTGGCCCAACAATAGAAGCAAAACTAGACAATATCAGAACCGTTCAAGAGTCTTATATTGTTCCTGTGAAAATAGTCGACTCTGTCAACTGTGAACAAACCTATGCCATTTCGAATCAAAAGCTCTCTGATTTTAAAGCCGTGTTCACAGATAACGTACTGTTAGACAAAGAAGAGTTACTACTCACAATTGCTCGTGCAGAAGCTGAAGCACTTAGCCTAAAAAATGGCGATACAGTAAGAATTTTTGCACTTTAAGACGCAAATAACTAATTAAAATTGGTATGAGATTATGTGTCGTGCTTAATCGATACATAAACTGAGCGGCTAAGCCGTCAAATTAAGGAACCATTATGCACAACAATGTTGACACACTATTTGATAACCTTTGGTCTAACTATTTAGAAGTTACACCTTCAGCAATTAAAGTTCATGAGCTACTAGGCTCTACGCAGCAGTCTGACGTTATTAACGATCATATTGCACTACGTACTTTTAACATAGAAAAAGTAGGCTTAGAAAAGCTTGCTGCGCATTTTCTAGCGGTTGGTTACAAAGAATGTGGTGAATACCATTTCGAAGCAAAAAAACTATACGCAAAACACTTCGAGCATTCAGATCCAACTAAACCAAAAGTATTCATCTCTGAATTACTTGTTGAAAAGTGCTCTGAGTCTTTACAGAAAATTGTTAAAGAAATGGTCGAACAAATTGATGAAAGTGCTGTAACTGCAGATAATTTCTTATACTCCGGCACGCATTGGCAAGTAAGTAATGAAACCTACAAAGCTTTACTTGAAGAAAGTGAATATGCTGCTTGGATGTCTGCATGGGGATACCGTGCTAATCACTTCACTGTAAGCATTAATCATCTCGCGAACTTTGAGACTATCGAAGCGGTAAATACTTCTTTAAAAGAAGCTGGGTTTGAATTGAATGCTTCAGGTGGTGAAATCAAAGGGTCACCAGAAGTGCTATTAGAGCAATCATCTACATTGGCCGATCACGCAAATGTAGTATTCTCTGATGGTGAGTTTGCAATTCCAAGCTGTTTCTACGAGTTTGCACTGCGTTACAACAAACCAGATGGTGAAATCTATACTGGATTTGTTGCGGCGTCTGCTGACAAAATCTTCGAAAGCACAAACGCTCGTTAATTCGTTGAGTTTATTGGGAACTTGATGATAAATTGAGTTCCCTTGCCAACAATACTCGAACAATTAATCGTCCCGTTTAATTGCTGAGAAATAATGTTATAAACCAAGTGCATCCCTAAACCACTTCCACCACTTTCCCTATTCGTAGTGAAAAACGGATCAAAAATACACTCTAACACATCACTGGGCATACCTTTTCCATTGTCTGATATCAGAATACTGACTTCATCACGTGGTTGAGACAGCAAAACATTAACTTCACCAGACTCGTGTTTTCCAAATGCATGAACTAGCGCGTTTTCTATAATATTTGTAATAACTTGTGCTATTGCACCTGGGCTACAAAGCACTTCTATTTCAACCGGGTTTGGTTCTAGGTGAACCTTATGAGATGAGTTTTTAATCCTCGGCTTTAAAGTACAGATCACATCTTCTAAATAAGCATTCAACTCTATCTTGCGTAATAATTCAGAAGATTGATCTACAGAGACTTGTTTAAAGCTGGCAACCAATTCAGCAGTTCTATGTAAATTACTTTTTAGAATAAAGCAGCCTTCTTTGAAATCAGAAATAACTTTAATCAATTGGTGTTTTGTTAACTGACATGATTGCAGCTTCTCTTCTAGATGTATCACTTCATCTTCAACAAATGATGCAGCTGTGATGGCAACGCCAACAGGAGTATTAATTTCATGCGCTATCCCAGCAACCAATCGTCCGAGTGACGCATGCTTTTCTTGTTCAATCAATTTTTTCTGTATAGTTTGCAAATCAGAAAGCGCCTTTAAAGCTTCTTCAGTTTTGTAATTAAGTTCATCTGTACGCGTTTTGACTTTAAGCTCTAGGTCAAGGTTGAGCTTATCTAATTCACTTTGTGTCTTAGTAAGCGCTGTATTAGCTTGATTAATTTCTGCTATATGAGTGTTGACTTGCTGATAGACAAAATTTAACTCAGTAATAATTGGCGTGAATTCGTTTTGCTCGTCATAAACAATGTTTTGAACGGTTACTTTTTCGTTATCAGTATGCTTTATAGAGCCTTTAATTTGGCTAAGTACTAAATCAAAAGGCTTAAAAAGGCGCTTCATAATAAAGATAATCAAGAAAATGAAAGTGATACCGATAATTGCACCTCCCAATAAAGTGACTTGAGATACCGCCCTCACTTCTTTATCGATGTCTTTATGCGGGCTGAAAAACCCCAATATAAAACCGCTTTTAGTCTCTAGAAAATACAAGTCATACAGTTTACCGTTTATCGGTAAACTTTTAAAAGTATTGAACTTAGTATTTGATGAACCACGATACAATGGCTTAACCCACCCTTCATCTGGTGTCGTTTGCATCACCAACTCCGATTTTAAAGGAAAGCTGATAATTCTATTTGATGCTTTATGGATTAACAGCGGTGAAGAGTTATCAGTAATCTTCACTGTTTCTAAAAATGCGGTAAGTGCAGCCAATGACCAATCTACTGTTGCCATACCAATCATATCGCCATTGGTTAAAATAATAGGCGCGTCGACTGTCATCATGGGAGCCAAGCTACCCGCTTCGTCTACATAAGGATGTGTCCAGACAACTGGAAGCGCGTTTTCTGCAGCTTGTTTTCCTAACTGATACCAATCTTGACTATGGTAATCATATTGCTCACCACTTAACTCCCAACTAAATAATATACGTTTATTATTTCGATATACATAAGGTCCGAAATATTGTGTATCTTCAAACATTCGCATAGGTTCAAACCAAACACCACCACCTAAGGCAAGTTCAAAAAATGAAAAGTGCTGTTCTAAAATGGCACTAAACTTCTGTTTTAGCTCTGACTTTTCAAAATTCGATTTATTGTGTTCAAGATAAAGAGAGAGGCCGTGTTGTGCTAGGTTGTAGGCGCTTTGTTCCATCAATGAGATTGTGTGGTCTATTTTATTAGCGCTAGATTTGAAGGTTTCGATGATTTCTTGTTCTTTTACCTCTGAAAGCGCACGACTGTAATGAACATTACTAAATAATACAATTGACGAATAGGCCAAAATTTCAAAAATTACCACAAACAGTAAAATACGTGTTTTGATATTTAAAGTAGGCATATTCACTAAACGAGATTGTATCTGTTTTAAGCATATATCAAAGTGAAAGATGCGCTATTAATATGTCACATTATTATTTCTCTAAATGCAATTTTATTTTCTTTATTGAGAAAGTAAAAAAATCTTCGGCGAGAATTAAATTTCCACAATAGTAGTGATTAGCTTCTCGCCTTAAACTTTCAAGTCCATGCTCTCCATGATATCGGACACTAAAATGAGTTAGAATTAGCGTTGGGATTTGCTGAAGCTGCGCAAATTCTGCAACTCTTTTCGCATCTGAATGGCCAGTATGAAACCCCACCTTGTGTAGGTCACTATGTGTAAAAGTCGACTCATGCACTAATACATCAATATCAGAACACCAATTAGCAACAAGAGCCGGTCTTTCGTTATCTCCGCAAACAATGACTCGACGCGTTTGCCAACTTTGAAATGTGTAATCTTTACTTGAAAGTAGTTGTGAACCAAATACAACATCTTCTCCTTTTTGTAATTTATTGTAATGAGGGCCACTTTTTATGCTGTCTTTTGTTAGTTTTTCAATTTTAAGCTTTTTTGGGATCAGCTTTTCTGAAACCTTAAAACCAAAGCTAGAAACTCTGTGCTTTAAGGCGATGACTTCAATATCACAAAAATTGAAATCAGATGAACCTTCCATTTCACTAATATCATGCGTAATTAAATCAAAGGAGAGTCTCGTATCAGACATATGGAAAGTTGCGTGCAACCATGCAATTACTTTTTTAGGCGCGATAATGTGAACAGGAGACATTTTTCCATTCATCGACATAGAAGATAATAACCCGGGCAAACCATAACAGTGGTCTCCATGTACATGACTAATACAGATCACATCTAAATGAAAAAAGGAGAGAGAAGACTTTAAGAGTTGATGCTGTGTTGCCTCGCCACAATCAACCATAACCCATGATTTTGTTTTATCGAATGAAATTGCTGTGGACGACGTGTTTCTAGTTTGACTAGGTACACCTGATGAAGTACCGAGAAAGTGAATGTGCATATTAAAGACGGTAAACGTTTAGTTGAGCCTATATTGCCAAATTGTCAGGTTTTCGTCATGGTGTTTGTCCTGTTTTTACTGTGAATTAACGGTAAAAAAATGATTTCAAATTAAAAAAGTGATAGGTTATGCGGCAATTTTGGTATTGAGTAATTTTCATTATGTCGAACGCAGTTGAGACAAAGCCTGAAAATCAACAATCAACAGAACAAAAGCCACAGGGTTTGTTTAATCGCTTTTTAGCAACTGTTGAATTTTTAGGTAATTTGTTACCCCACCCTATCACGCTATTTGCTATGTTTTGTATTGCCATTGTTATTTTCAGTGGTATAGCAGATTGGTTTGGCTTAAGCGCCATTGACCCTCGTCCAGAAGGCGCTAAAGGACGTGATCCTGATGGGGTCATCGAAGTTGTAAGTCTTTTAAGCTCTGAAGGTCTACAACGTATCGTTACAGGCCTTGTAACTAACTTCACAGGCTTCGCGCCATTAGGAACTGTGTTGGTTGCACTTCTGGGTGTAAGTGTTGCAGAGCACTCAGGCATGCTTTCGGCAGCGATGCGCGGTATGGTGATGGGTGCTTCAAAGCGCCTTGTTACTTTTATGGTTGTTTTCGCCGCAATCTTGTCAAATACAGCATCTGAATTAGGCTATGTTGTTTTAATTCCGCTTGCTGCAATGATTTTCCATAGCCTGGGTCGTCACCCACTTGCGGGTTTAGCTGCGGCGTTTGCTGGTGTTTCAGGTGGCTATAGTGCAAACCTTTTACTCGGCACAATTGATCCGCTACTTGCCGGTATAACAACACCTGCGGCCCAGATGATTGACCCAACTTATGAAGTCGGCCCTGAGGCGAACTGGTACTTCATGATGATCTCAGTATTCCTAATTGCCATCGTTGGTACATTGGTTACAGAAAAAATTGTTGAACCGCGTCTTGGAAAGTACAATCCAGACGAAGCAAGCATCGACTTAAGTGAAAACAACATTGAAAAATTAAGTGCGAAAGAAAAGTCTGGTTTGAAATGGGCTGGTGTTTCTCTGCTTGTTGTGTCTGCGCTTCTTGCATTAACCATCGTGCCTGAAAATGGTATTTTACGTCACCCTGAAACCGGTGAAGTAGCTGGCTCTCCATTCCTAAAAGGTATCGTAGTATTTATCTTTGTTACCTTTGCAATCCCTGGCTTCGTATATGGCCGTGTTGTTGGTACCATGAAGAATGACCGCGACGTCATTGACGCAATGAGTAAGTCAATGGGCTCTATGGGTATGTACATTGTACTTGTATTCTTTGCGGCTCAGTTCGTTGCTTTCTTTAAATGGACAAACCTTGGTACTATTTTAGCAATTAATGGCGCAGCACTTCTTCAAGCGCTTAATTTAACTGGCCCTGAAGTATTTGTACTATTTATTTTTATGTGTGCATTAGTAAACTTAAGCTTAGGCTCATCTTCTGCTCAGTGGGCTGTGACGGCTCCTATCTTCGTACCAATGTTAATGTTAATTGGTTATGCGCCAGAAACTATTCAAGCCGCATATCGTATTGGTGACTCAGTAACTAACCTGATCACACCAATGATGAGTTACTTTGGCCTAATACTCGCAGTTGCGACTAAATACAAAAAAGATATGGGTATCGGTACGCTAGTAGCAACCATGCTTCCGTACAGTATGTTCTTCTTTGTTGGATGGGTTGCTCTGTTTTATATTTGGGTGTTCGGTTTTGGTCTACCTGTAGGCCCTAACTCGCCGATTTACTATACGCCTTAGTCAGTAGCTGAACCAGCATTTTAAAGCTATAAAACGGCAACTCAGGTTGCCGTTTTTGTGTGTAAAGAGAAGTATTTTCTTGATTAAACTGATTATCTCACCTAGGTTTTTCAAGTACCATTTACTGAAAGGACACTGCTATCGAAAAACTCTAACTATCTAGGTGAAGTATGTATACTCTGTTTTACTACCCTTGTAATGCCAGTCTTGCCCCTCATTTTGTATTAAAAGCAATTAATGCGCCCTATCAACTAGAACTTGTAGACAGAAAAAAACTGGCTCAAAAGTCAGCCCAATATTTATCAATCAATCCGACAGGACGGATCCCAACTTTGGTTGATGATGAATTTGTTCTATTCGAAAGCGCAGCAATTTGCTTATACCTTGCAGAAAAACACTCCGAAGCTTCTCTTATTCCTGCAGAAATAAAACAAAAGGCAATTTTCAATCAATGGTTGATGTATTTAACTAGTACACTGCAAACTGAACTGATGACTTACTTTTATCCAGAAAGGCACACACAAAACGCATTAATTTACGATGACATTGTTAGGACACAGCAAACAAGATTAAAAGATGTATTACAGCTCATTGATAACCAACTCAACGATAATACCTATTTAGTTGGTGAATCAATTACTGTCTGTGATTATATTTTATTTATGCTGTGTATTTGGGCCGACGAAATTCAGAATCCACCATTGAGCTTTAATAATTTAAATAGATATTTAAAAACCATGGCAAGAGATGATGCAATACAACAAGCCTGTAGAATTGAAGAGATAAGCCTCGCAGCATATTCGATTTAATCATTGAAGAGAAAAACTTAAAAAGGTTGCACTTGGCAACCTTTTAAGTAATTAGCATTAAAAAAACTTATTTACTCAACTTTAAAGACTTACCTTTAATCTGCTTTCTCACATTCGCGATACGCGCTCTGTTTTTCGCTCTCGCTTCACCACTTGCCTGATTACTAGGGCGGTTAGTTTTTGGCTTTCTACGTTGATGTGAAGGCTTTTTAGTTAAGTTTTTAATTAGACTTTCACGACTGCTTACTTCATAGCCAGGTAAATAATAGCGCTTAATTTGTTGGCCAATTAACTCTTCAATATGCAGTAATACTTGCTCTTCCTCACGAGCAACAAATGAAATTGCTTGGCCCTGCTGACCCGCACGACCGGTTCTACCAATACGGTGTACGTAATCTTCTGCAAGATAAGGTAGATCATAGTTAACCACACGAGGCAAACCTTCGATATCAATTCCGCGCGCCGCAACTTCAGTGGCAACTAATACGCGAACCTTGCCTTCTTTGAACTCACGTAAAGCACGACGTCTAGCACCTTGCTTTTTATCGCCATGACACACAGTGGCAGGTATACCATCAAGATTAAGTTCTTTCACTATGTCGTCAGCAACATCTTTCATGTTCACAAATACAAGAACTTGTTGCCAATTCTTCTTACCAATCAACTCAGAAAGAAGCTCTTGTTTTCTGCCTTGCTCAACAGGATAAACAATATGCCTTACCGTTTCTGCTGTTGTGTTTTCAGGTGTGACTTGAACAAACTTAGGGTGTTTTAAAACTTGACGTGCAAACTGTTTCATTGCCGTTGGGAAAGTTGCCGAGAAGAATAATTGTTGTTTATGTTCATGACATAGCTCTATTACTTTTTGGATGTCAGTAATAAAGCCCATATCGAGTAGTCTGTCTGCTTCATCTAACACTAAATGCTTTACCTGAGACAGATTTACACTACCCAGACGTAAGTGATCAAGAAGCCTGCCTGGTGTTGCAACCAAAATATCACAGCCGGAGTTCAATTGTTCTTCTTGTCCAGCAGTATTCACACCACCAAATAAAGCAACCACATTAAGGTCGGTATATTTAGCAAATTGTTTGCAATTATTTGCAATTTGTTCTGCTAGCTCACGGGTTGGCGCTATGATCAAAGCTCTAGGATGTTGCTCAGCATGTTCAAAAATATTCTGTATGATTGGCAAACTAAAAGCGGCTGTTTTACCTGTACCAGTTTGAGCTGTAGCAAGTACATCATGCCCTTTTCTTACAACAGGGATAGCAGCTTGCTGAATTGGTGTAAGGGTGTGAAATTCTAATTCGTCTAGTGCTTGCAGAATAAGCGGAGAAAAACTAAAAGATTTGAAATTCATAACAAAAACCTGCGGCCAATCATTAAAAGGCCGCAGATTATACGTCAATTAGTGAGTTCTAACAAAGAATAATTGACTCAGAGTCTAGTAATCTTGGTGCATTACCAACATAACTACCCGTTGCTAGTTCAGAAATTAATTGTAAGCCTTGTTGTTGTTGAGATGTACTTAATGGAACATAAGGTAATCTAAAGACAGGCTTTACAGCACAGGTCATCATAAGCGCCGTGTTTATTGCGATCGGGTTAGGTTCGCAGAATAACCAAGAGACTAGTGGCTGCAATGATTGATTCAGTTCGTCATTACGTTCGTTCATCAAACTTCTAAACTGCTTAGGCACAATATTAGAAGTAACTGAAATGACACCATGTGCACCATGTAAATGTCTTGCATCGTGTGCCTCATCGTCATTACCGGACCAGCATGCAATACCTTGTTGTTCATAGTGAGCAATACGTTCATTACCTGCACACTCTTTAACACCAATAAAATTGTCATGCTTCGAAAGAGGCTCAATGATATCTGGCGTTAAATCCTGCCCCGTTCTTCCCGGTACGTTGTAAATAAATGCAGGGCCAATTTCGAGCACTTTTTCGAAGTGTTTTACAACACCTTCAACTGAAGTGCGACCATAGTAAGGGTTTATCTGTAATGCAGCATCCATTCCAGTTGCGAAACCGTATTCTGTTGCTTTAACAGCTTCACGGGTATTATTGCTGCCCGTATTACCGATAACTAAAATTTGTTGCTTGTACTTACTTACAGTATGCGCAATTAACATTAGGTGCTCTTCCCAATTCATTAATTGGCCTTCACCAGTTGTACCACCGACGATAATACCGTCGACACCCGCTTCAATTTGTAGCTCGACTAATTTGTCGTAGGCGAGTAAATCGATTTCGCCAGTTGCTAAATAAGGAGTTTTTATCGCGGTGATCAAGCTTGCTTGTTGTAGTTTTTCGTTAATCTGCATGTTTACAAGTTTTCTTATTCCAAGTGCCAATATTCTTACATAAAACAGTAGCAGTTCCGAGCTTTCTTTAGACTGAATGACTTGTAAATTGGTTGTATTACTGATTAAATACAAGCACTGTATATTTAACCAGTATCACTATGAGCTTACTTAATTATTTCAATGAAAATTTTTATCAAACTATAGAAATATGCCAATCTGCGAGAGTCAATGTAGATATCTTATTTGAGTGGCAAGAATCAGGTTTGTTTCCAGCGAGCAGTTTCGTTATAGAAAATAAACTTCAAGTCAATTCTTACTTAGGGATCACAGAGCATACAGAGCAGATTGCATATTACCCGAGAGGATATCTAGCTTGGGCTCAGATACTTATAAAGCATAATATTGAGTCATCAAGCCAAGCATTCATGTATTTTGGGAATCTTTATCAACAGACTTTGAATCAGTTAGTGCATGGTTTGCCTGAAACTCTTATCGCCTCATTTACAGAAGATCTAGAAGAATCTATTCAATCGAGTTGGCAATATTTCTTAGTAGGAAAATATGGCGCAATCAGTTCTACAGGAAAGATAGAAGAAATCGTTGCTATCGATCTATTTAAGTATGTTATTTCATTTTTAACTGAAGATTTTAGCTTAGACATACTCGATGAGGAGACACGAAAAATCCTTCATGTTGCACTCAGACAACTTAATAACGCAGTTGCTCTAGACAATCCACTATTGCCAAAACAGCTTATTCGACAGCGTTATATTGAGCGTTTAATAAAGCAATATGATTTATCGGTAAGATGAGCTCACGACTCTAAGTGAGCTCTCATAATTTCAAATGCCTTTAAAACTTTTAATTTATCTTCGCAAAGACCGTCGTACCAAGCATCAAAGCTTTCATCATCTTGTTCAGCTAACACAACATATTCTGCAAGTAACTCAATGATGTCACTATGAGAACAACTCAACTGATCAAGTTGTTTGTTAATGCCACTGTGATCTTTATTTTTGAGCGAATCAATCACGGTGTTATCCAAATTATTTAGCTCTTCCATTGTTGCTTCCCTTTAAAACTTACACCTTATTTATAACAGGCCTACAACGAATAGCTAGAGACAAGGTGTTTGTTTGCACAACAAACCATCAAAATCGAGAAATTTACCTAAAACCCATTTGCAAATAGTTTTCATTTAGAATAACATGCGAGATATTATAACAAAACATAAGAGCATTCTATGAAACCTAATATTCATCCTGATTACGAACAAGTGGCATTTCACGATACTTCTATCGATAAATACTTCATTGTTGGTTCGACAATTAAATCTGATAGAACAGTCGAAATTGATGGCGTAACTTACCCATATGTGCCGATTGATGTTTCAAGTGAATCTCACCCTTTCTATACAGGTAAACAGAAAATTACAGCTTCTGATGGTCGTGTTGCTCAATTCAAGCGCCGCTTCAAAAATCTTGCAAGCAAATAATATAAGGAAAATTTATGAAAGTACTCAGTTCTTTAAAAAGTGCCAAGAGTCGCCCTGGTTGCCAAGTGGTAAAAAGACGTGGCCGAGTATTTGTGATCTGTAAATCTAATCCTAGGTTCAAAGCCGTCCAAGGCATGAAGAAAAAGAAAAAATAAATAAAGCGGCATTTATGCCGCTTTTCTCTATCCAAATAATAGCTCCCAAACACTTGGTGGCTCGTGTAGCTCATGATATTTCTCTCGAAGTACATCAACTTTCTTTAATTTTGCCTTAGCTTTCGTAATTTCACCTTTCTCTACAAAACGCTTTGATTCTTGTAATACGGTGATGACCTTATCTAATCCCTCGATTGATTGCTCTTTTAAATCAGCTTTGAAATTAGCCTTTTTACTTTTTTGAATCAAAATAATCATTTCATCTATTTGACTCATTATTTCTTTACCGTCAGTTGAGCGAACTGCCTTTTTGTACGCATGGCCTATGTTTTTCATTGTTACTGATAAATCGCTTGTCTGTGCAGAAGAACTAAAACTGAACATACTGGCTGAGAAAAGCAATAAAACTAAATAATTCATATAAACTCCGAATGATCGAGTGGACATTATAAGTTTTCTAGAAAAATAAAAAAGCGGTTTGTAAAGCCCCTTTACATGAAGAAATAAGTTGCAGACAAAACTAAGCAAACACCGATTATTTGCTTGCTAGACAGAATTTCTTTATGGAATACGCAACCAATAATTACAGCGAGTACAATGCCAATTCCTCGCTTTATGGCCTCAACTACACCTGGGTTTAGATATTCAAGCGCTGCGAATTGAAGAAATACAGCACCAAAAAACACTACTACTGCAATAAGCCACCACTTAAAATTTCTCAGCAAGGCTCGCCATTGGTAGTCAATTCGCAAACTGATAGACAAAACAGCAATTATTATGGATGTCAAAAACATGCCATGGAATGAACTTGAGCCATGAGTTAATGCTTGTTTATCGAATACAATACAGGTGCCCCATGCAAGTGCAGTAATTAATGCATATAAGCTTGATTTATCACGTGTGTTAATTGACGTGCCAGCAAGTAGCATGATTGCAAACACAACTAATGCAATGCCTAACCACTCGAATTGAGAGAGTAGTTCTTCTAAAAAAAAGAATGAGAACACAGCTGAAATAAACGGTGTACAAGCAGTAATAGATAATACAATTGCAAGTTTGCCTTTCGAGATCGCGAACATAAAACAAACACTGCCTATTGCAGCAAGTACGCCACTTATCGTTGCTGGAAAATAATAAGAACTACTCGGGAATTGAAACCCTTGAAATCCCCACGATAAGAAGAACAAAGGCAGAACACTGACGCTCATTGCAAGCGACAAGAACTTTGGATTAACATGCTGGGCTAGCTCTTTTCTTGCAATATCAAATAAAGACCAGCAAAGCGCACTTAGAAAAGAAAAAATCATATCTTGTTTAGAACTTCTGAAAACTTATTTTGCATGAATTGCGTTATTTTTTTATGTTCAGGTTTCCAGCCATTTAAAAAACGATAGAAATCAGACCATACTATTGGCCATAGAGTACGCCATTCACGCTCTAAAAGTTCATACTCTTTTATGCTCATGGTATTACTCAGTGCATTCTTTAAACTTTCAAAATATAAATTAAGTATTGATTCTTCATACTTTTCACACGCTTCACCATTAAATACACTGGTCATAAACAACATGACATCTTGTAACCCAATACCAGAGCCGACATATTGGAAATCATAGCCAAGTACATTGTAATTTTTATCAAATGCATAGTTTGCTAACTTAGAATCGCCATGTATTAACGTCTTATAGCTAGCCTTGTAAAGTGAGTCTGCCAAATAAATTGCCTGATGTTTTAAATCAATGAATTTCATCTTTTCAAACTCATCAGGCCTTGTTTCAAGATGCCAATAACCGCCTAATGGAAATGGTTCTGATTTGATAAGGGTAAGCCCTTGAGCGTGAAACTGGGCTAACCAATTAACAACTGCATAGATGTGTTCAAGTTTATGAACATCTATGTTTTGAAAACTCTTTGATTTAAAATCTTCTAAAATCAAAACATTTAAAGCCCCAATTCTCTTTGCAAAGTAACAATAGGGTCTTACTTTCTCAAAAGCTGCATGACATGTCGGGTCATTGTAAAAATTGATTTCGTTCAGATAAGACTTATCTTTTCTCTGTTTGGCAAAATCAGTTTGTGAAATGACTTGGTGATTTATGTTTTCTGGAATTTCACTGAGTTTAACTATCACTGGCTGTGAATTAAAGAAGCCTGATTGAATTTGCCCACAACCACTCCAAAGTGATATAGATAAATCTGTGAGCTTAAGCTCAGGTATGTACTTTTCTAAATTACGTGTACTCAAAGCAATGACTTTTAAAATACTATTAAACTTAGATTTATTGTACGCGCCTAAAATAAAAACGCCCAGCTAATTGCTGGGCGTTGTTCTCCACGATTGTTAACTGGCCTGCTGAATCTCAGCATTTAACGGACAATCATCAATAAGGTTTAAGTCGAAATCAAACTCATCAACTCGAATCGCTTTTTCACGTTTCTTGTTGTAATCAATTAACTTGGTATATTGCTCGCTAGTAATGACATTTGCGGCTAAAGCATTATCTAATGTGTCAACAAAACGCACACCTGGTTTTACTTGTTTAGAACGAAGTGCTTTCTTAAGAACTTTAAGTAAATCTAGGCACGCCATTTTCGCTTTATACGCTTGCTCGTTAATGTCATGACCATCACCTGCAGTTGGTTTAACTAGCTTTGTAATTTGAGACTTAAATGCCGTGTCTTGTTGTGCTGCAGCAGCTAACTCACGAATTAAATTGTCATCAATTTTTGCCATTCTGTGGCTAAATTGTAATGTTGCTACACGTAAGAACTTGCGAGCAAAACTTGCAGGGAAGTTATCTAAGAATTTATGTAACGCGTTTTCAGCATTTTGTAATGCCCAGCGCGTTGCATAATGGAAATAAGGAGCAGCTTGTGTACGCTCTGACTCAGATACTTTCTGCTCATAGTACTTAATTGAAGCCATAGCTGCGTAAAGGTAACTCATTACGTCACCAAGACGCGCAGACAACATTTCAGCTTGTTTTAACTTTCCGCCTAGTACCAATAATGAGAAATCAGCAAACAGAGCTAAACGAGATGATAATTGCATAACCGCTTTCTCATATGGCTTAACTTCAGACAATGAACTCTGACTGCCGGCCATAAATGGCATTAAACCTAAGCCGAATGCACGTAAGCCATTCGAAATACCGTAACCCACAGTTTGACGGAATTTCTTATTAAATTTCTTATCGGCATCAGATTCTTCGCTATGAATAGCTTCAACCATTTCTTGAAGATGCGGGTGACAACGCATAACACCCTGGCCAAAGATCATCAGGTTGCGAGTTAAAATGTTTGCGCCTTCAACAGTAATTGCGATTGGTTGCGCCACATATCCGCTTGCTAGTGTATTCTGAGGACCGTTTTGTATAGCTTTACCAGCAAGAATGTCCATTGCCGAGTCAAGCACATCACGACCGATTTCAGTCATATGATATTTTGCGATAGCAGTAACAACTGACGGTTTCAGCCCCATGCCTAAACCTTCAGTGGTCAACACACGCATCGACTCTTGAAGGTAAGTTTTACCTGCTATGTCAGCAAGCTTTTCTTGAATACCTTCGAATTGGCCAATTGATAGACCAAACTGCTCACGAACCGCGGCATATTCTGAAGCTGACTTAAGTGCTACCTGGCTTGTTGAAACACCTAAAGCTGGAAGCGAGATACCTCGACCAGCCCCAAGACAACTAACAAGCATCTGCCAGCCGCGACCGATGTTTTTCTGACCGCCAATGATGAACTCCATTGGAATAAACACTTTATTGCCGCGCGTAGTACCATTATAAAAACGGATACCCATAGGATCATGGCGATTACCAAGCTCAACACCTGGATGTGATTTTGGAATTAACGCACACGTAATACCTAACTCTTCTTTACCGCCTAATATACCTTGAGGATCAAATACTTTGAATGCCAGACCTAGTACTGATGCAATAGGTGCTAAAGTGATATAACGCTTGTCCCAAGTAATCTCTAAACCTAGAACTTCTTCACCATTGTGCATACCTTTAGTTACGATACCTTGATCTGGAATACCACCGGCATCAGAACCTGCTTCAGGGCTGGTAAGTGCAAAACATGGAATATCAGTTCCATTAGCTAGACGAGGTAAGTAATGCGCACGTTGCTCTTCAGTACCATAGTGCATTAATAACTCACCCGGGCCTAATGAATTTGGCACCATAACAGTTACAGCTACAGCTGAAGATTTAGTCGCGATTGTGCCTACGATAGTGGAATTAGCATAAGGGCTAAACTCACGGCCACCGTAAGATTTTGGAATGATCAAAGAAAAGAAGCGTTCTTTCTTCAAGAAATCTAAAATATGTTCAGGAAGATGCTTACTGTTTTGAATAACAGAATCATCAATCATAGCCATTAACTCTTTCACTGGACCGTCAATGAAAGCTTGTTCATCTGCCGAAAGTGTCGCCTCAGGCACTGCACGTAGTGCACTAAAATCAGGCTTACCTTGGTAGATTGAACCTTCTAACCAAACATCACCTGCGTCTAGCGCTTCTTGTTCTGTAATTGAGATACTTGGTAATACTTTTCTAAATTGTGTTCTTAAACTCATAACTAACTCATCAGACCAGTTGAATATACCTACATTACGGCACAAAAAACGCGTTAGATCAATTACTCTATGCAATTATTTAACAAGAAAATTACTATGCCTTTGCAAATGATAGTTTAAGTCATTGAAATAGATAGGCTTACACGTGTAAGCTCAACTTAGAAAATTTTTGAATATAAAAATCTGAACTTACAGATTTAGGTTATTAAAACAACAGAAAAATTCAGAGCCAAGTCGGAATTAAAATCTTCAAATTAAATTTTAGTATATAAATCAATCACTCCAATTTTCATAGCTAAAGAATCTGAATTTAGGAGGTTAGTTCTAAACATTAAATTTTAAAAATACAGCTTAAATTGATTGCCAACATAACATGACTCTTTACTTGAACAATGGCGTTTAAGCATTAGACTAAAGTCTAATACTTATGAAAAAGAGGTGTCGCATGTGGCTTAAATCAAAGCTTAAAGTGCTCACTCTTTTCATAGGCATGCTGACGGTTACTTCTGCATTTAGTTTCATGAATGACGAGTATGTCACATGGCGAGATACAATGGCCTGTGAGGCAAAATGCCAATTATTTGGTTGTAAATCAGGAAGTTTACTTGGTCAAAAGGATGGTCTATCACAAGCATGTCGATGTGAGGGTGAACAAGACTATCTATTAATTTTAGATTAGAAAAGAAAAACGGCGCGTAGCGCCGTTTTTGGTTCAACAAATTTTACTTTGTTAAGTCATCGAAGAACTTCTTAACACCATCAAAGAAACCTTGTGCTTTCGGTCTATTTTTACCGTTGTCTGCACCCATGCTTTCTTCTAACTCTTTTAACAGTTCTTTTTGTCTGTCATTTAAGTTTACTGGTGTTTCAATTACCACTTTACAAATTAGGTCACCGACTGAACCGCTGCGTACAGATTTAACACCTTTACCACGCATGCGGAACATTTTGCCTGTTTGGCTTTCAGCTGGTATCTTGAGGTTTGCTCGGCCATCTAGGGTTGGTACTTCAATTTCACCGCCGACCGCTGCTGTAGTGAAGCTAATTGGCACCTCACAATACAAATTATTGCCATCACGCGTGAATATCGGATGTTCACGAACAGAAACTTGCACATATAAATCACCAGATGGGGCGCCATGCATACCGGCCTCACCTTCACCCGTAAGACGAATACGGTCGCCAGTATCAACGCCTGCTGGAATTTTTACTGAAAGCGTTTTGGTTTTCTCAACTCGCCCTTGGCCATGGCAACTATCACATGGATCTGAAATAACAGAGCCTGTACCTTGACATGTAGGACATGTTTGCTGAACAGCAAAAAAGCCTTGGCGCATTTGCACTTGACCAGCACCATGACAAGTTGGACACGTCTTAGGTTTAGACCCAGCTTTAGCACCACTTCCGTCACATGGTTCACAACTTACCCAAGTTGGCACCTTGATTTCAACTTCTTTACCTCGAACGGCCTCTTCAAGGCTAAGTTCCATATTGTAACGAAGGTCTGAACCACGTTGTTGACGAGATTGACGACGACCGCCGCCACCAAAAATATCACCGAATACGTCACCGAAAATATCACCAAAGTCACCATGGCCTCCGCCAAAGCCACCATGGCCGCCACCACCATTTTGATCAAACGCTGCGTGGCCGTATTGGTCATACATCTGACGTTTTTGACTGTCTGTAAGTACTTCGTATGCTTCTTTTACTTCTTTAAACTTGGCTTCTAAATCCGCATCACCCGCTGTTCTATCTGGGTGGTACTTCATTGCTAAGCGTTTATAAGCTTTTTTTATGTCACGTTCACTGGCATCTTTAGAAACACCAAGTACTTCATAATAGTCACGTTTTGACATAGTTTTTATTACTCTTAGATAAGGATAAGCCTACTTGCTCAAGGCTTAAAAAACTGAATTTTAGATAGACTAAGGGCGCGTTAAGCAATGCTTACGCGCCCTGGAAATAACAATTACTTGTTATCTTTTACTTCTTCGAATTCAGCGTCAACAACATCATCATCTTGCTTAGCTGAACTTTGCTGCTGAGCACCGGCGTCAGCACCTTGTGCTTGTTGCGCTTGTGCATTTGCTTGAGCAATTTCCATAAGCTTCTGAGATTTCTCAGCTAGAGCTTGAACTTTAGCATCGATCTCTTCTTTGCTTTCGCCTTTAATTGCAGTTTCTAATTCAGAAAGTGCAGCTTCGATTGCAGTTTTGTCTTCTGCTGGTAATGCATCACCCGCTTCTTCGATTTGCTTACGCGTACCGTGAACCATAGCATCAGCTTGGTTGCGTGAAGCAACAAGTTCTTCGAACTTCTTATCTTCTTCTGCATTCGCCTCAGCATCACGAACCATTTGCTCAATCTCATCGTCGTTTAGACCAGATGAAGCTTGAATAGTGATCTTTTGCTCTTTACCAGTATCTTTATCTTTTGCAGAAACGTGTAAGATACCATCAGCATCAACATCAAATGTTACTTCGATTTGTGGTACACCACGTTGTGCTGGACGAATACCTTCAAGGTTGAATTGACCAAGAGACTTGTTGTCACTTGAACGCTTACGCTCACCCTGTAATACATGGATTGTTACTGCTGACTGGTTGTCTTCTGCAGTTGAGAATGTTTGCGACTTCTTAGTAGGGATAGTCGTATTTTTCTCAATTAGCGCAGTCATTACCTGACCCATAGTCTCAATACCAAGTGATAAAGGACAAACGTCTAGTAATAGTACGTCTTTTACGTCACCCGCTAATACACCGCCTTGAACTGCAGCACCTACAGCAACCGCTTCATCAGGGTTAACGTCTTTACGAGGCTCTTTACCGAAGAACTCAGTTACTGTCTTCTGAACTAGTGGCATACGTGTTTGACCACCAACAAGGATTATGTCGTTAACGTCGCTGACAGAAAGGTCTGCATCAGCAAGTGCACGCTTTAATGGCTCAATTGATTGAGTTACTAAATCTTCTACTAAAGACTCAAGCTTAGCGCGAGTAAGTTTTACGTTCATGTGCTTAGGACCAGTAGCGTCTGCAGTCACATAAGGTAAGTTAACTTCTGTTTGCTGTGCACTTGAAAGCTCAATCTTAGCTTTTTCTGCTGCTTCTTTAACACGCTGCATTGCAAGCGGGTCATTTTTAAGGTCAATACCTTGATCTTTTTGGAATTCAGCTACTAGGTAGTTGATAACACGGTTATCGAAGTCTTCACCACCTAAGTGCGTGTCACCATTTGTAGCAAGTACTTCAAACGTGTGCTCGCCATCTACTTCATCGATTTCGATGATTGAGATATCGAATGTACCACCACCAAGGTCATATACAGCAACAACATTGTCACCTTGTTTCTTGTCCATGCCGTATGCAAGTGCAGCAGCAGTTGGCTCATTGATGATACGCTTCACTTCAAGACCCGCGATACGGCCAGCATCTTTTGTCGCTTGACGCTGAGAATCGTTGAAATAAGCTGGTACTGTGATTACAGCTTCAGTTACTTCTTCACCCAGGAAGTCTTCTGCTGTCTTTTTCATTTTCTTAAGCACTTCAGCTGAAATCTGAGGTGCAGCACGTTTTTCACCACGTACTTCTACCCATGCATCACCATTGTCTGCTTTAGTAATAGTGAAAGGCATGATGCTAATGTCACGTTGCACTTCTTCGTCTTCAAAGCGACGACCGATTAAACGCTTGATTGCAAATAATGTGTTTTTAGGGTTTGTAACCGCTTGGCGCTTAGCTGGCTGACCTACTAAAGTTTCACCTTCTTCAGTGAAAGCAATAATTGATGGGGTTGTGCGATCACCCTCAGCATTTTCAATAACGCGTGCGCTATCACCATCTAGTACTGCAACACAAGAGTTAGTAGTACCTAAATCGATTCCAATAATTTTACCCATGAATCTTCTCCGACTTCAAAATTCGTTGTTCGTTTCGATGACTAGTAAATAGGGGCAGTGTTTTTGAATTCAAGCGTAAAAATAAAAAAAAATGCATTTTTTTGAAATTATTTTTCTTTTGCCTGTTTTGTAGACACTTTTTCTTCTTTAAATACCAAATAACGCAATTACCTTGCTTTGTTTACTGCTGTAAATCAAACTCAGTAGATACTTAAGTAGAATAAAACTTGCTATATATGATCCTCGCCTGCAAACATTGTGACTCATTAGTTCGTGTGTCTTCACTTGGAGAACATCAGCGTGCAATTTGTCCTTGTTGTAAAAATGAGATAGTCAGTTATCAAGCTAATCAACAACAATGGTTGATTGCATTCAGCCTTACCAGTCTATTATTCCTGTTTTCTAGTCTTTATCCCTCTTTTGTAAGCTTCAGTCAACATGGACTAGTTCAAGATATAAGTTTATGGCAGGCCTTTAGTTTGCTCGCAGATAAATATAGTGTCGTTCTGTCTGGTATTTTCGTGTTCAGTACATTTTTAATCCCACTGCTTGTATGCTTACTTGTACTATTAACTAACAGCCATTATTGGCAAGACCTAAATCCTCATAATGCTCGCTATCTAGCACGTTTACTCAATAAGACAAAAACGCTTAATCTCTCCGATATATTCCTAGTAGCCGTTTTAGTCAGTGTTTTTAAATTAATGTCACTCGCTGATATTGGATTTGGCCTTGGCTTTTGGGCTTATATTCTATTTGTAGTTTGTTTTATAGAGACGTTGTCTCTTGTAAATGAAACTGAATTATGGGAGAGGCAGCAGATGCTGTTTCAACCCGCACTGCTTCATGATGGTAAAAGTGCGCGAGCACAAGAACTCAAACAATGTTTAACTTGCTCTCAGCTTACCAGAGAAACCCATTGCCCGCGGTGTTATACTAAAACTTATTTCAGAAAGCCAAACTCAGCGCAAAGAGCAATTGTTTGGATGGTCACTGCAACGGTCTTTTTAATCCCTGCAAACCTGCTACCCATTATGAATACCGTTAATCTAGGCAATGAAACACCTGCTACTATTTTCACTGGCGTAGTTGTTATGTGGCAATCAGGCTCATACCCAGTCGCTATGCTAATATTCTTAGCCAGTGTCTGTATTCCGATTATTAAAGCCGTGGCATTGTTCTACTTAATATTACAATCGAGAAAGTGTACGCACCCTAAACGGGCAAGCACAATTTATCGTTGGTTGGAAATAATGGGGAAATGGTCAATGATTGATGTTTTCGTCGTGATTATTTTGGTTTCTTTGGTACAACTTGGTACTGTGCTCAGTGTTGAACCTCAAATTGGTATCGTTTTTTTTACTATTATGGTGTTATGTCAGATCGTCGCCGTGAATAGTTTTGACCCTCGGATTTTATGGGACAAGTTTCACAATCATGAATGAACATGCTTATATCGAGTCTAAGCCAAAATTTACTGTGATTTGGATTATTCCAATTATCGCACTGCTTATAACTGCTTGGATGTTATTTAAATACCAAGCAGATCAAGGTCATACAATTTATGTGAAAATGACTACTGCAGATGGCATCACTGCTGGTAAAACAGAAGTTAAAGTAAGAAATGTTAAGGTCGGTTTAGTCAAAGGACTTGAATTGGATCTATCTCAAAATGGTGTGTTAGCTAAAGTACAAATCGACAATCAATATGGTGACTTACTAACTGAAGATGCCAAATTCTGGGTTGTTAAGCCTCGCATAGATCAATCAGGCATATCAGGTATGAATACCTTATTATCAGGAGCGTATTTAGAGTTAGAGCCTGGACAAAGCCAAAGCCTGTCATATTTATTCACCCTGCAAGATGAACCTGCTTTGATAAGTAATGACATAGATGGTATGCGTTTCAAGTTGACGGCAAGCTCAGCAGAAGTGCTCGATGTTGGTACATCTATCTATTTTAGGGGTTACCGAATAGGCCAGATTGAATCCGGACGATTTGATGTTGATACCTTGTCTATGCATTACGGCATCTTTGTCTTTTCTCCATATGATAAACTGATCACTAACAACACTATTTTCTGGGTTAGTTCGGGGGTTGACTTTAGCCTCAATACATCCGGTGTACAATTTTCAACTGGAAGTTTATCTAAGTTAATCAAAGGCGGTATATCAGTTGATTACCCTCCTGAACAAAAGCCTAATGATATAGCACTCGCTAATAAAACTTACGCTTTGCATAAAAACTATTCGCAAGCACTAGAGAAACGCTTTGATGATTTTGACTTTTATATTGTCGAATTTAAACAGTCAATTCGTGGTCTCAATGCAGGTGCACCTGTGGAATACAGGGGAATGAGGATTGGCACTGTTGAACAAGCTCCGGCTCAAATAGAAAAAAATGGAGAACCGATATACTTTGAGCAAGACAATACACAAGTGCCGGTTCTGATAAAAATTGAATATGGCAGAATTTATAAGAATGAGCAGTTAGCAAAACAATATTGGCAACAAAATATAGACAAATGGATTAAATCTGGATTACGAGCATCACTAAAAAGTGGTAATTTGTTAACCGGTGCGGTATATATAGATTTTGATTTTTATAATAATGCTAATGAGATGAGTTATGTCACTAAAACTGACATATACCCCGTTCTTCCAAGCATATCGAGTGGTTTTACTGCTTTATCGGAACAAATGACAGCCTTGGTTAACAAATTGAATAAGCTGCCATTCGAGCAAACCACCAACACATTAAACAATACATTAGTGGCATACCAATCTCTTGCAGATGAATTAAAGGTCATGATCCACGAACTAAATAACAACGAGACTGCAGATAAAGTGGCTAAAAATTTAACACAATTAGAAACAACACTAACTCAACTAACTAGTAGCTTGAAGCAATTTGAATCCACATTGTCTAGCTACCAACAAGACTCAGGTGTTGTCGATCAGTTAACCAATACATTACAAGAGCTAGAAAATTTATCAAATACACTTAAACCTCTTTCAAAGGGGTTTAATGAACAACCAACTATGCTGATATTTGATAAAAACATTCCAAATGACCCAATTCCAGAGAAGCGATAATGCGTAATTTAACTATTATATTGGTACTACTGACGTTAACAGCTTGCTCGTCAGGCCAAAACATTCAGTTAAAATATTATGACTTTGCGTATCAACAAGAAGACAGATCAAAAACTTCTGAGCAGACGGGAACTAAATATCTACATATCAATCAAGTAAAGATCCAAGGCGTTGCAGATCAACAGCCTCTAATACAGATACTAAGAGATAACTCTGTCAATATTACCAATTATCACTTTTGGTCTCAGCACCCTAAATATACGTTTACCGACTCCATGGCACGTGGCTTGGTAAAAAAGGTATCAAATTACAAAGTGATCCCTGCCGGAAAAACAGCGCCTCAAGATGGTGAGTTTATGCTCCAGGTGACTGTTACTAAACTTGCAGGCCATTATGAGTTTGGTTCGTTGATTGAAGGCCAGTGGTTTATTTATCAATTTAACGCCCAAGGAAAGCAATTATTAAGTTCTGAGTTTTTCTCAATTTCAACCCCACTGAAAGACTCTGGATTTGATGCGCTCATCAAAGCGCATCAAACTGGTTGGGAAAAACTTACTGATAAAATATCAGACGTTATTCTAGCGAAATCTATTTAAGTTTAAGTTGATAAAGATTACTCACTTCTTGCGCTTCGTTTAAGATGATTTGTGTTTCAAAGTTGAACCCACATTTTATTAGTAAATTTATGCTTGCCCTGTTTTCAGGATCAGTGAGCGCACAGAGATATTTAAGTCTTAGAACATTTAATGAGTGATCAATAACGCATCTTGCCGCTTCGAGCGCATAACCAAAGCCAGTAAACTCATCTAAAAACGCATAACCAAGATCTGGGTACTGTAATGCTGGTCTTTTGTATAAGCCACATACACCAATTTGCTTGAAATCTTTATCGTTGCTTTTCAGACACACAACATAAGGTGAAAATGTATCTAACTTATAAGGTGTTAAAAAAGCTGTTTCAATGTAATGCTCTGCATCTTTATGAGTTTTAATGCTTTTATCAGCTATATTTTTTTTAAAACTATCTTGATTCAATAATTTAAAAATAAAACCAGCATCATTTAAAGTTGCCTGTCTTAGCAATAATCTCTCTGTATTCAATTTCACGATAGAACCCTAATCCCTTACTCTTGGATATACCAAACCAAAACTGTATACAATCTATAATAGATACTATTAATTAAACAGCTAAATATCTAATGTAGAAAGTAATGCTTAAAACTAGCGGCTATTAAAATTAACCTTTCTGTAACGTTTTGTTCTTTTATTTTAATCTGAATTTGATAGGATGCAGTGGCTATAAAAACAACAGAACAGGTTAAGTAATGCATACTGAATCACCTATTTGTGATTTCGGCCTTCATCAAGGCGAGAAATACACGAGTTTGCCTGCAAGCTTTTTAAACTGGATGGTTGAAATTGACCATGAGAAATGTGCATTTGCAAAACAAGAATTGCTGAGAAGGGAAACGGCCGTGCTTAAAAGTTGCTCAAAAAGAAATTAGTGCCCACCTGTAGCGCTTTAGAGCATATAGTTTAAACTAAGCGCGTAATTACTACACACGGGTTTATTATGCGCAAATTATTAGCTCTCTCGGTAGCTATAACACTTTCAGGGTGTGCTACCTACACAGCTCAGCAGTCAAAAGCTGAATACCTTACTATCCTACACACTAACGATAACCATGGACGTTTTTGGCAGAACGAAAAAGGTGAATATGGAATGTCAGCAAGAAAAACACTTGTTGACAGGCTTAGAAATGAAGCCCAAGAAAATGGCCATGCCGTTTTATTACTTTCGGGTGGCGATATAAATACAGGCGTTCCAGAGTCTGACCTTCAATATGCAGAACCTGATTTCAAAGGTATGCGTTTACTTGGCTATGATGCAATGGCAATCGGCAACCATGAATTTGATAATCCATTGCATATTCTTGATAAACAAATTGAATGGGCTCAATTCCCTATTCTATCGGCGAATATTCTTAATAAGAATGATGCGTCTCATGCATACCAACCATACACAATTATAGAAAAAAATGGTCTTAAAATTGGTGTGATAGGACTTACCACTGTCGATACAGTCAAGATTGCAAACCCCGAGTATGTTGGGCATTTAGACTTTATCAAACCGAGTATCGCTGCAAAAAAAGTACTGAACGATATTAATAATAAATATGAAGAGATCGACGTTACTATTGCTGTTACACACATGGGCCATTACCACGATGCAAAATATGGTATTAATGCACCCGGCGATGTCACTTTAGCAAGAGAGTTGCCAAAAGGCGCGCTCGATATGGTCATTGGCGGACACTCTCAAGAACCCGTTTGTGTAGATTCACTCGGTAACCCTGATAAAGGTTTTGCACCAGGAAAAGCTTGTAAGCCAGATAATCAGAATGGCACTTGGATCATGCAAGCCCATGAGTGGGGAAAATATGTTGGTAAAGCTGAATTTAAAATCGAAGGTGAAAAAATTACACTCGAGAATTATCAGCTAATTCCGGTCAATTTAAGAAATGATACTGGTGAAGTGATCGGGGAATATATTCAAGAAGATCAAGACATGTTAGACCTATTAAGGCCATTCCAAAAAATAGGAAAAGGTCAGCTTGACTTACCTATCGGTTTTACTGATGCATATTTAGACGGTAAACGAGATACTGTGCGATTTACGCAAAGCCCATTAGCACGCCTAATTATTAAAGCACAAAAAGAATCAGTAAAAGCAGATTTTGGCCTGATCAGTGGCGGGGGTATCCGTCACAGTATTGAAGCTGGCGAGATAAGTTATAAAGACGTTTTAAAAGTTCATCCTTTTAAGAACAGAATTACGGCAATGAATTGGATAGGTAAAGATCTTATTGATTACCTTGAAGTCGTTACTTCTTTCCCGACTGACGCTGGTGCTTATTTACAATATGAAGGTCTAAGCTTTGATCGAAAAGATGGAAAGTTAGTTAATGTGAAAATTAACGGTCAAGCTTTAGAACTAAACAAAACCTATAGAATGAGTATTAACAGTTACAATGCAGCAGGAGGTGATGGATATCCAATACTTGTTGGACGAAAAGGGTTTGTACCCTCTGAGCGAACTGATGCTGAAGTATTAAAAGCCTATATCGAAAAGTACTCTCCTATTAAGGTTAGCGAACTATAAGTTCTAGTCGTCTTGTCTATATCTATCAATTGATGCCAGAACATATCTGGCATTTTCAATTCATTATTTGCCTCTTATCTCATAATCACTGTCTAATAAATCCTTAAGACCATAGCTATGTAACTTTGAGCGCGACCCTTCACCATGCGCTTTAGGTGGGTACAGTTTTGCTTTTAGATCTGGGCTTTCTCTTAAAATTTCGTCAAGTGCCGCCCTAATTTCGCTAAGGGTTTTTTCTAAGCTGTTCGAGAAATTTGGCCTTTTTCTAACTGTATGTCCTAGAACGGATAGCCTATGAAAATATTTTTCTGCAATAGTAAGCAACTCAGCTGGCACGTCCTTATTTAAATGAAGGTTTAAATCCGGGTAAGCATGGCTAAATTCGATCATTGCCAGATAAAAGCAAAGTGGTTTATTGGCCAATTGGCTTTGAATTTCACTAATACCCTCTATAAATAATGACTTTGAATATAAATCAACTACTAACTTCGGTTTTATAGTTTCTACCGAAGCCGCTCGTTTTTTCACTCTGTTTTCAATATGTTTTCTAAATACTTTGCGGTAGAGTATTGCGTTAGCCAAGGTAAGTAACATCACTATAATGTATGTGTATTTAACATGGCTTCTATCAGCAATTAAAACCAAATAGATAGTTTTATAATTTGCAAACAATTCCAAAAACGCTTTATTACTTGGCTTAACAGTAGATATAGATTCAACTTTTACTCTAGAATCAAGCGATTCAAGTTGTTGATTCAATTGCTCAATATAAATATCTACTTCTTGCTGATTACCTGCATAGTTAAAAAGTGGTTCAGCTAATGGTAGGCTGGTGACATCGAGTGAGACACGTTTAGCTACTTGTTCGCTCTGCAGTGCAACCGCCTGTGCTATTTTGCTCTCTTGCCCCGAATAGAATAATAAGGTTAACAAAGCAAAAACGGCTGCTGTGAAAATATAAAGTGGTTTTATGTTTATCATTATTTTTCACCAATAAATTTATAAGGTGAAAGATCGCACTGCCAGAACTTTTCTAGAGATTCAAAATAGGCACTGCCTACTGATTGCGCTATTTGTGTTGTGATTGTTTGAACGGCACAGGCGAGATCTGTATTGTTTTCAGTCAATTTAAGGTACCAACGGCTGCCTGTAATATTATCACCAATGGGGGTAATATAGTTATGAGAAAACTTTTCGTCATCAGTCTTATCATTCCAATAAGACGCGATGATATCTACTTCATTATTTGCAAGCTTTTCTCTTAGTGCGGTGTGAGAGCTAACATAAGTAATATTTAGGTGTTTAATATCTAAATCTAATTGCTTAAATGCTTTCTTTGGCAAAATATGGCCAGACCGACTGGTTGGATAATCAAGCAAACCTATACGTTTATCAAGGAAATACGCTTTTTCAAGTTTAGGTTTTTCTTTATTCGAGATAAAAAATGCAGAGTAACTTGAATAGCCAATAATCGGTGTGTAGTTATGCGTCGCATCGGCACGAAGTGCTTGCATAATACTGTCTTTGCTCAATATGAGATCTGCGATACCTTTACCAAAAAACTCGATTTGTTCAGCTAAACTTCCCCCCCAAAAAACTTCAACATGACCAAATTGACGTTTTAGAGTACTGTTTTGACAAAGCGCAGGAAGTATTTGCTCAGCAAGTTGTTTTGTGGGTACTTTAACTCTAAAGACGGCTTGGTTCTCACTTGATGCAGTTTGGCAGTGGAATTTATGTTGCTGTATAGGCACCAGATGTATAGAGGTATCAGTAATAACCAATTGTGATAATAGCCAAACTAACCAAGTGCTAGCGATAACAGACAGGAACAAGATAGTTTTTAACGATAATTTATATTTTTTTAACAAAACAAAAAGTAAGTTTATTGACAACTTGACCATTAGAGCAAGTTTACTTACTCATTACAATAGGTAAAATTATTTAAATTTCATAAACACTTGATTTATATGCTTTGTTAACAAGTAATGATGAATAAACTTGAGTCCTTTATTCAAACTTCAAAAACACGGACAATTGACCTTAATAAGATTACGATCTACACGGGCTATACATGTTGAATTTGACAACAGTTACAAAAACACTGGCTTTATCATTGACTATGTTAACAGTACTTAGTTCACACAAAGCGATTGCTTGGGGTCAAAACGGTCACAGAGTAATTGGTGAAATAGCTGATATGCATTTGACTGATAAAACTAAATCAGCCCTACAGCCTTTGCTAGCTGGTAGTTCTTTAGCCCAAATCTCAACCTGGCCCGATGAAATGCGCTCTAGTCCGGAGCACTTTTGGCGAAAAGAATCTGGCAAGTGGCATTACATTAATATTAAAGATGCAAAAAAAATGCATCAATATGTAAACACTTCTATTGACTCAAGAGATAAAGTTGCACATATTTTAGACGGAATTTATTATTCTATTAATATTTTAAAGAGCAATAAGAGCGACTTAGAATCTAAAAAGTTTGCTTTAAGCTTTCTAGTCCATTTGGTAGGTGATAGCCATCAGCCTTTCCACGCTGGACGCTCTGAAGACCGTGGAGGTAACTTAATTAAAGTATCTTTCTTCGGTAAAGAAACAAACTTGCATAGCACGTGGGATACGCATCTTATTGAAAATGAAAATTTATCTTTCACTGAGTTTGCAGATTTCATAAAAACGTCAAATAAAAAGACTATAAAGGCATACTTAAATAGCCAGCCTGCTGATTGGTTGGTTGAATCGAACAAAATATCTCACCGCGTATACGGTGAAAACGAAACAAAGCTCAGTTATGGCTATGTCTACAAGCATATGCCTGTTGTCAAAAAGCGCTTATCACAAGGTGGTATCCGTTTAGCTGGGCTTCTTAACCAAATTTTTGACAGTAACGCAAAGCCGTTAACAGAAGCGCTTATCAAAAAGCGTGGTTAATGGCATGCAAAAAAGTAAGTTAAATAATCTCAACACGGGAAACAATAAAATGAAAACTCAACTACGCAAAACGGCACTATCGCTTGCAGTTATTGCTGGCATCGGTGCAAGTGGCGCTGCGTTTGCTAACGAAACCTCCTCTGCAGTGAAAGGTCAGATCGTTGGTCCTCAAGGTAATCCAGCTACTGGTACTACAGTAACTATTATGCACTTACCTTCTGGTTCAACTAAAGTGGCAACTGTAAATGATGCAGGTTACTTCTCAGCAAAGGGTTTACGTGTAGGTGGTCCTTACCAAATCATCGTTGATTCAACGACTTTTGAAGATCAGCTTATCGAAAACGTATATCTTTCACTTGGTTCTGATTACCCAGTAAACGTTCAGTTGAAAGCTCCTTCAGATATCGAGCAAATCGTTGTAACAGGTCGCCCAATTAGCCAAATGTCTGGTGGTACAGGTCCTGCTGCTACTTTCACACTTGAAAATCTTCAAGAAGCACCAGCAATTAACCGTGACCTTCGTGATATCGTTCGTGCAGATCCACGTGTTTACGTAGATGAGAGCCGTGGTGCTATCCAATGTGGTGGTGGTAACCCTCGCTTTAACAGCCTGACACTTGACGGCGTTCGTATGAACGACAACTTTGGTCTAAGTTCAAACGGCTACCCTACTGTTCGTGCACCTTTCTCTTTTGATTCAATCGATCAAGTTGCTGTTGAACTAGCACCTTTCGATGTTCAGTACGGTGGTTTCACTTCTTGTAACATCAACGCGGTTACAAAGTCTGGTGGTAACGATATCAGTGGTGGTATGTTCTACGACTACACAAATGACTCTATGAAGGGTGATAAGGTAGAAGGCGAAGACATCGACAACGGTGATTACTCTGAAAAGCGTTACGGCTTCCACGTTGGAATGCCTCTGATTGAAGATTCATTGTTCCTATTTACTTCATATGAGAAGTTAGAAGGTGTTGAGCAATTTAGCTACAGTGCTTTAAACAATACTGTAAGCCAATCTGACCTTGACCGTATTATCGCAATTACAAAAGACAAGTATAACTATGACCCGGGTACAATGGTTCCTAGTATGCCTGTTGAAGATGAAAAACTTCTAGTTAAGCTTGATTGGAACATTAACGACAGCCACCGCGCTAACGTAGTGTACAACTGGAATGATGGTTTCCGTTTATCTCAGTCTGACCAAGCAAGTGATGAGCTACCGCTAAGCAACCACTTCTACGAACAAGGCGCAGAGATGACGTCAATCGTAGCGTCACTATACTCAGACTGGACTGATGAACTTTCAACTGAAGTACGCATCGGTAAAACTGATTTAGATGGTCGTCAAGCATCACTAGATGCAGCATCAGGTTTCGGTGAATTCCAAATCACAACCGAAGACGAAGGTACAGTTTACATTGGTCCAGATGACTCTCGTCAATCAAATGATCTAGACTGGGACAACTTCACGCTTAAATTAGCAGGTACTTATTACCTTGATGAGCACACTATCACTGCTGGTTACGAGTTCGAAGAATTAAATGTATTCAACCTATTCATGCAGCATACACAAGGTGAATTCCGTTTCAGCTCTATTGAAGATTATGAGAACGGTGCTGCATTCACGTTCTACAACAACTCAGCTGGTACTAACAACCCTAACGATGTAGCTGCTTCATTCTCTTATGCGCAGCATACTTTCTACGTTCAAGATGAATACGCATTCTCTGATATCGATGCAACACTAACGTTCGGTCTACGTTATGACCGTTACACAAGTGATGACAGCCCAACAGAAAACAAGCGCTTTGAAGAACGTTATGGTTTCATGAACACTAAAAACCTTGATGGCGTTGACTTACTTCAACCACGTGTAGGTTTCAACTGGTATGTTGATGACGCGTTAGAAGTACGTGGTGGTATTGGTCTATATTCTGGTGGTAACCCGAATGTATGGCTATCTAACTCATACTCAAATGATGGTGTAACTCAAATTGGTAAGCGTGGTTTCTATGCTAACTTATTTGAAACTGAGTTAACGAACATCCACGGTGGTACACCAGGTTATGATGTTCCTAAAGACATGTTCGACGCTATCGGTAACACTGCTATCGGTGATGGCGACGGTGCTGTAAACTCAACTGCGCCTAACTTTGAAATTCCTTCAGAGTGGAAGTTCGCTTTAGGTGCAACCTACACAACTGAAGACGAGTATGTGTTCAGCGTAGATTACCTATACACAGATAAGCAAAACTCAGCGCTTGTAAAAGATATTGCACTTCAAACAACTGGTAAAACAGCACCTGACGGTCGTCCTCTTATTGAAGAGCGTGAAGACGGTCGAGATGGCGACTACATGTTAACTAACGTATCAGGTCCAGATGCTAAGTCACACATCATCTCTGCTGCAATGAGCAAGCGTTTTGATAATGGTATTGACTTAACTCTATCTTATGCATTCACTGACTCTCAAGATGTGAACCCAATGACAAGCTCTACAGCTGGTTCGAACTACGGTAACATCGCGACATTCAACCCGACTGCACCAAGTTTATCTACGTCTGATTATGAAGTACCACATCGTTTTACTTTACAACTTGGTTATAAAGTAGAACTAATTGATGGCTTCAAAACTAAGTTCAACCTATTCGGTCAGGCAAGCAAAGGTCAACCTTACAGCTACCTATTCTCTGGTAGTGACAGCGCGTTTGGTGATGCAAGCTGGAATTCACGCAGTGGTCGTCAGCTAATGTATGTTCCTGAAATCAATGATGACAAAGTAACTTACAACATGACATCAGCTGAGATCGAAGATTTCCATAACTGGATCGCTGAGCAAGGTTTAGATCGTGGTCAAATCGCAGCACGAAATAGCCAAAATGCTGATTGGTTCAAAAAGCTAGACTTCAAGATCACTCAAGAAGTACCTGGATTTATGGATGGTCACAAAGGTGAAGTATTCTTCGTTATCGACAACTTAACTAACATGTTAAACGATGACTGGGGTGTAATGCGTAAAGGTAACTTCGTAGGTAACCGAGTTGTTAAGGCAGCTATTGTTGACGGTAAGTACGTTTACTCTGACTTCAATCCAAATGCAGCTAACCAATCTGTACAGAAAGATGTATCAGTTTGGGAAATGCGTTTCGGTGTGAAATACACTTTCTAATCTAAATTAGATTTATTAAGGCCAACTCATGTTGGCCTTTTTTATATGTGTTCATTAAGTTTGTGTAACACTGCTTTCAATGTCACTCGTTCTTGTTCTGACAGATCTTTTAACAATGACTTTTCCCAAGCTTTAGCTGAGACTGACAGTTTTTTATAAATCTCGCGCCCTTCTTTAGTTAAAAACAGTACTTTGCTCCGCTTATCTTTTTCGTCGGCTTTAAGCTCTATTAAACCTCTTGATTCTAGTTGTTTAATTGCTCTCGATATCGTTGATTTATCAATTCGAGCGAGTTCAATTAACTGTTTTGCAGTAAAGCTCGATTGTGCCAGATGTGCCATAACACGCCATTGAGGCGAAGTTAAATCGGCTTGCTCTTTATACACATTCGCAAAGTCATCACTTACTTTATTGGCTAAATGTACAAGTTGATAAGGTAAAAATTCTTTAATTTCTAACATAAACTGTCTTTTATTTTCTGCATCTCATTGCCTTTGTAAACTAAATTATACAAGCAAAGTTTGTTTTTTAATTTGAATATAGTCTCACATGAGAGTATCTTAATTGCAAACATCAAAGGAGCAAGTTCTATGAGCACAGAATTTCAGTACTTAACAGGTTTTGGAAACGAGTTTGAAACCGAAGCTTTACCAGGCGCATTACCAATAGGTCAATTCTCACCACAAAAAGTAAAATACGACCTATATGCAGAACAATTTAATGTAACCGCGTTCACGGCACCACGTGCTGACAATCGTCGTAATTGGTTCTACCGCATTCGTCCTTCAGTTGTTCAGGGGGACTATACGTCGATGGACAATGGTTTATTAAGAACAGCGCCAATTACTGAAGTGCCAACGCCCCCTACTATGTTACGCTGGAACCCTATTGACATCCCAAGTGAAGCAACAGACTTTGTTGATGGTTTAGTAACCATGGCAGCAAATGGCAGTGCAAACGGTCAAGTGGGTATTGGAATCCACGTCTATGTTGCTAATAAATCAATGCAAGGTCGTTATTTTTATAATGCCGATGGTGAATTGCTATTCGTTCCTCAACAAGGCGAAATGGTTTTACATACTGAGTGCGGTAAACTTGCAGTAAAGCCGGGCGAAATTGCAGTTATTCCACGTGGTATCAAGTTCTCAGTTGAAGTAATTGGCGACAGTATTCGTGGCTATATCTGTGAAAACTACGGCCACCCTTACATTCTGCCTGAACGTGGTCCTGTAGGCGCTAACGGTTATACTAATGAGCGTGACTTCCAATATCCTGTAGCAGCGTTTGAAGATCTTGAAGGTGACTTTGAGCTTGTGTCTAAGTTTAACGGTAACCTATTCCGCTGTGACATTGGTCATTCACCACTAGACGTTGTGGCTTGGACAGGTAATAGCGCGCCTTATAAATATGATCTTTCGCGTTTCAACGTGATGAACACCGTCAGTTTTGACCACCCAGATCCATCAATTTTTACAGTCTTAACGTCTCCATCAGGTACTGCCGGCGTTGCCAATGTCGACTTTGTGATCTTCCCTCCACGTTGGATGGTTGCAGAAGATACTTTCCGCCCACCATATTATCACCGTAACATCATGAGTGAGTTTATGGGCTTAATTGAAGGTGTGTATGACGCTAAAGAACATGGTTTTGTTCCTGGTGGTATGAGTTTGCATAACTGTATGTCACCACATGGTCCTGAAGCCGATGTATTCGAAAAAGCTTCAAATGCAGAGCTTGAGCCGCAAAGATATGAAAACACTTTAGCTTTCATGTTTGAGTCTCGTTATGTGATCTCGCCAACAAAATATGCACTTGAAGGCAAAGAAAGACAACAAAATTACCTTGATTGTTGGAAAGGTATCAAAAAGTACTTCAAGGGTGCTTAAGCTTTCTATAATGTTATAAATATTAGGCACGCAATTGCGTGCCTTTGTCGTGATTAAGGATTTGAATATGAAACTTTATACCTATTTTCGCTCTTCTGCAGCGTATAGGGTACGCATTGCATTAAATTTAAAAGGTATACCGCATGAAATGTCTGCGGTTAATCTCTTGAAATCAGAGCAAACTGGTGAACAGTACACCAATAAAAATAGTCAAGGTCTATTGCCTGCGTTAGAAACTGAGCTAGGTGTTTTAGGACAATCTCTGGCAATTCTAGAGTGGTTAGAAGAAACATATACCGACACACCTCTGCTTCCGAGTGATCCATGGCATAAAGCTCAAATTAGAAATTTTTGTTATGCCATAGCATGTGACATCCACCCAATCGATAACTTGCGTGTACTTAAATACCTATCAAATGAACTGAATGTTGATGATGAACAAAAGAACACTTGGTACAGACATTGGGTTATTGAAGGGTTTAAGAAGCTTGAAACTATGCTAGCCGGTGATAAGTTTTGTTTTGGAGATAATCCGACTCTTGCCGATGCCTGCTTGGTACCTCAAGTCTTTAATGCGTTAAGATTTAAAGTAGATATGAGTCAATTCCCAAAAATTGAAGCTATTTATAATCACTGTAATACGCATAAAGCATTTATTGATGCAGCGCCTGAAAATCAATTCGACGCTGCTTAATCTTTCATTCATTGTGCGCTTACTGAAGCGCACAATGAACTTGGTCTAAGTGTCCGATTAAATCTAAACCTAAGTCCGTCAGATATCCGCCATCAGGACTGTCAATGACACCTTTCTTGTAAAGCCTCTCAGCCGCCGCAATCAAATTAGGATCGGCGTCTTTATGGATTTTGATCCCCATTTGCATACTTGAGCGTGGAAACTTTGCTAAAAGTGTTAACTCAGCCATAAAATTGCTATCTATAGCCATAACCTCTCCCATTAATTTATTGTTGTTGTGGTAATATAGGTTCAAATTTTCATGAACTAAACTAAGGTTAGCTAAAAATAGGAGTTATGCCATGACATATAACAAATTTAGTTTTCTCAACTTAGTTTTATTTTCTGTATTTATCTCAGGTTATGCTTACGCGAACCCCAAATTGGGCAAAGCTAATTTGTTTATAGACAATCTAAATGCTGTCTGCTGGTATAAAGATGCCAAATACAGTGAAGGTGCATTGATTGTCATGGCTGAGAAACTGTTCGTTTGTGCTAACAAGTTCGATAATCAAGCCAATGGCCAACTAACATGGCGAATTGCTGATGAAAACGGGTTACCGGTCCCTCAAAAACCAAAGAAATCTATTCGCATTAACTAAATAAGAAGTCATTATTTATGGAACAACCAAATAACCCACTTCATGGTATAAAACTAGAAGAAATATTAATTAAACTTGAAGCTGAACTTGGCTGGGAAGAAATGGGCAATATTGTCAATATTCGTTGTTTTACTCACGATCCGAGCATCAAATCGAGTCTAAAGTTTTTGCGCAAAACACCTTGGGCAAGAGTCAAAGTTGAACAACTTTATTTAGATACATTTCATGGCTTTAAGTGGTCACCTATTAAGAAGTGATTGCTGACTTAAAGTTTTAAATGTTCGCTTAATTTTGTCAGTAACATACTCTGGAACACGCTTATTACAGGCAAAATAGAGCTTATTATTTATGTTTTGAATTGGTAATATAGGCTCTAATTCAGCCAAAAGAGTACTGTTTTTCGAAGCGGCTTTTACTTGAGCATCACCTAGTACAACCAAGTCCAATTGCTTTTTTCTTGTTTTTAAAATATCTAAAACATTATTAAAGCTCGAAATAACAACTAATTGTGATTGCTCAGTAAAACCGTTTTCTTTTAAGTATTGGTGGCTGAAGTTATTTCTTATTACTGCTGTACGGTATTTTAAGGCGTCTTCTAAAACATCGAGTTTTATCTTACGGCTTTTCAGCGCATAAAATGAACTTGAAAATTCTGCTACAGGAAATAACCAGCTAAACATATCTTCTCTTTCATTGTTTCTTCCGATAGAAAATATACATGTGTCGCTATCTCGCTGCACCGCATTATATGCGATGTGCCAGGGTTGAACAGATAAATTGAACTGGATATTAGCATCAACAAGTACACTAGTAACTTTCGAAACGGTTGGACCGGCTAATTTACCATCAGCATCAAGATATTGATAAGTCGGGAATAATTCGGTAACTATATTCAGTGTGTATGCAAAGAGTTTTGTTGAAAATAGTAATGAAACGATGAGAAACGACGCCTTCATAGTACTCCCTATAGATAAAAAAGGTGATGAATAAACTATTCACCACCTAATACTATAGCCTAACTACGATTTATCGCATCTAGAAGAAATGCTGATATTTTCGCGCCTTCGCGTAAAGTTGTCTCAGAACTTGATTGACCGACTAATGAGCTGTCAGTAAATGGAGCGATTTCCATCATATCTGCGCCTGTGATTGGGAAACGCTCAGACAATGCCTTCAAAATAACCATGGCTTCATCAGGGGTCATACCATTGCCTTCAGGTGTACCAGTTGCAGATGCCCACTGTTCATCTAAGGCATCGATATCAAAACTAACATACAGCTCATCTACATTATCAGCTTGCAGCTGTGCAATAACATCATCTACGATTGCCTGAGCGCCACGCTCTCTGATTTCATGCGCCCAGTGTTGCTTCACACCAAACGTTGACTCCCAATGAGACTTGTCTTTACCACTTGAACGAATACCAAACTGAATTAAATGATGTGGTGCAGGTAAGAACTCAAGAATGTGTGTACACCAAGAGCCAAAACATAAATCGATACCTAAGCGCTCTACTAACAAGTCTGTATGTGCATCAAAGTGAATAATAGCAGTACGCTTACCCGCATCTCTTTTCGCTTTCAAGTACGATTTTGTTAATGGATAACTAATCGAGTGGTCACCACCAATACCGAAAATGCCTTTGTTTGGATAATGCAGGTAGAAACCATCGCAAACATCTTCAGTGATTGACAAAGGTGATACGTGATAGCCTTCTTCAGTACTTTGATAAAGTGCCTTTTGACAATTCTCTATAGTACCATCATTCAAATACTTATCATGCAGAAGGTGAGGAATAACGCGAACATCACCTAAATCAAACGCCTCAACATGAGGTTGCTGTTCTATTAATGTGCTTCTTAAAAATAATGGTCCCCAGTTAGCGCCTCTTAAAATACCGCCGCCGCAGTCTGAGCTGATACCTAAAATTGCCGCTTTATGTTCTGACTCTTCAATCTTTAATAACGACTCTTTCCAGATCTGCTCAATACCCTCAGTTTGTCCATAAAGCTTTGTACGCAGTGCATCTTTTCTTTCTTTCGCAGTATTAACAGTAAATACCCCATCTCCCGGAGGACATAAACACTGGGTCATTTTATTGTAAAATTGTTCTTTGCTAATACTCATAGAAACCTCTGCTTGCTTTGCATATTCATGCTAAAACTTTGTTAAGAAAAAATATCTCACCTAATACTGTGCTCACTAAAGCGCACAATAAAACACGTTCAAAAAGACAAAGACATATATATATATTCTTTGAAATACAATACCTTAACCTTAATTAAACGTTAAATGGTAAAACAGAATTTTTGTTTATGTGCAGAGATATAGCATGCTGTCATTTTATGTCAACAAGGGCCGTTTTATTACAAAACAGCCCTTGGTTTAATATTCATATAAAATGAATAAGTTACTCATAACCCCTTGGTTTCTTGGTCTTTATGATAGCAATATAGCCATGCCAACTGGCGTAACTAAGTAATGGCATAATCACTATAAAGGCCGTGCCACCTGTGGCAAAACCAAACATCACTAAAAACAATATGATGAATGCCCACACTAACATAGCCGAAGCGTTAGTCCTAACCGCATTAATTGACGACACCACGGCAGTCATTATATCCACACGTCTCTCCATCATGATTTGAGGCGTGAAAGCTGAAATGGCAAACACACTGACCATTAATATTCCACCAATAAGGCTGCCTAGCGCTAAAAATGATTGTAGCTGCTCAAATGTTGGATTCGGCACGTTCGGGTATAGTGCGTGTACAAGCGCCGCTAAACGCATCCAAACAATCATTATGACCATGAGAAGTATCGCAAACCCCCACTCTCCCGCAGGGTTTCTGAACATAGATTTCAAACTATGTCCTAGCGTTGGTGTATGGCCTTTTTCTAACTCCCAAGCGACATCATAAAGCCCTGCTGCGAATGCAGGACCAATCAGCGCAAAGGCTACTGCGGCAGGTAGAATAACCAGGTGTGTATCTAATTGGTAAATTAAATATAAGATAGTGACGGGTATGGCAGTAAATACTAACCCATAGATTAAACTTAAAATTGGTGCTCTCACCATATCGGCAATCGCAAGCGATAGCCAGTGAAACGGTGCTAGTGAACTAATTCTATTACTTTCGAGACAGCGAGCAAATTCTGTATTTTTATCGATTGGTGGTGAAGCTGGCATAATAACCCCTTTTTTGTTGCGGCTATATTAATGTTTAGAAGAACAACTCCAATCTTGCAAGGAATTGCATGATCGTGCACAAAGACAATCGGACATCTGTCCTGTACTTTATACGCTAATCTTTCAAACTACGGTTTTATAATAAATAAGGTTTACTATGGATAAGGTATTTCATTTGGGCCTATGCACCGAACAATTAAAAGGTGCTAATTTAGCAATTGTGCCTGGCGACCCTGAAAGAGCTGAACGTATTGCTAACAAACTCGATAACAGTATTTGCCTTGCAAAAACACGAGAATTTCACGTCTATCTCGCAGAACTAAAACAACAACCTGTCGTGATCTGCTCAACTGGGATCGGTGGCCCCTCTACGTCAATTGCAGTTGAAGAGCTCGCTCAACTGGGTGTTAAAACTTTTCTAAGAATTGGCACAACCGGCGCAATACAACCTCACATCGACGAAGGTGATATCTTAGTAAGCACGGCGTCGGTGAGACTTGATGGCGCTAGTCAGCATTTTGCTCCGCTGTCTTACCCGGCAGTCTCTGACTTCCACTCAACTGCTGCAATGGTTCAGGCCTGTGAAGAAATCGGCGTGACATATCATGCCGGCATAACGGCATCGAGTGATACTTTCTATCCTGGTCAAGAGCGCTACGATACATACTCTGGTTATGTGAATAAAGCGTTCCAAGGTAGCTGTGAAGAGTGGCAGAAACTCAATGTAATGAACTATGAAATGGAGTCTGCAACCTTATTTACTATGTGTGCAGCTTTAGGTTTGAAAGCGGCTTGTATCGCGGGTGTGCTAGTAAATAGAACTCGTCAAGAGATCCCAAATGTGGATCATCAAGAGATTGAACAAAAAGCAATTGCTGTAGTTTTAAAAGCGGCAGAAATCGTGTTAGAGAAATAATTTCTAAGATTTTGAAGAAGCGTATGCAAGTCTAGCTCACATACGCTTTTTTTATTTCATAACTACCGGTAAAACTGTCTAATACTACATCAGCGACACCAGATTGATTTTTATATTGCTCAGTTTCAACTAACGTAATTTCAACCACTTCAACCTTATCAAGACTCAGCCCTGATAGTGCCATTTGACTCAGAGCACTTTGTAATGGTGAGAGACTCGGGTTGTACGCCACATTTTCAGCATAACGACCATAATAATTTCCATGCTGTGCAGTTTTAATTTCTACTGCTGATTTGTTACCTGAATATGGCGCATATGAAGCCTGGTAATGTTTAAGCAATTCAGGTGAAATAGGGAGTTTTGAATCAGGGGTATGTGGCTCTGATATATCAAGAAGGCGTGTTTCATTACCTAGATCTGCCGGACCGAAAGAGTGAGGTAACAACTCTGGTAATGAAGTATTAGTATTTGGTAAAAGTATTTCTATCTGTTCTGATAACTTCACTTCATTGATAAATTGTCTGCAATGGCCACAAGGCGCATCGGTGATGGCGATGTGTGAGATATGTGTTTCACCATTCAACCAAGCTGTATTTATAGCAGATTGTTCAGCATGAACCACTAAACACAATGCGGCGTGATTAAATTCTAGATTTGACCCTATGTATGCACACCCAGAGTCACTACTATAGGCTATCGCACCAACATTAAAATTAGAAATAGGTGCAATTGAAAATCTTGCTGCTATGGGTAGAAGGCTTTGTAAAAGTTGTTTGATTTCTATATCAAACTTTGCCATTAATGAATCAAGCAGTGTTTTGGGAATGACACCGCTGTTAGATTGAATTTTTTGTTGTAATTGTTGTTCTAGTTCTTTTGAAATCGTTAGCATAAAAATGCCACACGTTATGAAAACGGCCGAATAGTCTATCTATTTAATTAGTATTAGACAACCAATTCTTTGCTGTTTTGAAACAATCGAAGTTTTCTACCGTGATACCGAAACGTTTTGCCTTTTGAAGAAATAAGTCGTGCATATAACCATTAAAACTCACAACACGGGCAAGCTTGATATTGTGAAGTGCATGCGCAACTTTGGGCATTAATGAAACAATATCGATTGCAGCAAAATCATGTTCTAACTCAGTAACATCGATTAATAACTTTGAAGACTTATAATTCATCGCGTAAGTGTTCGCTCTTTGATATGTTTTTATTACATCTTCAGCAGAAACAACTCCTCTTAAAGTCATCATCACAAGTGATGTTGATTCGTCATAAGTAATACTGGTAGATAATGTAGACATAAAACCTCAAAAAGCTTCAACCCAAGTAAATGTATGCCCGTTGCTCAATAGCAAATTGGTTCTAATAAATAAAATTAATCTAAAACCAGCATGACATCGGATGAGATTCTATGTATACAATCTAAACAGTCAACAAATTAATACAAAAAAACCACAAACAAACCACAAACAAACCACAAAAATAGCAAAAAGTATTAGTTTTCAACCCATACTTTTGCTATTCAATTAACATTTATTGTTTATTTATAACTTTTGTTAGTGAGCTTTAACCTGAGTTTCGCATACCTGCAGCAACACCTGTCATAGTAACCATGAGTGCCTGATCAATTTGTTCATTTTCATGCTCTCTGGTGCGCTTTAACAGCTCGACCTGAAGTAAATTAAGTGGATCGATATAAGGGTTTCTTAATTGTAGAGATTGTCTTAACCAAGGTTGCTCTAATAATAAGGTATTTCCTGGCGCTAACTCTGTTATCAGTGCTTGAGCTGATTTAAGGTCATGTCTAAGCTGCAAGCCAAGTGATTTAGCATCCGTAGTCATCAATACTTTTTCATAATGCTCAGATAGCCAAGCATCTGTTTTGCAAAACACCATTTCTAGCATTTCTAATCGAGTTCTAAAAAACGGCCATTGATCACGCATTTCATGTAATATCTCAACGCCATATTTATCAATTGCAGCTTGTAAGCCTTGATAAACACCAAGCCAAGCTGGCAACATTAATCGGTTTTGACTCCAAGCAAATATCCATGGAATGGCCCTTAAACTCTCAACTCCACCATTCGGATTACGCTTTGATGGCCTAGAACCAAGCGGTAACTTGGCCAATTCCAACTCAGGGGTGACTTGTCTGAAGTAAGCCACAAAATCTGGATTTTCTCTGACAATTTGTCGGTAATAGTTACATGAGCTTTGGGCAATGAGCTCAACCACTTCAATCCAATGAGATTTAGGTGATGGGACTGGGGTTAAGTTCGCTTCAATAATTGCACTAGTGTAAATCGAAAAGCTTTGCACTGCGACTTTCGGTAATCCATATTTGAAACGGATCATTTCACCCTGCTCTGTCACCCTTAAGCCATTACTCAAACTGCCAGGAGGCTGTGATTGCAAAGCCTGAGCTGCTGGTGCTCCGCCACGACCCACTGTGCCACCACGACCATGAAACAATACCAGCTCAACGCCAAAGTCTTTTGCAGCTTTTAATAGTTTGTCCATAGCTTGGTACTGTGCCCAACCAGCGGCCATCATACCCGCGTCTTTCGCTGAGTCAGAATAGCCAATCATCACGTATTGCTTATGGTTGATATGAGTTCGATACCAGTCACAGGCTAACAATTGGCTTATAACATCAGCACCTCGATTTAAATCATCTAAAGTTTCGAATAACGGCGCAACGGGTAAATTGAAACGACAACCCGTTTCTTTTAAAAGTAATTTAACAGCCAGCACATCAGAAGCATATTGCGCCATTGAAATAATATAAATGCCTAGCCTATCAGAGGTTTGCTGGCTCACTAATTGGCAAGTTTTTAAAACTTCTTCAACTTCATCAGACGCAGATAAATTTTTTGGCAACAGTGGTCTTTTTGACGCTAATTCTTCAATCAAAAACTGCTGCTTCTGTGCTTCACTCCAAGCGTTATAGTCGCCCAGTTCTAAGTGCTCGACAATGGCTGCAATCGCATCAGCGTGTCGAGCAGAGTCCTGACGGATGTCCAAGCTGCAGAGATTAATACCAAAGCACTCTAATCTAAGTAACGTATCGAGTAGCAGTCCATCTGCAATTTGGGACATATTACAGTTATGCAGCGAGTTATAAATGAGCGTAAGCGGTGATTTTACTTGCTCAATATGTGCGATCACTTCTTGCTCTGAGCTTACCTCACCTTTTATTTTATTCTCGAGCGCTTGAATGGTTTCATCTAGTTCGCCTTTCAACTGCTTCAATAAATAACGATAAGGTTCATGTTGCTCTCCTATCAATGATTTCACATGCTCATCTGCTTGATACATAGATAACTCGCTACTGAGCATATCAATGTCACGAGAGATTAAATCAATCGCCATCCAGCGGCCGTGATCTAGCACTGATTGAGTCACTTCAGAGTTCACAAATGGATTGCCGTCTCTATCGCCCCCCATCCATGAAGTAAAGCGGATTGGACTATGAATTTTCTTTAACTGAATGCCTAATTTATCTTGAGTAACTTGGTTGAAGTAACGAATAAACTGAGGAACGGCATGCCATAAACTATTTTCAATAACTGCATAACCCCATTTCGCCTCATCAAGCGGAGTTGGGCGTTTAGCACGTATATCATTGGTATGCCAAGCTTGACTGATCAATTGCTCAATGCGGCTAATAATGACTTTACGTTCGTCTACATCTAGACACTGTAATTCAAGGGCAGATAAACAGTCACTCAGTTGTACGTGTTTGTTAATAATGGTTCTACGAGTCACTTCAGTAGGGTGAGCTGTAAGTACTAAATCGATGTCTAACCCAGCGAGCACAGACTCAACTTGCTCATGGTTTAATTCGTCGTTTGCTAACATATTCGAAAGCTTTTCGACTTGCTCATTTAATGCTTTGTAAATACCTTCGGGTGCACCTGTCACCGAAATTGTATGAAATTGTTCTGCTACATTCGCTAAATTCAAAAAATGGTTAAATGCACGTGCAACAGGTAATAGTTCTCTATCAGTCAGGCTATGTAAAGTGTCTAGCAATCTTATTCGGGCATCGCTATCACCTTTACGAGATGACTTTGCCAAAAGACGAATTTGTTCAATCTTTTCTAGCATTCCCTCACCCAGTGTTTGCTGGATAATACGACCTAGACAGCCACCTAATTGGCTCACATTCGCTCTCAGGTTTTCGTACTGCTCTCCCATAACGACTCCTTTTAATTATTATTTCTCAAAAAAACTGCTTAAAACACCATTTGTTAAAAACACTAATTGTTCAATAATCACTCTCTACTATACAGAGAATTAAAGGTAGATCGAGTGATCTCAATATGAATTTTAAGCGTAATTTTAACTACTTAATTACCAAGCAGCATAAAGCCAATGCAACTACTCTATGACGGCCAGTGCCCTTTGTGTGCTAAAGAAATGATAAAACTCAAGCAGTTTGACCTTGAGAATAAGCTCACTTTGATAAATGTGCATGATATTCATGAACTCGATTTCAAACGACTTTACCCAAACATAACTAAATCAGATACGCTGAAAATATTACATGGTTACTCTGATGATGGCAGGCTATTGCTTGGCTTAGATGCAAACGTACAAGCTTGGCAAACCGTTGGTAAATATCCGTTTTTGAAACTGTTAAGAGTACAACCAATAAAGTGGTTCGCTGACAAATGCTATTTATTTTTTGCCAAGCATAGAATGAAGATTTCACGGTTTCTAGTCAAAGACGGATGTAACAATGGACAATGCCAAAGATAAATCACTGCATCTTGTTATCGGTGCGAGCAGTAAAATTGCTATAGCTTTTATTAATAAACTCACCGAGCGAAATCCTGATGACTTAGTGGTGAGTTTTAGTCAGAACACATTAAATTTTGACTCTGAAAATATTCATCACTACCAAACGAATTATACTGATGAATCAATTTCTGACTCTGTATCGACTTTTCAAACTGCTTACTTATCTGAATTTGTAAAAATTAAAACCATCACATTTTTTAATGGTCAATTACATTCAGACTTGCATGGCCCAGAAAAGAGCATCCGACAATTTGACCCTGCTTACGCACAGTCGCTGTTCAATTCGAATGTTATCACTCCCATGCTTTGGCTCAAGCATCTCGTTAAATTGCTCAAGCGCAATGATAACTGTGTTGTCACTGCGCTATCAGCCCGTGTGGGCAGTATCGAAGATAACGGCTTAGGTGGTTGGTACAGCTATCGAAGCTCAAAATCAGCACTTAATATGATGATGAAAAGTTTTGCTATTGAACTAAAACGTCAAAGCCCTCAAAGTACAGTTTTACTTTTCCACCCGGGTACCACAGATACTCCCCTGTCGAAACCTTTTCAAAAAAATGTACCGGCAGGCAAGTTATTTAAACCCGAGTTTGTTGCCGAGTGCTTATATAACCAAATCGTTGAATCGAATAGTAACGATTTAATTAATTATCTTGACTGGCAAGGCCAGTCTATACAATGGTGAATCATGTTTTTTAATACCCAATCTCTCAATGAATTAGAACAAAGATATCGTGCTCATTTGATAAATAGTTTGTCAGGTTTCAAAAGTGCAAACTTATTAGGCACGGTTGATACAAATGGTCAGGAAAACCTATCTATTGTCAGCTCTGTTTTTCACCTAGGTGCTAACCCAGCCTTATTTGGTATGATCATTCGCCCACATTCAGTACCAAGACATTCTTTTGAAAACCTATTAGAAACGGGTTTCTATACACTAAATCATGTGAACGGAGATATAGTCACACAAGCGCACCAAACGTCAGCTCGTTACGAAAAAGAACAATCAGAATTTACTGAAACAGGTTTAACCGCAGAATATTTGAATGACTTCAAAGCGCCGTTCGTTAAAGAGTCAGATATTAAAATGGGTCTAAAACTTGTTAGTGAGCAAGTAATTGAGCTGAACCAAACTCATTTAGTCATTGGTGAAATGATTGCGCTTCACTGCCCTGACTCGGTCATACAACCAGATGGTTTTATCGACATTGAAGCGGCAAATACCGTCGCGATAACAGGATTGGACAGTTATCACACTACAAGCAAAATCAATCGTTTAAGTTACGCTAAACCTGATTCAAAGCCTAAGCCTTTAGTTACACTTTAGGGTTTGTTTTTTCTTTGGGTTGCTTTAAACTCAAAAAGACCGACCATCAAAGAGAATAACCATGTGGCGTAATAACTTAAAGAAGATTGCACTCGTCGGCTTAATGAGCGTGTGTTTTACTGCAACTGCAGGATTAGAAGAAGGCATTGAAGCTGCAAATGCTGGTGATTTTGAAAGGGCTTTACAGGAATTTCAGTATTTATCTGATATGAATTATGCCCCAGGTATTTATGAGTTAGCTAAATTACATGAAGGCGGTTATGGCGTTATTAAGAACCCACGTAAAGCAGCAGAGTTATTTCAAAAAGCTGTAAAACTGGGTAGTGCTGATGCCATGTTTTCATTGGCAGTCATGCATGAAGAAGGTCGTGGCGTGAAACAAGATAAGCAGCGTGCTATTGAGTTGTTCACTCAGGCTGCAAACAAAAATCTTGCTGCCGCACAATTTAACCTTGGGGTTATGTATACCAATGGTGATGGCGTGTTAAAAGACTACGCCGTCGCGATGGACTGGTACGAAAAGGCCGCTGCGAGCAACTACACTTTAGCAATGTTTAACCTCGCCTTAATGTACTATGAAGGTTTAGGTGTTGAGAAAAACATCGAAAAGTCATTTATCTGGAATACAATGGCTGAATATAATGGCAATCGCCAAGCAATGAAAAGCCGAGAGCTTGATGAACAACAGCTTTCTCCTTCTCAGGTTGAAAAAGCGATTGAAAAAGCCAACAAGCTGTATTGGCGTATCCAAGAAAAAACCTATTTTCCAGGTTCTAAAATTGATTAATAAAAAAGCGCTAACGCGCTTTTTTTTATGTCTACATTATTTCTGCAAGGTTTTTACAAACCAAGTAAGTAGTTTCGACCGTGACAGTAGCAGTTGCATTCTTGGTTTACCTAAACTGCCGGTTTTAAAAACACTTTTAGCATGACTGAAAGTCAAAACGCCTTCTTTACCGTGATACTGTCCCATACCAGACGTACCTACACCACCAAAAGGTAAATCTTCAACGGCTACATGAAGTAGTACATCATTTATCACTAATCCGCCACACTGTAGTTCCCGCTCAGCACGCTTAATGATTGTCTTATCTTCGGTAAATAAATACGACCCGAGTGGATTGGGGTTTTCTTTTATTCCCTTTAAAGCCTCATCAAAACTAGATACGGTTTTTATTGGTAAGAGTGGGCCAAAAATTTCTTCACTCTTTACCCGAGCTTGATTCGAGGCATTATCGATAAGATGTAAGCCTAGTTTTCGAGTTTCATTATTTTCGCTATGCGGTTCGCTCCAAACCTCAGCGCCGTTATGTAGTGCATCTCCAATTAATTCAATCAACCGCTCATACTGTTGCCGATTAATAATTGAGGTTAAATTGTCAGAGTTTGCACCTAATTTAAATTGTTTTTTGTAATGCTTTTTAATCTCAGCAATTAACTCGCCCTTACATTTTTCATGAACAAGCAAATAATCAGGTGCAACGCAGATCTGTCCCGCATTGGCGGTTTTACCAAAAACAATACTTTTAGCCGCGTGTTTGATGTCTGCATCGTCCATCACGATAATCGGAGACTTACCACCTAGCTCTAAGGTAACTGGCACTAAATTATTTGCGGCGGCACGCATAACATGCTTGCCAATCTCAGTGCTTCCTGTAAAAAACAAATGATCAAAGGGGATGGCACTGAAGCTTTTTGCAACAGCTGGGCCCCCTTCCACAACACAGCAATGATCTGAAAAAGGCTCTAATACTCTTTTTATAACTTGATTCGTTGCAGGCGTATATTCACTGAGCTTTAACATGACTCTATTACCCGCTGCCAAGGCTGTGAGAACAGGCATCAGAGCTAGCTGTATCGGGTAATTCCAAGGAGAGATAACACCCACCACACCTTTTGGCACATATTCAACATGGGCTTTTGACGGAGCAAACTGAATACCGACTTTGCGTTTACTGGGCTTAAGCCAAGATTTTAGATGTTTAATGATATGATCTAGCCCGCCAATCACTGGCATAAAATCCGCCATTTGTGTATCAAACGTGCAGCGATTTCCAAAGTCTTTGTTAGAGGCCGCAATAAAGTCTTGCTCGGCTGTAACAAGCTGAGTTCTTATTTTCTTTAATAAAGAAATGCGTGTTTCTACGGATGAATTAGGATGATGCATAAAAGCAACTTTGAGAGATTCAAGTTGCTTTGTCAGTTGGGGATCTATCTCGTATTGCACAACATGGCTCATTTATCGGTATTTGAATAAATACACTATAAATGAGCCTGTTAGTTGTTTCAAATTAGAAAGAAAGGACGCTTCTTGCTACGGTCAGTGTTAGTACAGTAATAAGTACAATCGCGACAATATTCAACACAAAGCCTGCACGGATCATATCGCGCATTTTTATTTCACCTGAGCCAAATACAATAGCATTGGGTGGCGTTGCAACTGGCATCATAAAGGCACAACTCGCTGCAATGGCGGCAGGAATTACCCATACTAATGGCGTGCCCGTAATAGACTCTGCAACAGGACCTAGTAAGGGTAAAAAGCCAGCAGCCGTTGCTGTATTTGATGTGATCTCGGTTAAGAAAGTAATCAAACCTGCCACCAGCAATACACTTACTACCAATGGAATGGTGTCGGCCGAAACCAATAGGTTAGCAATGTACGTTGCCAAACCTGACGATTTAATTTGTGAAGCCAAGGTCAAACCACCACCAAACAGTAATAAAATGCCCCATGGTACTTTTGCCGCACTATCCCAATCTAAGATACGCTCACCGGTTTTCTTATCAGCGGTGATCACAAACAACAATAGCGCAGCTGCAATCGCAATAGAGGTATCTGATATCTTCAGCCCAGTCCAATCGCCCAATAGCGGTCTAAAGACCCAACTTAAGGCTGCGAAAATAAATACGGCTAAAACGCCTTTTTCCGCGCGAGACATAGCACCCAATTTTGCTAATTGGCTTTTAAACAATGATTTGGTATCAACTTCTGCGTCTGAATTATCAACTTTATAACTGACTTTGGTTAACCAAAACCAAGTAATGAATAACATGGTGACAGATAAAGGTAAGCCTACTGCCATCCAAGTCGCAAAACCAATTTCGATTTGATAACTGTCAGCTAAATAGGCTGCCATCAATGCATTTGGAGGCGTGCCTATCAGGGTAGCAATACCACCAATACTCGCACCATAAGCTATCGAAAGCAGTAGCGCTTTACCAAACGCCTCATTGCTGCTGTCACGCTCCTTAACAAGATGAATAACCGATAATGCAATCGGCAACATCATCACCGCAGTGGCCGTGTTCGACATCCACATAGATAAGAATGCCGTCACTAACATCATAGCTAGAATTTGTACGCTTGGCTTAGAGCCCACATAAAGCATGGTTTTTAATGCAATACGCTTATGTAGGCCCCACCTTTCCATAGCAATTGAAATTAAAAAGCCACCTAAGAATAAGAAAATAAGCGGGTGCGCATAAGGTGGTGCGACCGATTTAATGGGCGCGATGCCAGCAAGTGGTGATACCACCAAAGGTAACAAAGATGCCGCAGGAATAGGCACGACTTCGCTTACCCACCAAGATGCCAGCCAAAAGGCTAAACCCGCTGTACGCCAAGCCTCAACACTCATGCCCTCGGGTGGTGACACAAGACAAGTAAGTAACATTGCCAGTGGTCCTAAAAACAACATGGCATATTTTATTGGATGTGCAGATGAATAATCAGACATACTTTAATCCTTAAAACTTATACTTCATGCCGACAGCGATTGATGTGTCATCGTCTGACTCAAGGTCTAGTTGTGTCACTAATGCATATAGATTAGTTTGCTTATCGAGAATATAGTCTGTATCAAATGTCCATTGTGTGGCTTCTTCGGCATGACGTAATTTGCTTGTATCTCTACCTAATTGAATTTTAGGCACCCAACTACCCGCTTTATAACTTGCACTGACTAAATAGCCTGTGCCAGATTTGCTGCCATCTAGGTTTTCACTGTCTTGAACAATTGCGCCAAGTTGGAATGCATCAAACTTATACGCCGCAACTACACGTGTCGCAACCAAATTATTCAGCGCGGCATTGGCATCGCCATAGCAAAACACCTCATAGCCTTCTAATTCTAGTAGTTGCTTTAAGACATCACGAATGCTCTTTTCATCATCAATAACAATGACGCTGGAATGACTCATAATTCACCTCTATCTAACTATAGATGGTGTCTACTTTATTTGGGTAAGACCTATAGATAACGCCAGTAATAATACTGAACTCAGTGCCAAGCGGCTCCATTGATTGGCTGTCACATCATCAATGGCTGAAAGTAAATATAGTGACGCATTAAGTGCATCAAGGGGCTTTTTAGCATACACAAAGTGTTTGGCTAAGCGCCCCTCTTTCGAAATTTGTAACTGTTCTGTTTGCTTGTCAAAGCGCCAAGGCTGCGTGTTGATCTCACGTCCAGAGAAATGCCGTGAAGCATCAAATTCAGCGATGTCAGTTTGGGTTAAAGGTTGCGTTGAGATTAATCGCCGTTTTTCTTGATCGGACATCAATACAATGCCTTGTTTATCCATCAAGATAAAACTATGCTGATGACCTGTATCTAGGCTGTCACGAACCTCTTCAAAATGGCTGGCGTTTACCTTAACAACAATAACGCCTTTAACTTCTCCTTGCTGCTCTATTGCCTGAGAAATATAAATGCCTCGAGCACCTGAGCGAAACCCTACAGCAAAATCTATCGCACTATCCTTTTCAACCGCTTTATAGAAGTATTTTCGAAAAGCAAAGTTACTCCCTATATAACTATGTGATGTTTGCCAGTTACTACTGGCAGCCACCAATCCTTGCTCATTCAACACATACACATCTGATGCGCCATTGGCAATTTGAATATCTGCAAGGTATTCATTAAGAGGTTTTAAATCATGACTTGTTTCGTTATATAGTAGCTGCAACATATGCGAATTTTGTCGCACTAAACTTGGAATTGAAGTAAAACGCGCAGGTTCTGAGGTGAAATATTAATGAAGCTTTTCTAGATTTTCAGAGCTGTTTTGACGAGTCTGTTTGAGATCGTATTGCACGCCAACATGATAGATGGCGCACAACCCGATAATTAAACCCAAAAAATAAACACAAAGTTTGGTCGAAAGTTTTTACTGCAAAAGTCTGCCTGTTTTAGTAACCAAATACCCAAGAACCGAGGGTCATAGTTAACAAGGTTATAAGCAATACTGCAATGATATTCATCATAAAGCCGGCTTTTACCATGTCTTTTATCTTTATCTCGCCGGAACCAAATACAATGGCATTTGGCGGTGTTGCAACTGGCATCATAAATGCGCAACTTGCAGCAATTGCTGCTGGTATCACCCAAATCAGTGGTGTGCCTGCAATTTGCTCTGCAACAGGACCAAGTAACGGCAAGAAGCCTGCGGCTGTGGCGGTATTAGATGTGATCTCAGTTAAAAAACAAATTAATGTCGCGACCACTAATACGCCTAAAATAAGGGGGATAGCAGATGCGCCAGCCAACATATCCGCAATATATTGCGCTAGGCCAGAGCTTTTAATTTGAGCGGCAAGTGCAAGGCCCCCACCGAATAGCAGTAAAATACCCCAAGGTACAGCTTGCGCTGAGTCCCAGTCCATCACCTTGGTTTTATTATCTTTCTTTGCAGGCAAAACAAAAAGCAGTAGCGCCGCAATAATAGCAATACCTGTATCTGTGATATTTACCCCTGTCCAGCTTACTAAATAAGGCCTTAACACCCAGCTCACCGCAGCAAAAACAAACACAAACAGAACGTTCTTCTCGGCGAGTGTCATGCTGCCCAGATCATCTACTTGTTTTTGAAACAGTATGTTTAACTGAGCATTATTACCTACTTGCTTCACGTTAAAAGCAAATCGAGTCAGCCAATACCAACAAATGACAATCATAGTAGATACGAATGGCACAGCGAACATCATCCACTGAGCAAAGCCGATTTTGATTTGATGATTTTCCCACAGATAAGCGGCCATCAGTGCATTTGGCGCAGTCCCAATAATGGTTCCTACACCACCTATACTCGCACTGTAAGCAATTGCCAATAGCAGCGCCTTACCGTAATTATCACAACTATTATTGTTTTCTCGTAAAACATAGATAACTGACAAGGCAATCGGCAACATCATTAGGGTTGTTGCTGTGTTATTGATCCACATTGATAAAAAGCCACTGACCATCATCATGGCCAAGATCTGGAATTTGGGATTACTACCACTTTTCAGCATGGTGATCAGGGCAATTCGTTTGTGTAAATGCCACTTTTCCATCGCAATAGAAATTAAAAAACCGCCTAAAAATAGAAAAATAAGTGGATGAGAATACACACTCGTTACTGATTTTATATCGTTAATACCCGCCAATGGCACAGCAATGATGGGGACTAATGAGGTTACAGGAATAGGCACAACCTCACTCACCCACCACACACCCAACCACAGTGCTAAACCTGCGGTTTTCCAAGCGACCTCAGGCATACCAGATGGCGTATCAATTAAAAAGGTTGATAAGAAAATGGCTGGTCCGAGTAATAAATAAAAATAGTGGAAAAGTGTTTTATTGTTATCTGAAATCATATCCGTACATTACTTTATTATTTTCGTTGTTTTAGGGCGTGTTGACCTTTGGTTTGAACAAAATTCATACGTCAAAGATAAACACGCCCTAGTTTGTGCCCTTTTTGCAACTACATTCAATGCCGTTTGTATTGAAAGTAACCGCTAGAGATAAATTTACTATTTAGCGTGCAGATTACTTAGTAATTAAGGAGTGAGTATGAATGAGAGGGTTTTGAACGACAAGATGCTACTCTAAAAAAGAGGGTTCTGAAAGAGAAAATGCGCTTTCAGTCGTTAATAACTGAAAACGCAGCAAATTTTAACTGTGCTTAGAATGAAATTTTAAGCTTTATAGAAATTTAAGCCATAAAACTGATCAAGTGATTATCCCACCGGACCTGATGTTGATTAATCGCATTTAACGCTTTGTCTACACCAACTAAGTTACCTCGCCCTGTTGTTGCGATAAATGTCGTTTTGCTACTCGCAACGCCAGCTGTATCATCGAGCGTTAATAAAGACTTTAATTCTCGTGTGCTTCTATCCCAAATACTAACCACTCCCCCGCGAGGAGAAGTGACAGCCAGCTCATTTTGGTCATTAACCGACAGGCTCGCAATGTACTGTTTAAAACGCATCCATTCATTATTAGTTGCTTGCATCGGCTGGGGCTGCTCACCTATTCTATGACCATAAATAAGCGGATTCACTTGATATACAGCACCTTGGTACTGACAACCAAAGTAAACGGTATCATCATTAGCCACACACAAGTGTCTAATACTTAAATGCTTGTCGCGTAGCTGATGCTTAGCAACAAGTTCACCATTAAGCGTATTAATATAGTTTAAGTTCGGTTCCATGGTGTCTAGGTTTAGCTTTTCTCTCGATTTAGCAGGATGAGTATGAATGCCGCCATTAGCAATCACCAAAGTTTGATTGTCACTTAACAGGGCTAGTTGATGTGGTCCTACGCCATGGCTTGAAAACTGCCCAAGAATAGAAAAGCCTTTGGTATCACGAACGGTGATTAAACCGTCCCGTTCTGTCATATGTTCATCAAAGTAGTTTTCTGTTGTGAACAATAAGCTTTCATCAGCATTTAATACACCATGACCAAAGAAATGATGCTGAGGCTGGGCTTTAATTTCTTGAACAACCAACTTCGATGCGACATCAATAACGTGCAACTTAACGCCGGGCCTTCGAGCAAATGCGATTATTCTATTTTGTGATTTAATATAGACTAAATCGTGGGCGCGCTCAGAGATCTCAACGCGCCCATATAGATGACCTTGCTCGTCAAACCAACCAACAAAATGTCGGTTTGCTTTATCTGTAAATGCACTCGCAAACACGGTTTTCGCCGATACAGTACACGCTGACAACCATGGCATTAGAGTCGAACATGTACTTAATGCGATTGCGCCCTTAATAAAACTTCGTCGATTCATTACTTCACCCTATTAGTCACCATCGTTGGTATTAAAACCAGGTGCTAAGTCGGTTACTTGCACAAAATCAGATGCCATTATTGCTCGAAGTTCAGAAATCGAAGTGCTAACTTCGTTGAGTTTAACTCTACCAGTTTCAGTAGTGATTAAATCAGCCATAGTTTCATTTTCAATAAGACCAAGTGCTGCATGAACGGCTTTAAAGTGCAAAGATATTTCATCTTTAACATCTTCTCTGTCATGTATTTCAACTAATAAATCATCGAAACCGAACTCTGTCGCACCATTAAACTGTTGCTCTAACGCAGTTATATTTGTTTTTATATTTTTAACTGAAACATGTGCAAAAGCGCTTTCTAATCGTTCAGGGTTACCAGGTAAGATTTTACCTAGCGGTGTTTTTACTTTTTCGTCATTTATAAGTTCTAGATATTCAAACCAAAAAGTTAAATACTTTTCGATTGCACCTTTGTGCCCGCTAAAACTCCCCGTTCCAGCCTTGAATTGTTCTCCATACTCACCTTGCCACTGTGTAACCACTTCATCCATCAGTGTGACAGTATTACTTGCGATCACATTTAAATATGCGCAGCGTTGGCCTTGATTTTGAGATGAAAGAAACGCATTGCCTTCATCTTGATTAAAGACCACATATTCAAATGCAGGCAGACCTTGGAGTTGGTGTTTTGAACTTGGAAAGCCATCTGTAAATGTTTCACCCTCTATCAAAATCGACTCAACATCATTGGCTAATTTAGTTGCTTCAATTGGCATATATTGGATTTGCGAGTAAATATAGGTGTCAGATATAGGCCCAAACTTAATGGTACGCGCTACCTGCCAAGCACTATTTGCTTTGCTCCAAGCGTTTTGCAAGCTAGTTAAGTCTGCTTCTGTATATTCTGATTTCTCACACACTTCACTTGTTGTATTTTGCAGAGCTTCGCTTTCGGTCAGCATAAGTTGATAACTCGGTAAGATCACATCATCAACTAATACTAAAGTTATTTTTTCAAGCGCTTGTGCTTCAGTCAAACTATTCGAGTTATCTGTTGACCCACTTCCTTGATCTGTTGTTGGCGACGTCGTAGGTGTTTGCTCGTTAGAGCCGCCACCACCACAACCTGATAATAAAAGGCTTAGCACGACTGCAATTGTTGTTGGCATTAAAGTGTTGATTGTTTTCATTGTTTATCCGAATTAAATTTGTTTTAAGAAGTACAACAGTGCTGTTCGTTGTTGCTTCGTTAATGATTTGAATTTTCGTTGATGCGGTTGAGCTTCACCGCCATGCCAAAGCACCGCTTCTTCAATCGTGCGAGCACGACCATCATGTAAAAATGCAGAAAAGCCCTGAACTCTATGCTGTAAACCTATCCCCCAAAGAGGCGGGGTTCGCCATTCGCTACCTGATGCAAGGTTTTCAACTCCTTTATCTGCTAAACCCTCGCCCATATCGTGTAAGGCTAAATCGGTATATGGCCAAATAGTTTGCCCTGCCAACGCTTTTACCTCGTAAGAGCTATCTGTAGTAAAACTGGGGGTATGACATTGCTGGCACTGCAATTTGTAAAATAGAGTTTGCCCTTGCTTTGACTTACTACTTTGTAAATCTCTTGCAGGTGGGGGAGCAATCAGTTGGCTCATATATACAGTTAAATCATGCAGCTTTTTTGGAATGTCTAGTACATTGTCAGGGTCGACACTCGCAGCTTGTTTACAAGCAACTTGGTGAACTAAACAAGTTTCATCGCTGAAGATAGGGTTAGTAATACCAATATCATTAACAAATGCGCCTGCGACTTGTTGTTCTAGTGTGCTATGTAAGCCCTTAAAGCCAAACCGACCTATGCGCTTTTTACCACTTACCGCATCTATCACCTGATTATATTTACCACTAATACCATCTTTATTAGCGTCGTTAATATCTTCAAGGTTAAGTAAATCTTTCTCCTGAATTGCATCTAATAAGCCCATACCATAAACCGCAGGAGCGTAGCGGGCTGATAGATAAGTGCCTTTATCAAGTGGTCCATAGGCGAGATGTTCAATTTCGTAACGAGGCTTTCTGAGCGTATAAGTTTCACCGTCATCGTAGTGCCCAATTATTTCTTTATAAAATACGCGTACTTGTGCCTCACCTTGAACAGGCTTAGTAAGCTTCTCATGAGACAAACGAATTGCCAGAGGCTGAAGTTGCCTGCCATATCTGCTATCTCCTTTGCTTGCATTTGCCTGTAAAAACCTAAACAGCAATGCAGGCTCTGCTATCTCTCCATGTTTTGACGGCCTGCCTCGTCCACCATCAGCATGGCAGGTTTTGCATGAGCGCGCGTTAAACAGCGGCCCGAGCCCATCTCTGTCTCTGGTAATTGAGGGTGAAGCAACCCAGGGGTCTCGGAAAAATGAAAAGCCATCCCAGAAATCCAACTGCTCCATGCGCGGTATATTTTTAGCGGGTTCAACAAAAGAGCGATAATTCAATCGCCCTGTTGCATCTCCCCCAGGCTTAGCCGCTTGCTCGTTTGATGCTGATGCATTTACAGGCATAAACAAACAAATAAGAGCGGCTGTAAGCAAACTGCTTTTTTGTAGATTTAACATCATAGTGAATTCAAGAAAGCCAATAGCGCATCACGTGCGGGTTTATCCATATTTAAATAAGCTTGCTTTGCTGATTCGGCTTCACCGCCATGCCAAAGGATCGCTTCAGATAAAGTGCGTGCACGACCATCATGCAAAAATGTTGCTTTTGGCGTTACTGTTTGTACCAAACCCAACCCCCATAAAGCTGGCGTTTTCCATTCAGTCCCAGATGCATCACCTTCAGGACGACCATCAGCAAGCCCCTCACAGCGCTGCACGTAATAGCAACTTTCACCACTGTCACACGCTTCACCACTTGCCAACTCACGAGTTACTTTGCAACTGCCGCCCATATCATGGAGAAGTAAATCGGTATATGGATAAATCACTAAATCTTGTAAAGCTGAAATATTGGTCCGTGTGTCTGTAGACACTTGCACTAAATCTACATCACCAAGCAAGCTCCCTTTCGCCTCGCTCGTTTTATGCCTTGGCACATGGCAACTGTGGCAATTAGCAGCAAAAAACTGGCTTCTGCCTTTTAGTACATCATCATTCCAAAGTTTATTCTCAGTATCAAAACCACGACGATTTGGAACTGCTAGTGTACGGTTATAAAACTCGACTTGAGCCAAATCGACGTTATTTAAATCAACGCCATCGTGGTGCTTATTTTGTTCATTTTCAGCTTGAGCAAGGCAAGCAGATTGAGCTTCTGTACAAGGTTCGCCTGTTACAACCGTATTCGTCACCCCCATATCACCTCGGTATGCGCCTGAAATTTGTTGTAAGACAGATGCTGTTACGGCTTTTTGACCGAAACGTGCAAGCATCTTTTCATTATTTACCGGGTGAGTTGTATAGGCTGCTTTACCAGATATGCCATCATTGTTTGCATCATCAGGATCGGCATAAGCTAAAATATTCTGTGCTGGAATGCTCTCTAATAAACCTGAGCCATAAACATGGGGGGATACACGGGCAGAAAACTGCACATCTTTATTAAACTCACCATAAGCAAGGTCTTTGACTTTATAAACGGGTTTTCTTAAGGAGTAATTTTCGCCATCTGCGAATTGTCCGGTCACTGCTTCATATTCGACCCAAGTATATCCCTCGCCATAAGCCAGCCCTTCCTCTATGGCTCCATTGTGTTTTGCCAACACATCCTTTTGACCATCTATGGTGCCAAAAACTTGAATTTGATCCCCATAAACCGGGTCAACATTGCCCTTACTATCGCCTACTCTCAAAAACATGCTGATCATCGGCTCATTGGCAGATTTAGGCACTACACCTCTACCATCTTTGATGTGACACCCTTGGCAAGTGGTGTTATTGAAAATAGGGCCTTGCCCATCATGATTAGAGCGAAAAACATGGTCGCCCGCTTTGAAAACGGCATCAAGACTAGGCGTATCAACGATTGCTGGTAGCGCTTGGCTAAATGCATCTTCATTAAAAGTATTAACCGATGCTTCCCCTGCTGCTAAATGCTCAAACTCGTCAGGTGTATCTTTGAGTAAGTCAGGTAGGCCATCATTTAAGGTGAGATCAGGAAAAGCCAAATTATCTTTACTGCCTTGATTGCCCTCAGAAGTATTGTCGCCGTTATTGTTTGAATTTGTTGGAGAGTTTGTATTTTGTGTGTTACTTCCACCACCACAGCCTTGCAGAGAAATAAGCGCGATGATTAGAGCTAACATTGATTTTTTGTTGTTCATTCAGTGCCCCTGAACTGCTTACTACTGTAACCAGAAACTGAAAAGGCTGACCAAAAGGCCAGCCATATTAAATTAGATATCTTCTTCTGTATCTTGTTTTAAATCTTCAGCTGAAACGCCAAGCTCATCGATGGCTTTTTGGATCAGATCTGTTTGTGTAGCAAGTGCAGAGATAGTCGCATACACTTCTTTCTTGCGATCTTCATTTTGAATTTGAACGTCAAAAGACACACCTAGCTTAGCATTTGTATCAATAACCGAGGCACTTGCCATTGACGCTTCAAAGGCAGCGCGCAGCTCGTTTGCAAGCTCAGGTTTACCCTCTTTTACTAATAGGTCATGGATACTTGCGCCTACTAACTCTTCACCATTAATACGTGTATATTTGCCTAAATAATGGTTTTGAACACCTTTGGCATTGAGGTAGATATCACGGTGTGTGTTATCTGAAAAACACGAGTGTTCGTCTTCTTGACTATCGGTGCGAACAGCAATACTCATACGTTCACCTGCAAGCTCACCGAAACTCAAACGCCCCATACTCTCAAGCATTGCACCTAAGTTTTTCTTTGCATTTTCAGGTTTTACATATTCTAAATAATGGAAGCCTGTGCCAGGAGTCCACGCTTCAGTCACTGCTTGCAGGTCATCAACTAATAACTCAGCGGCTACTTTTAAGTATTGACCACGGCGCGCACAAATTACATCAATTGCACCTTGCTCGCCAGATGTACAAGTTGCACCGTTTGAATCTGCTGGCATATTGTCAACAGTATAAAAATCAGAAGCTTTACGGTGACCTGCAGTATAATCACGCGTTGATGTATAAGTAAGGTCTTGGTTTAAATCTTGACCCCACAATAAGAATTCGATTGCGTGATAACCTGACGTTACATTGGCTTCTTCACCATCTAATTCAAATTTATCTTGTAATAACTGCTTTGTAATTTCTGGGAAGTTTTCTTGATCTGAAATGATGTTACCACCGGCTTGATAAACCGCAGCAGTACCACGCGCCTGATGACCGTCCATATCAATCGTGTAGTCGATCAACGCTTCAGCTAAAGGCCAAGCATTAATTGCGCCTTCTGGGCCTTCGCCATCAACTAATGTTGGTTGACCATCAACTTCTGTAAGTGCGTCGATTGGGCCTTCACGGAAACGGTAAACTTCAGTTTGACCATACGGTTCACGTGCAAAAAGCCAAGCTTGTTTTGCAGCAGTGAAGTTTGCTTCTGTCGGATCAGCAACAAATTCATTAATCGCTTTTTGCATTGTTTTTGCTGCAATCAGAGAGTCTGCGAAAACAGCATAGGCATGCTGTGCGTTAGTTTTAACAACATCTTCCGCTGTTACATAATTTGCAACCCCATTTTGTCCTGCAGCACCTTGCTCCCCTTGAGGACCAACCGCACCTACATCACCGTCTTTACCATCATCACCATTACATGCAGATAATACTGCTGTACAAACTAGCGTAAGCGCAAATTTCTTAAAGTTTTTCACTCTTATCCCTTTAATTATCAGTTAATAGTTTATTATTCAGCAAATATTAACGAACCAAGCAAATGCATTCAAGAATTATTTTCATTTACATTATCTGTAGTGTTTATTTTTGATTTAGATCAAATATGATCAGTTATGTATGAATTTGATTATTTAATGAGAAGTGCAACTGAAGGATATTGGAGAAAATTTAAAAACTTTTTATACCAATCCGCTTAACTAAGTAGTCTATTTTGAGGCAAGAAAGCCTTGTTGGTAGCTAGACAAATATTTCGTTATTTAGTTGTTTTAAATGAGAAATCTTTAACTCAGCTATCAACAGGTTTAATCCCTCAAAATGATTAAGTGTTATTGCGGATTGGTATTATTAGGCTAAAAACAAAAAAGCGCCGATGTCGGCGCTTTTAATGAAATTTTAGTATTTAGAATGTTTGACGATACTGAAGTAATAATTTTCTTGATTGAGTCGGTACAATGCCGTCGGTCATTCTTGGATCAAACACTTTGTATTGCTTATCGAGTAGATTTTGAGCCTTGAGAATTATCGAACTATCACTATCAATATTCCAACTGGCGGTTAGCCCTAGCAAGAAATAATCTGATTGCTTAAAATCTCCTGAAACGTTTTTGTCTTGCGAAGCAACAAATACCTCATCACGCCAAATTGTATTCACACTCAACTGTAACACGTCGAATTGATGAGTAATGGCTGCCGCAGCGAATCGCTTAAAGCTCGGATTAATGGGTTCATCAAACAATTGCGTAAAACCAGCTTCAAACCAAGTATTCTCTGTTAAGTTAAAATTACTATTAACTTCAACCCCTTGCATACTTGCTTCAAACACATTGTCAAAAGTAAAACGTGTTTGAGCTTGATCTGTCGCCACTAAGTTTATGAAATCTTTCAACTCATTATTAAAAAACACCACATCCATCTGCCAATTTTGTTGTTCAGTGTGCCAGACCAATTCCGTCGTTTTAACATACTCTGATTTCAGATCAGGGTTACCGACAGTGACATCGTCATTTGAATAAAGCTCATTGCTTACGGGTGTTCTAAAAGATTCACCATATTGCAGCTTTAAAGTATGTTTTTCATTTAGGTCATAAATGAGAGCAAGCCTGGGTGATAGCTTGCTATCAATACTTTTCACTTCATCAAAACGTGCACCAACAAACATCGTTAATTGTTCTGACGCTACATACTTAGCCTGAGTATACAAAGCATAAGAATCAAATGAGGCCAACAAATTTTTAAACGGAGGATGAGATTCAATCGTCCGCGTCTCGCCTAAGTAATATTGATTTTCAACTAAGGTATTGCCAGACTGATAGTCATAATAGCTACTGATCACGCCAGCTTTAAATTGCTCTTCTTCCGAATATTCTGCACCGAAATTGACTTGTAAGTAGTCACTAAATTGATAACTGCCATCAACTTTCAAAGCCAGATCTTTGGTTGACCATGCTGGACCCACAAAAAAATCACCAGCCAAGTTTGTGTTTTGTGCAGTAACAATCAAGCCCTTGCTCTCAATTTCATGTCGGATAAAATCGAATGAAGTAGATAAATGCCATAAGTCATCGTTTAACCAAGTATAAGTCGCCTGCAAAGCGATGTTTTCACTGTGATGATGGTTGCCTCTTGACGCACCCGCAAGGTTGATGAATTCATCTAATTGTGTCGCGTTTTTCCTTACATTAATGTCTAGATTATGCCATTGAGCACCTAGTTCAAAAAAATAGGATTCTAGGGGGTCTTTCGTGCCAAATGAGTAAGCCTCGCCATCGCGTTTATTAAGCGATAAATTACTGTAAATCTTTAATCCATCGTTCAATTCTTTATTGAATGAAAAACCAGCTTGAAGCTCTCCATGCTCACCGATTGAGGCACTAAACTGAGTACGTTCAGAAGTGGTAACAACATTCATGACGCCCAAAAATGCATTACTACCATAAAGCGCAGAACCTGGGCCTCGAATAAACTCAACACGTTCAATCAGTTCAACAGGAATAAAAGGCATATAAACTGATGCCTTGCCAAAAGAAGGATCATTCAGTCTTTGGCCATTGATCATGACCAGTACATTACCACTGTCTAGATAAATACCTCGAGTATGCTCTTTCGGCACAGCCCCCACCCAATCACCTCGAGTTGACTGAAAACCAGGCACAAAGTTCATTAACTCATAGGCATTCGATACGCCTAAAAGTGCAATATGTTGTTGATTAAATACAGTAATACTCGAAGGAACAGACGAGCGAGTTTCATCTGTTTTAGTGGCAAGAGAAATATTGACGTCTAAAAGTTGCTCAAATGATAAGTCAAATAGATCTTCATCACTTTCAATATTTGATAACGCATGACCTGAATATAAAATTGAAAGTAAAGAAATCGTAGGTATTGTTATTCTCATAGCTTGGCTCATTATTTCAGCGATAGAGCAGCTAAATGCAATTCCATGCACAGCCTATTTACATACTTTTAATAATACTAATGTTAACAGACTGTGCAAGTTTTATATTTCTATTTTGAGAACATTATGCGAGTTGGGTACGTTTTCCTTTGAAATATTTGTATAAACCAATTAAAGACGCGGCTATCCAGAATAACTCAATAACAAAACTAGCAAGGTTAAAGTTGTAGCAAAGACTGATTAGCAAGAGTATTGCGCCACTTAAGTTCATTAAGTTATAAACAATACCGGTAGGTTCAGCTTTGCCTAGTTGAAGCATAAAGAAAGCACCAACTACAAGCGCTGTTCCTGTCATACCAATGACATCAAAAAGAATATCGATCACGTTTTGTATCCACTATCAATTGCTATCTGCCATCATTAGCAGAGTTTGAAGCAATATAAGATTAGTTAACCCGGAAATACTGGCCCATTCCATGGGAAGGGTTACTTTCACTCATTGAAACAGCAAAACGTATTTAAATTAAATGAGAGTGAGACATGAAAACAGGGCAAATGTCCGCCTCGAAGATAAGTATTCCAACAATTCTGAGTTGATATTACTAGCCTGTGACACTCAGTATCACTGCCATAAGAATAAACTGGAAGGTATGGTAACCACCATTGACTAAAAACAAACTAAGCGGTCTTTGTTCAAAAATATAAGAAATCCCCAATGAACTTGATGCTAAACCAATACCTACTGCCGCACCAATGATGATTGATTGTGTGATATTAGGATCAGGCCCTAATATCAACGCCAAAACAAACGCAGCCAACAATGACAAAATAAATGCTAAACCATAAATCAATTTTGGATCGCTGTTTTGTAAGTCAAGTTCAGTTAACCCACACCCCTCTAACCAAGTTTTGCCAAATAAAACCGGGGAGTACCATAAACCACCCAACATAAATGAAGATAACGAGGCAAGTAAAATTGCCCAATAATTAAGTTCTGCCAACTGCATAATAATGAAGCATCAAACCATTCGTAAATTCAAATCTAGTTAATAAACGTCAAACTCGCAATTATTGACTATTTTTGTACAGGTTTTTTCTGCAGTTTACGTTGTAGAGTTCTTCGATGCATGTTTAGCTGTCTTGCCGTTTCAGACACATTGCCATGGTTCGCTTTTAGCACTTGCTGAATATGTTCCCACTCTAAACGCTCTGCTGACATTCTCGTTTCTGATTGCAATTCTGCTTTTTGAACACCCTCTGTCCCTAATAACGTTTGAACTATCAACAAAGTATCAGCTGGCTTAGTTAAATAATCGTCAGCGCCCAGTTTAACCGCTTCAACTGCAGTTGCGATACTTGCAAACCCAGTTAACAACACCAGTTTGATACTAGGTTTGTATGCCTTAATCGGTTCAATGAAATGTAACCCAGATTTAGTCTGCAGTTTCATATCTAGGAGCACAAAATCAGGGGAAATTTTCTCAACCGCAGACATGACATTTACTTCGTTGTTTTCAACATGGCTATCAAATCCATGCTTTAGCAGCCGTCTAGCAAGTGTTCTTGCAAATGCTTCATCGTCTTCAATGATAAGTAACTTCATAACTCATTTTCTTTAATCGGCAAAGTGATTGTTGTTTTAGCGCCATATTTACACTGGTTTTCTAATCGAATAGTCCCTTTTAATCGCTCTATTGATGCATGAGATAAAACCAAGGCCATGCCAAGACCAGACTCACTTTTAACTATTGTATGGCCTAAACGTTCCATCTTTTTAGGGTCGATCCCCGGACCATGATCCGTTATCGATAGCATCCAAGTGTCTTTTTCAATTGAACTTTCTAGGATGATGTCTTTTGCATTAGTTTTAGTATTGGCCTGCGCGGCATTTGCAAGTACATTCAATAAAGCAGGGATCAACATGGGATCATCACTGACGAAAGTATCAACTACCTCGTCCATAATTAAGCGCTGTTCCGGGAATTGTAAAGCCATCAATGTTTCAAGCTCTTGCAAAATAGCAAGTGTGCTTTGTACACCAAAACTATCTGAAGATTTGAATTTTTCGGTTTGTGCTCTAAATAACTCAAGTTGCTCTTTACAAGTAGTGATGGCTTTTCCCATATCTACTAATGCGGGATGCTCTGGATAGTCTTCTTTCAGCTCTTCAAATAATAAATTAATGTTACCAAGTGGCGTTGCCAATTGATGAGTTGCCTGCGCAGCGGCACTCCCTAACGCAATGAGCTGCTCGTTTTTAAGTTGTTTTTCTCTTACCTTAGCTAAAGACTGCTCTTTAACCCTTAATTGCTTCGCCATAGCCATGACAACCATGACAACAATAAATACGCTTAATACAAAATTTGCCCACATGCCTTTAAAATGTAACTCCATGTCCATGTGATGCATATGATGACCACCCATAGTCACAAATAAATAACCATATGCGACTAATGAACACAAAGAGATAATGATCACAAATTGGCTTGGCAAAGTAACAGCAGCAATAACGATTGGGATGATCAGCATTGACACAAACGCATTACTCGCACCACCTGATAAGCTCAGTAAAACTGTCATAAACATAATATCGGCAAGTAACTGCAACATCATACCTGAAGGTGCTGCTTCACTGGTTTTTCTATAAGCGAACACACTGACCAATTGAAAGCAAGATTCAATTGCAATAACAGTCAATACTGGTAATAGTTCAATGGACTTATCAAACCAAAATGCCGAAGCTAATACCAAAAGCAATTGCATCAAAATGGCGATAGTTCTTAGTAATAATAAGCGACCAATGGCTGATTGCGGCGAAAAGCTGATCATGTAACATGCTCATAAAAAATTTGAGCAACACTTTAACTGACTCTGCTTAACTGGTAAAACTAAACCTCAGTTTCATTGATATAAAACAAAAATTGCAGCTACTCTTCATAGTGCAAGGTGAACTCAGGACAAGGGGTGCCTTGATGGAAGAACAACTGCCACCCTTTTTCTGTTTTAGCCCAAATTGACATTCGAATTGAAAAATTCAAGGCATGATGCACATTCATTCGATAGGCTGCATGATAGGTCAGCTGGGCAAGCGTGTCGCTCAATACTTGTCCCTTAAAGTCTTGGTTATAGATCTGTGGAATTTTCTCGAGCGGTAACCGACCAATCACATGCTGCTTGTTAAACATTAAGCCATTTGCCGAAATTTCATAAAAGTCGTCATGAAGTAAATGGCTTAGTTGGTTTTTCGATGCTCTAACAACTGGGTCCAGTAACTGCCTCTCCAATTCAATAAGGTGGCTTATAAGCGAAGTCGTCATTTTATTTGCCATAATCACCCCAAATTCAAAGACTTTAATCTAAGCTTAGACTACTTCTTCACACTACATAAAGTATCCTTGACTAGAATTACAAAAAGAAGTTTGTTATAAACTCCCGTCTGGTCAGATGAGATAAGAAACTATGCAATACGCCAAAATTATTGGCTGGGGTAAATGTACACCACCAGCAACACTTTCAAACGAAGATATAAGCACAGTAGTCGACACCACAGATGAGTGGATTTCAACTCGCACAGGCATAAAATCGAGAAGAGTCAGTCATGTTGGTACTGGAGAATTGGCGACTATTGCAGCTAAACGTGCATTGGATTGTGCAGGTATTGCAGGAGAGGACATTGACCTTGTTTTACTTGCTACTTGCACCCCTTCTACACTTGTTGCAAATACAGCCTCATATGTTCAGCAACAAATCGGGGCAACCGGTGCAGCGGCATGTGATGTAAATGCAGCGTGTTCTGGTTTCTTATATGCATTACAAAATGCAACCGCACAAATACGCGCCGGTATGGTAAAGCGCGCAGTTGTTATTGCTGCTGAAAGAATGCTCTGGCATGTAAACTGGGCAAAGCGTGACAGTGCGGTTTTATTCGGTGACGGCGCAGGTGCAGTTGTACTTGAAGCATCAAGTGAAGAACTAGGCTTGTTAGCAACAAAAACTGGCTGTGATTCAGAAGACAGAGAGATTCTTCATATCCGAAACTTCGGCACTGACATAGATAAACACGATTCAGCACAACCCTCTGATATTTTGTTCCAAGGTAAAGATATCTTTAAGCGCGCGGTAAAAGGTATGAGCGAAGCCTGTGATGATGTGCTATCACAAGCAAATTTAGCACTCGAAGACATCGGTATGCTTATCCCTCATCAGGCAAATCTAAGAATTATTCAAGCCATTGCCAAACAATTGCAGCTTAGCGATGACAAAGTGATGGTCAATATCCAGCATTATGGCAACACCTCTGCTGCAACGATCCCAATTGCACTGTGTGAAGCATTAGAGCAAGGTAAAATCAAACCACACAGTCATATAATGAGCGCAGCATTTGGTGCAGGATTAACTTGGGCTGCAAGTTATATAAAATGGGGCGAACGCGTTACGCCTATCATTGAAAGTAAAGCTGAGCTGCCAGAGTGTAAACAAACTGGACTAGAGATAATGGCTGACGCCATCAAGTACTGCCAGTAAGCTATCCTCTGCCCTTATTTGAATGGTAATATTAAGCGGTTACATTTAAATAAGGGCAAAACATTGAAAACATTGTTCACTCCACATTCAGAAATTAGCCAACTAGAACCTCAAGCAATTTGGCAATTCTTTGATCAAATTTGTTCTATTCCGCATCCTTCAAAACACGAAGAAGCACTTGCACAGTTCATTATCGAGTGGGCAACAAGCCAATCTCTCGAAGTTAAAAGAGATGATACAGGCAACGTATTTATCAAAAAGCCTGCTTATCCTGGCATGGAAAATAAAAAACCGGTTGTGCTTCAAGCCCATATTGATATGGTGCCACAAAAGAATGACGGTACTAATCACGACTTTGTCACAGACTCGATTAAACCTTACATCGACGGTGAATGGGTTACTGCAACTGACACAACTTTAGGTGCTGACAACGGCATTGGTATGGCGTCGTGTCTTGCTGTATTAGCTGCTGATGACATTAAACACGGTCCGCTAGAAGTACTTCTAACCATTGATGAAGAAGCGGGTATGACTGGCGCATTCGGTTTAGAAGCTGGCTGGTTAGAAGGTGAGATTCTTCTCAATACAGACTCTGAGCAAGAGGGTGAGATTTACATGGGCTGTGCCGGTGGCGTAGATGCAAGTCTTACTTTACAACTAGAACGCCAAGCCATCAATGAAGATACAACACGTTTAAAGCTTGTTCTAAATGGCTTAAGAGGCGGTCACTCAGGCGTGGACATCCACACTGGCCGCGCCAACGCCAATAAACTCCTTGCACGTTTTTTAAAAAATCACACAGCAGACTTAACCGTACAGTTAGTCGCTTTTAATGGCGGTTCATTAAGGAACGCAATTCCTCGTGAAGCGTATGCCGAAGTGTTAGTTGAAAATGCACAATTAGACGCATTTCATAACTTAATCTCTGAGTTTGAAACACTAACAAAAACCGAATTAAGCGCCATTGAAGCAAACTTATCTTTCAAAGCGCAATCATTTGAAGGTGAAGCGTTACCATTAAGCGCAAGTAGCCAAAATACTGTGTTGTCACTACTTAATGCCTGTCCAAATGGTGTAGTACGCATGAGTGATGACATTCAAGGTGTAGTTGAAACATCACTAAATATGGGTGTCATTGAAACAAGTGAAAACAGCATTGAAGTTCTTTGTTTGATCCGCTCTTTAATTGACTCTGGTCGTTCAGACGTAGAAGGCACACTTGCTTCACTGGCAAGTCTAGCAGGCGCAACGGTTGAATTCAGTGGTGCATATCCAGGATGGAAACCAGATCCTGATTCTCAAATTTTGCATACGTTCCGTGACGTATATGAAGATATTTATGGACACAAGCCACACATCATGGTTATTCATGCTGGCCTAGAGTGTGGTCTTTTCAAAGAACCATACCCAGAAATGGACATGATTTCATTTGGTCCTACAATCAAGTTCCCACACTCTCCTGATGAGAAGGTAAACATTGAATCTGTAGGTTTATATTGGCAACAAATGAAAGCAATCTTAGAAAACATTCCAGCTAAGTAATACTTCTTAATAAAAATGCGAACCCATTGGTTCGCATTTCTATTTTATAAGTTTATCGATATCTATTTATAACGTGTAGCTAAATAGTCAAACGTAGCACGAAGCCCTAAGCCTTCACCACCTACCGGGCGACCCGGTAATGGTCTGATGTTATAAGCCATCACATCAAAATGAAGCCAAGGTGTAGTTGCTGGCTCAACAAACTCTTTCAGATATAACGCTGCTGTAATTGATCCACCAAACGGCGTTGAACCACAGTTAGCAATGTCTGCTACATCACTCTTGAACAAAGCTTTATATTGGTCGAACAGAGGAAGTTGCCAAACTGGATCTTGGTTTTGTAAACCTTGAGCCATGATGTCACTTGCAATTGCTTGGTCAGTTGAATAAAAACCAGGAAGCTCTGTACCTAATGCAATGCGACATGCACCTGTTAAGGTTGCAAAATCGATTAGCAGATCAGGATTTTCAGTTTGTGCTTCCGCTAATGCATCACACAATACTAGGCGACCTTCAGCATCGGTGTTATCAATCTCAACCGTGATGCCTTTACGTGTTTTGATGACATCACCTGGTCTGAAAGCATTACGCGACACTGCATTTTCAACGGCAGGCACAAGCACACGAAGTCTAACAGGTAGATTTACAGCCATAATCATTTGTGCAAGACCGATAACATGAGCAGCCCCGCCCATATCCTTCTTCATATTACGCATACCTACGGCAGGTTTTAAATCTAAACCACCAGAGTCAAAACAGACACCTTTACCAACAAGTGTCAGTTTCGGCGCATTCTCATCACCCCAAACTAAATCGAGTAATCTTGGTTTGTTGTCACTTGCACGACCCACCATATGAATAGTTGGGTAATTTTGTTCTAGTAATTCATCACCAATAATTTGGCTAAACTGACCATCAAAGCGAGCGGCCAATTCTTCCATAGTTTCAGCAAGATGCTGAGGCATCATGTCTGCTGCTGGCATGTTAACCAAGTCACGAACTAAATAAATCGCCTCAGCTTGCTGGTTTACTTTATTAAAAATTTCTTCATCTGCAATCGCGATTTTAGATTCAATAGCAGATAGAGACTTATAGACGGCAAATTGATAAGCACCTAATACAAAGCTAAGCGCATAACCTATCAAAGAGTCATCGTTAACATCTAGCGTGTACTGACCCTTAGGTAATTGTTTTGCTAAATCACCGGCATTCCACATATCAGTTACATCAGTAACAGTTACAACAACGAATTCAAGTCCAGTTGCGTTTTGTTTAGGCACCACAATTATGTTGCTAGTAGCAGAGCGCGTTGCATCAACATAACTTTTTACAAAGCTTTCTTGCGATGAAAGCCAAGTATCAAAATTTGATTTTTCAATAAATTTAATCGGTGTACCTGTATCGGCATGAATGATTGGAAGTTGCATATTATTCTCTGTGTTTTTGCGTCTATTTAGAGAATAACAATTTAGCGTACAGAGATCACTTATTTACGTGATTTAGAAGATTTGTTTGATAATGAAAATGAGCTTGGTAACACATCAACACCAACCCACTGACCCAGCTTAACAATAAGCGGAATAGTAATGGGAGCGAATGGAAGTACAGCAAATACGCCTAAACCTAACCCTTTTAGAATGTCCATAAGCTGTTCGTTAGCAACTTTTAGCTCTGATTTATGCGCCTCACCAAAGCTATAGCGCTTGTAAATATCCAACATTTCTTTGGTTTCTTGTTTTTCTTGCGCAAGTGCAATTTTTAGCGCAAGCATCGAGCGCCTTAATCTGATTTGCTGCCGTCTTTTGCTAATTTTGGCAACCCTAAGAGGGGCTTTGTGTACTACTTTAATTAGGCGCATTATAAACCAAATTTATTTATCACTCTGACAGTTTAGCAAAACTTGATAAACTCTATCTATGTATTTCATTAATCTCTCACATTCATGCTAAATAATACAGTAAAACAAATACCTAACCCAGAACCCCAGAAACCTAAACCAGACGAATGTTGTGGTGGAGGTAGTTGCTGCCCATGTGTTTGGGACACTTATAGAGACCAGAGAAAAGCTTGGTTACAAGTTAACGAAAAGCTTAACAAAACATAAATTAGACCAAAGCATAAACTTTAGTAGGAATGTAAATGCATTCCTATCCTTCCCTATTTTAGAAAATTATTTCATACTTAACAAAAAGTTACGCTTTCAATTTGCGCTTTCCCATTGTCATGTCTACTTTTAACTTTAATGCAAATTTTATTTGCATTATGTGTTAACTAAATGTATCAATAATTAACAGGCTAAATTTGCTTATTGCAAAAAAGCTTATCGTGCTTGTTAAAAATTTATAAGAAACCTTAATGACAACATTAATCTGGGGAAACAGGATGAAGTTAAAATTATCAAACGTAAGCCGTGCTATTACTTACGCACTAGCATCTACCGCTTCGGTAGGCTTGTTAAGCGCGACAGCCTATGCCGACGAAAGTGGCGATGGTGCTGAAAAGAATATTGAAAAAATCGCAGTTGTAGGTTCACGTTCTGCGCCAAGATCTGTCGATGATTCGCCAGTGCCAATTGATATTATTGGAGGCGATGAACTAGATAAAAACGCATCAACTGATATGTTAGACATGCTGCAGGCATCTATTCCATCATTTAACGTTAGACAGCAGCCTATCTCAGATGCGGCTTCATTTATCAGACCTGTAAACTTACGTGGTCTATCATCAGACTCTACACTTATTCTATTAAACGGTAAAAGAAGGCACAGAGCTTCTGTTATCGCGTTCCAAGGTGGTGGCGTTAACGATGGTGCTCAAGGTCCAGATATATCAGTTATTCCTTCTGTTGCGCTAAAGCAGGTTGAAGTTTTACGTGACGGTGCAGCAGCTCAATATGGTTCTGATGCCATTGCAGGTGTAATGAACTTTGTATTAAAAGACAGTTCAGAGGGTGGCTCAATCTCTGTGCGTCATGGCGAGTATTTTGAGGGGGATGGTACCCAGTTTGTTGTTGATGGTAACCTTGGTCTTCCATTTACCGATGACGGCTTTGCTAACTTATCTTTCCAATACAAGTCTGCAGATCCTACAAGTCGATCCGTTCAACGCCCTGACGCGGCGGCCTTGATTGCAGCAGGTAATACTCATGTTAATGACCCAGCTCAAGTTTGGGGTAACCCTGAGATTGAGGACGATATTACTTTATTTGGTAATGTTGGCCTAGATCTAGGTAACGATAAAGAGTTTTATATGTTCGGTAACTATTCTGATCGAATAGCTACTGGTGGTTATTATTACCGTAACCCTCAAAACAGAGGTGGAGTTTTTACTGGTACTGATGCCGATGGAAATGACATACATTTAGTTGGTGATATGGATGGACTCAATAATGGTATTGAATGTCCTAGTATTCCTAAACTACCAAACACAACCAATATTTTAGACAACGAGACATATAAGCTAATTGCAGATCCAAACACTGCAGTGGGTAAAAACTGTTGGGCATTCAATGAATTGTTCCCAGGAGGTTACACTCCTCAATTTACTGGTGAAATCAACGACACGTCATTAACAATGGGTACTCGTGGAGATATTACTGAAGGTTTCTTAGAAGGTGCTTTTATTGATATCAGTGGCTCATATGGCCGAAACAAATCAACTTATACACTTGTTAATACTGTTAACCCTTCTATGGGTTCATTGAATGCTGACCAGCCAAACAATGCATTTGAAGCAGGCTCTTACATTCAACTTGAAAAATCTTTCAACATTGATTTAACCAAAGGCTTTGATGTTGGTTTAGACGACGACCTAAACTTTGCAACGGGTATTGAATGGAGACAAGAGTCATTCGAAATAATTTCTGGTGAGCAAGCCTCTTGGGAACAGGGTCCATTGGCATCACAAGGCTTCAGTGTTGGTTCTCATGGTTTTGCTGGTTTCTCACCAGAATCACAGGGGATTAATAAGCGTCAAAGCTTCTCCGCTTATGCTGATGCGGAGACTTACTTAACTGAAGACTTATTACTTGGAGCTGCACTACGCTATGAAGACTTCTCTTCATTCGGAAATACAACAAACTATAAAGTAACTGCACAATATCAGCTTACCGATGATCTATCCATCCGTGGTTCTCATAGTACTGGTTTTAGAGCACCTACAGTAGGTCAAGCTAATGTTGTAAATACTCAGACATCTTTGGTAAATGGTGAATTGATTCAATCAGCTACATATCCACCAACTCACCCTGTCTCGGCTGAACTTGGTGGTAAAGAGTTAGATCCAGAAGAGTCAACTAGCTATGCTTTCGGTCTTGTATACAAAACCGGTGAGTTCTTCATGACTATCGATGCATACAATATTGAAGTTACTGACCGTATTGCACAAACAGATAAAGTATTTATCACACAAGCTAACGTTGATAATCTTCAAGGTAAATACCCTAGTCCAGAATTGCTTCTTGGTGGCTCTGTTACATTTTTTGCTAATGACTTCGATACCACAACCCAAGGTGTTGACGTTGTCATGAATTATGGCATGGATATGTTTGATGGCTACAGCAAAATTAGCTTGGCTTATAACTACAACACAACAAAAGTTGATGACCCAGGTCAGTTCACTTCAGCGTTCAAAGTACGCCGCTTGGAAGAAGGCATCCCTGAGCACCGTGCAACATTAACCTTCGCACAAAATTGGGAAGATGTAAGCATGTTCTTACGAGCTAACTACTTTGGTGAGTGGTTTGCTACACACGCGGATGAGCCAGATGTAGATAGCTCTTACGGTTGGTCTGAAACTGTTGGTTCATCTTTCACATTAGATGCTGAAGTAACTTATTACTTTAACGAACAGTGGACTATGTCAGTTGGAGCAAACAACATATTAGACACTGAGGCTCAAGAGCTGCAAAAAGATGGTGCATATTCAATTGTTAGCGGTAAATACTACGAGAGTGGTCCATTTGACTACAACGGCGGTTTTTATTACGTAAAAGCTACTTATAAATTCTAGATTACTGTAACCCAGCAGCAAAAGGCGAAATGGCATTAGCTATTTCGCCTTTTTATTTTTATGATTAGTGCAAAGCAATAACTTTAAACAACAATGCTATTACTTAAAAGAGCCAACGAATTATTAGAACAAGGGAAACTCAGAGAAGCTGAGTTTATGTTTAAAGCAGTATTAAAGGAAAATAATAAAATTGGTCCTGCATTATTTGGTCTTGGCCGAATTTGTATGCGTTTAGAAGATTACGACAGCGCCATTTATTATTTAAAACGTTCCTGTGAGCACCTGCCTAAGATGCTCGATCCCCTGTTTACGCTCGCTGATGCATTTATGGCTGTTGGATCTTCTGTTGATGCTAAAACTGTACTCGAATACACCTTAAGCGTTGCTAAACATAATGCACAAGCACATTATCAATTAGGGTTATTCTATTTAGACCACGGTTTTATTGAAAATGCAGAGCGTACGTTTGAAGCAGGCTTGGCATGCCCACCTAGTGCGGTTACTGCCTTCATGTTGCATGAACTCTCTCAGATTTCATCAACAAATCAATTAGAAGCGCATATTGAGAAACTCCATTCATTGTTAACTGAATACGATAATAAGCGCTTAAAAATCGTTGTTTATTATTCCTTAGCAAGATGTAATCACAGATTACAAGATCACACTCAAGCAATTGACTACTTTAGACTTGCTAACGAACTGCAGCTAAGTCTATGTGAGTTTAAAACTGCCGATATGAGGCCTTTCTTTGACGAACTAAAAGAACAGTGTTCAGAAGCATTCTTTAGCCAACCCAATGATAAAGTGAAGGCCACATTCACCCCTACTTTTATAGTTGGGCTACCAAGAACCGGTACTACATTGCTAGAACAAATGCTCGTTCAGCATAGTAGCATAGGCAGCATGGGAGAAAGCACAGTCATCAGCGACAAAATTGTACCTTACTTACAGATGCGTAATGAAGCCCCTTTTCCACAATGCCTTCATACATTAACCACATCTATGCTTGACCATTGCCGCAGCTTGTATGTAGATGAAATTAAGAAGCATCGTGTTGGTGAAGAAGTTGTCATTAATAAATTACCAGCCAATTTTCAAAACGTAGGACTAATTCAAAAAATATTTCCTGATGCTCGTATCATCCATTTGACCCGCTCGTTTAATGCCAATGCTTGGTCTGTTTATAGTAATCACTTCGCTGAAAACGAACCCTATTTTTGCTCATTAACTGAATATAAGCAGTATGCTGATTTTCAAGAAGAAATGATGGCACATTTTAAACATTACCTACCTAGAAACATTTATACCCTCAGTTATGAAGATTTATTAGATGAGACCCCAAAAGAGCTGAATAAATTACTCAATTTCTTGCATCAAAAATTTGAGCCTGAATGCTTGGAGTTTTATAAATCTAAGCGTCCAGTAGCGACTCTTAACAAAGCTCAGGTTAGAAGGCCTTTAGATCAAGGCCCAAGATCAAACTGGCAGGTTTATGAAAAACAAATGATGGCTATGCTCGATGCTGAGCAAACCAATCTAACAACTCCTTAAACTGATCGCTGTGTGCATGCGGACTAGTCAGCATATTAATATGATCATAATCAATTTTATGACCATATTTTTTTCCATATATTCTCAAGTCTTGTATGCCTTTTCCTGACTCTTCTATAAAAGCCTGAATATCAATTGGCTGTGCAAGGGCTTTATCTTTTGTACCTGCGATATGTAAAATAGGCGGTAACTCTATATTTTCTATTGCACTTGCGTAATCAAAACCATCATCACTGTCTATCCAAGGCTTCTTTTTCGCCCACTGCATGCTTTGATAATGTGACTTAACAGTCTCGTTATCACTGCCCCATTTCAATTTGCGCGCATCTAAATAACCTTTGCGTTTACTCAATAGCGGCGCCAATGTGTACCAAATCAAATTGGCTTGTAAGAGCTTGCTTGGATGGTTGTTAAATAAACTTCTTTTTGTTCCAAAGTAGCCACATGCTGAAACATACTCTTTATGCTCAGGGTAACGCGCTAAAAAGCTATTAAGTAAAACTCCCCCCCAAGAGTGTGCAACCCAAAACTTCGGAAAGTGACCTGTTTGAGCTTTAACAAATTTGAGCATAGTGGGAATATCTTCAAGGATGGCTTCTGTTTGGCCATATTGAGAGGAAGAAGATATTTTAGGCAAACTTTGTCCACGACCACGTAAATCAGCGACAAAACATTGATAACCTTGCGCTGCTAAAAACGGCGCTAAGCCCTTATTTGTCTCTGTGTAGAAAATCTTGCCATTTTCGACAGCTCCATGCAGGAAGAAAACAGCATCCCCTTTATTTTCAGGATTATAAATGTGTCTCAGGTGAAGAACTTGCTCATTTTCGAAGGGAATAAAGTGTGAATTTTGCGTGATCATGATTTAAGTCTTTTTAACTCGTCGTACCAGTTACTGTATTTGATAGCAATTGTCATTTCAACACTATTTAAGCTATTTCAAGAACTCGGTATAATCCATGCTTAAATTCAATAAAAGTAATGATATGCACCCAAGAAACGCCCACAAACAAGGCTATGACTTCGATAAGCTCATCAATGTAACGCCTTCATTGAAAAAATTCCTTATTAGAACACTGGCAGGCAAAAAGAGCATAGACTTTAGTAATGCGAATGCTGTCAAATGCTTAAATCAAGCGCTACTTAAACATCATTACAAACTCAGTTATTGGGACATATCCGAAGAGTTTTTATGTCCACCAGTTCCAGGCAGGGCTGATTATATTCACGCGTTGGCAGATCTACTAAAAAGCGATAACCATAATAAGATTGTTAACAATGTTAGGGCACTTGATATCGGCACAGGTGCAAATCTGATCTACCCTATTCTTGGGGAAAGAGTTTATAAGTGGTCATTCACAGCATCGGATATAAACCCGAAAGCATTACAAAACGCCGATAAAATTCGCATCGAAAATGCTTTAAATACCAAACTCGTTTTACAAAAAGACAAAGAAAAATATTTTCATGGTGTGATAGAAAAAGATCAAACATTACACTTGTCGCTATGTAACCCCCCGTTCCATGACAGTGAGCATTCAGCAAATAAAGCAACACAGAGCAAATGGCAAAAGTTAGGTAAAAAGCCAAAAAATACACTTAACTTCGGCGGCCATTCACCTGAGCTTTGGTGTAAAGGTGGTGAGGTGTTGTTCATCAAAAAAATGATTAAGGAGAGTAAGCATTATGCCAAGCAATGTGCGTGGTTTACTTCTTTAGTATCTAAAAAAGACTCACTAAATAGTTTAAAGCTAGCGCTTAAGAAAATTGGTGTTGCTGAAATAAAGGTAATCAAAATGACGCAAGGTCAAAAAACAAGCCGGTTCATCGCTTGGAGCTTTCAACCTCACTCCGAGCGACAAGCAATCTACAATACTAAATAAAGATATATTTATAAAAGAGACAAGGCTTCTTTATAATGGGTGCGGCAAACTGAAACATATCTATCGTTGCCGCCAATTTCAACCTGATTACCGTCATGAATTGCATTGCCATGCTCATCCGTTCGTAAAACACGGTTTGCTTTTCTACCACAATAGCATATGGTTTTAAGCTCAACTAATTTGTCAGCCCAAGCCAATAAGTACTGAGCTCCTTCAAATAACTCGCCTTTAAAGTCAGTGCGTAATCCATAACACAATACGGGTATATTCAACTTATCAACAACATCTGTTAAGGCATTAACCTGGGCTTTGCTCAAGAATTGGCATTCATCTACCAACAAGCAATCTAGCTTATTTTCATCGTTTAACCGTTCAACTAAACTAAACACATCTGTTTCTCTGTCATAGATATGTGCATCTGCTTCGAGGCCAATTCTAGAAGCCACTTTCCCTACTCCAGCCCTATTGTCTATGGCAGCGGTAAGAATGAGTGGTGTCATACCTCTTTCTCTGTAGTTAAAGGCAGACTGTAAAAGTGTTGTTGATTTTCCGGCATTCATCGCCGAGTAATAGAAATAAAGCTGAGCCATAATAGAACACTGAAAATAAATGTGGATGAGAGTCTACATAAAACTCGACTTGAATACTACGAGGGATAAGTTTCTATGGTATGTAAGACACTGAAAGAATCTGGCTCTGATGCCAACAAAGCAATTATGCTAAGGCTAATTAGGCAACTTGTTCTGTTATATCGACAATTTCAATCAGCTTCTGGTTAAGAATTTTCTTTGTGCAATTTGTACACTTGCCACATTGTGTACCAACACCAAGCTCTTTACTCAAATCACGCATACTTGTAGAACCAGACTCAATCGCCTGTTCAATTTTTGAATCAGTCACACCGTGGCAAATACAAATATACATTAGAGTTACCCTTTACTTTAAAAACTAGGTGAATTTTATTCTAAACAAAAACCATTATCAATAACAAACTGAGTATTTAATAAGAATTATTTTTATTGCTGCAACTATTGCTCTAGAGTGTGGTGCATATATAAGCAGTTAATGATGTAAAAGTGTATTAATCTAGCTCTGCTTAGATGACTATGCTAAATTTATGACCATAACGTTAACTATTGTTTTCGACAAAATTCATAATTTGATAATTATGAATTTTTGCTTGGTAGAGTTTAATGCATTTGAAGCCTTACTTTTTTTTTATCATTTCCTTATTTTTTATAAGTTTTAATACGTTTTCAAATCAGCAAATCTATCGCCTATCTACAGAAGAAGGCCTCTCTCAAGCAAATGTAAATAATATAATTCAAGACCCTCTTGGCTATATTTGGATTGCCACTGAGCAAGGCTTAAACCGATATGATGGTATTGATGTATCCCTACCGAAACAAATAAAAAACTTTCTCCACGAACAAATCTTTCATATCAATATGGTAGATGACACTTTTTTGTTCGTGTCTACCAGCTTTGACGGCAGCTACCTGATAAATGTTCATACTTTAGAAAAGAAAAAAATTTACTCCGGTAGGTTGTCTGATAGCCAGAGCTTTACTTCTCCAATTAATGCCATACTCAAGGTTGATAAAAATTTATACGCTGCAATTAATAATCATGTATATAGAATTAGCCTTGTCAGCTATGAGTCTCAGCTAATAGGCTCAGTTGAAACAGGGCAATCCATTAGAACTTTATTGTATCATGGCAAACACCTATTAGTAGGCGCCACTGATGGCCTTTATTCTCTATCTGCCGATGCAGAAGTTTTAACTAAGCATACTTTTTTAAAAGAACAAGAAGCCAATGAACTCAATCAGAATGTAAAGTTATTGAAGCTAGATGAAGAACTTGGCTTACTTATTGGCACAGTAGAGGGCTTATATGCCACACCAATACTTGATGTGGGTTTTGATTATGAACAAACTACAAACCTGATCGCGTCGTTGAATATCTGGGATCATGAATTAACCCCCTCAGGTGAATTTATCGCTACAGAGTTTGGCCTGTATAAATTTAATCGAAAGACAAAAGACCTGACAAAAGCACTAGCCCTAGATAAAACTGAATTTAAGCTGAATCAACCAAACATTCTGGCGCTTGAGCTAGACGCCAATAATGTACTTTGGATGGCAACGCATAATGGGGCATATTATTGGCCCTTATCTTCATTAATGTTTAACACAGTTAGCCAAACAGGCTCTGAGTTTATAAACAATAACGTATGGTCTATTTATCAACTTTCTGACGGTTCGATTTTATATGGTACCGACAATGGTGTTGTGCATATATCGTCTTTGAGTGAGCCCTCTGAGCCAAACTTTTATTTCCAGTCTCTAAATAAAAAGGATGTGTATGGCGCTAATGCGGTATACGAGATTTTTCAAACTGACATAGATTCTCAGCTTGTTTACTTGGATACATTTCAAGGATTAAAATTACTAGATCTAGAAACTAAAACAGTAACAAACCCATCGGTTGTAAAAAGCAGCGTAGAAGCACCGTTTGATTCTTTAAATAGCTCCTCAAAACGCATTAATAGTAAACAAATTGCTTTTTTAACTGAAAGCGATTACTACATATACGATACGTCAAACCAAACTGTAGTAACCGTAGAAGGCTTGGCTGAACAGTTACCAATAACGTCTGCTTACCGCTTCCTTGCTCCCCTTCCTACTAGGCCTGAGGATATAATTATAAGCACAATTAAAGGCTTATATGCATATTCAGTCGATTCGAAGGTCTTAACGCCAATTTTTGAATTTGACAATGCAAACGACAAAGTTTTCCAAGTCATTGATGACTGGGAGATTGTAAACGAAAGTCTTTGGTTAACTTCATCTCACCATGGCTTAATTGAATTAGACTTAGCCACTTTTAAAGTCATTAAATCGCTGAACGAAGACTATGGCTTAAATAAACAAGCTTTGTATGAAGTAATGTCTGATCCTTATGGCTTTCTTTGGTTTACGGCTCAATCAGGATTATTTCGCTACGAGTTAAACACTGGATTTCTCGAGAAATACACGATTAAAAACGGCTTACCAAATAATGAGTTTAATGCAGGCGCCAGTTTAAAACTAAATAATCAAACCTTTGTGTTTGGTACAGTGTCAGGTTTAACTTGGTTAAACACAGAAGACTTTATTGATTACAGTAACATAATCAAAACCCCTTTAAGTGTGACAGACATTAAACTCATGTCTTCAACGCTTAATTATAGCCCCTCATTTTTATTAGAAAATCCGCTCAAGTTGACTCATGAAGATGCTGGACTAGAAATTAAGTTCACGAATTTTGACTTTACTCAACAACGTATAAGCAAATTTAATGCTCGCATAAGTGGTGCTGAAGATGTTGTATTAAAAAACTTAGACAAAACTGAGTTATTTTTTCCAAAGCTAGCACCTGGAAATTATACCTTAACCATAAGTGAAACTAGGTTAGACGGTAACAGCGTTATAGAAAGTTTGACCATTCCGATAGAGGTTGAATACTACTTTCTAAACTCTCCAACATCGTGGCTAGTCTATTTTATTGTCGTGACTACACTATTACTGCTTTCATATAGGCAAGGAAAAAATAGACAAACAACCATTCAAAAAGCTCTGTTAGCTGTGACTACCTCAAAGCAGCAAACAGAGATGGCCTTAAAGTCTACTAAAAGTGGCACATGGAAGGTCGATTTAAACAAAGAGTTGATTTATCAGTACAGAAATAAAACATCAACAAGAGAATCAGGACAACAAAATGAGTTACCACTCAATCGTTTTATCGAACTGGTGCATCCAGAAGATAGACCAAAAGTATCTTCACAATGGGGGGCTTTATCAGCATCTAAAAACCCAAATATCAATTTAACCTATCGATTACAGAATCTAATCGGAGAATGGTTATGGTTTCAAGATATTGGCAAGGTAACAGAGTGGGATAATGAAGGTAATCCACGCATTGTATCCGGTATTTATTCAAATATTACCGACAGTAAAGCAACTAACTTACAAGCAAGCATATTAGGGCAAGCATTTTCACAAATTGATGAATGGTTGCTCATTTTAGACACCCAGCTTACTCCTATTTCAGTTAACCAGAGTTTTTGTGATGCATTTAGCTTAAATGAAAAAAATGCTTTAGATGACTTAACTTTTATGACATTTGCCAAGATCTTAGGCAAAAAGAAACTTAGGCAGCTTATCAATAAAATAAAAATATTAAATGCTAACCAAAACTTTAAGATGGAATTAACGGTTGAAACGAAAAATCACATTGTTAAACCAATCCATGTCAGTGTCAACGCCATTGCAAACGATGCTGGCGTGATTGAGCATTATGTTATTGTTATGTCTGATCTGACTGAGCAAAAGAAAGCTGAAAACGAGCTACGATATTTAGCAAATTATGACAGTTTAACTAATCTTCCTAACCGTAATTTAATGTTGCAACACATTGAATTTGCAATATTTGATGCGCAAAATAGCAGCTCAACATGTGCGTTATTATTTATTGATTTAGACAAGTTTAAACCGATTAATGATGCCTACGGACATCAAGTTGGTGATAAATTATTAATAAAAATTTCTGAAAGAATAAACGAACTATTACCAGAGCACTGTATTTTGGGCAGACAAAGCGGTGACGAATTTCTAGTTTTAGTCAAAGATGTGATAACCCCTGAAAGCTTAACCTCTTTAACATCAAACCTTATTTCCGTGTTACCAGAAAAGATTGATTTAGACGGAATATCTGTGAGTGTTTCAGCCAGTATCGGCGTGGCACTTTATCCATTTGATGCAAAATCATCAGAAGAGCTAATTCGACATGCTGATATAGCCATGTTTCAAGCTAAACAACTGGGTCGAAATGGCTATAAATACTTCACAACCTCTATGATCGAACAGTATAACCGCAAGATAGTGCTAGAAACCGCTTTGAAAACGGCATACAAAGACAGCGCTTTTTATAACCATTATCAACCAATCGTTAATACATCCAGTGGTAAAATGATAGGTGTTGAACTGCTTTTAAGGTGGCAGTTAGATGGCGAAAATATATCACCAGCAGACTTCATTCCGATTGCCGAAGAAACCGGGTTAATTGAGCTAATGACAGAACAAGCCCTAAAGCGAGCACTTTTTGAGCTTAAGCCCTTATTTGATAAGAATGACCAGTTTTATCTATCGCTGAACTTATCTCCTATCCATATCATTAGAGCTGAAACGGCTGAGAACTTGTGTAATATACTGACTTTTTACCAGTTACCAACGTCAAGACTGAGACTTGAAATTACAGAAACCTCGTTAATGGAAGATAAAGATAAGGCCAAGGCTTCGCTTAATATGTTAAAAGAAGCTGGCTTCAAACTCCTGCTTGATGACTTTGGTACAGGCTACTCCTCACTTACCTACTTAAATCAATTCCCTATTGATATTATTAAAATTGACCAATCTTTTGTGAGAAAAATGGATGAGCAGCATACTAATAAGTCGATTGTAAAAACCATCCACTCACTGGCACGTAATTTAAATATGTTTTGTATTGCAGAAGGGGTTGAAACACAAACTCAATTAAAATTCTTAACTGACTTGGGCTGTCACTATATGCAAGGCTACTTTTTCTCAAAACCTCAGCCTATTGAAGCACTATTAGAAAAGGATGAGAATACAACAAGCTGGAGATAATCTACCATTCTCCAGCTGTTAATTGCTAATTACATTTAAAAGAAACCAACAGCCTTTAGATTCTCACTTTTATTATGACTATTAGGTCAGGAACAAGCTTTTGATATGTATTTGGAGATAGCTTTATTAAGTAACTCAAACTCAATTGGTTTAGCTACAAAATCATTCATACCTACTTCTAAGCAACGCTTACGATCTTCATTATAAGCATTTGCAGTAATTGCAATGATATAAGGAGTGCCATAATTCAAAACTTGCTCTCTAATTCTTATCGTGCAACCAAAGCCATCTAGAACTGGCATTTGGCAGTCCATAAAGATTAAAGAGAAAGGTTTATCAGCTAACCTTTGCAGTGCTTCTTCGCCATTCGCAGCAGTAAAAACCTGGCAATTAAACTTTGCTAGCATCTTTGTGGCGACAATCTGATTCACCAGATTGTCTTCAACTAACAACACATCTTGACCATTAAGATCTGCAAGCTTCGTCGCTTCTTCTGTATTATTTTCTGGTGTAGATACATTGGCAGGAATACTTACAACAAAGGTACTCCCAACCCCTTCATTGCTTTCAAGCTCAATTGTTCCACCCATACGTTCAGCCAAACGCTTACAAATTGTTAAGCCTAATCCTGTGCCACCATATTTTCTCGTTGTTGACACATCAGCCTGAGTAAATTCACTAAATAGCAACTGCTGCTGTTGCTTAGAGATACCTATACCAGTGTCTTTTACAGAAATGAGTAAATGATTGTCTCGGTATTCAACTAATAGACTTACTTCACCTTCTTCAGTAAATTTAATTGCATTACTTAATAAGTTGTTCGTGATCTGCGTTACTCGAAGTGAATCTAATTCTAAAAATTCTGGTAAGTCAAATTTGGTCTGATAACTGAAATCTACCTGCTTTTGAGACACATAAGAGCGGTGAATTGCTGATAAATCATCAAATATTTTTACTGGGCTAATTGCACGAATGTCCAACTTTAAAGCCCCAGCTTCAATCTTAGAATAATCTAAAATGTCATTTAATATTAGAAGCAAGTTTTTAGCTGATGTTTGAATTATTCCTAACTGCTTTACATCATCTGAGCTACCTTCGCGCTCATTAATCAGTAACTCTGTTAGACCTATAATACCATTTAAAGGCGTTCTTATTTCATGGCTCATATTTGCCAAAAATTGACTCTTAGCCTTACTGGCATTTTTAGCATCCGCGACAGCTTCGGTCAGTTTTTTGGTTTTCTCGTTAACTTGCTGCTCTAACCTTAGATTAAACTCAGTAAGGCGTTCATTCAGTTTTTGGTTTTCAGAGTTTGCCATCTCCAGCTTAGTAAAACTAAGCGTTAAATTTTTCGTCAATTGAATGAATTGCTGCTGTAAGGTCAAAACTTCTAAAAAGTCATTGCCTTTTTCGTACCCATTATCACTTTGCTTACTTGGATCAAATTTATTGATTGCAGAACTCAGCGCTGTAATTGGGGCTACGAGTTGCTTAGTTAACACACCAATAATAAACCGACAAATAATGATAATAATAAGCGTCAGAAATAAAGGAGTAAGTAGAGAATTTATCGTTGTAATATTAACGTGCGCTCTGTCTAAAAAAGTAACGACTGTCCAACCTAACTTATAAGACACAAATACTTGTTGATAAAAAACATTGCCCTGCTTATCTGTATAAATATTTTGCTGTGGATTGGCTATTGAAGCGTAAGTTGTCGAGTCAAGCATATCTAAAGTGCTAAACTCATTTTCTAAAGAACTATAAACAACTTGATGTTTCGTATCTAATACAACTAATTCACCGTGGTGAGATAATAACGTTGGAATAAACTGCTCAAAAGACTCAAATTTAAGCGATGCCTCAAGTACGCCAACTAAAGAATCATATTCATAAACAGGCACCGACAAAGCTACAATAGGCTCATCACCAAAGCCTCGCCCTTTAAACACACTTGAGATATAACCTTCAGGGTGTTTGGGGGCTTCAATAAAATACTCTCGATCTGCTACACTAGGAAAGGCACCTACAAAACTATCACCCAATAATTGAGGGTAATAATTCAACACTTCAGCTTCAGGTGAAATATAGATACTGGTTCTAAAACCATCATGCATTTCAACTAACTGCTCGAGCGTTAAGTTAATATCAACACCTTGAGATATGCTATGTCCACTTATGCGTACAGCTCTAAGGTAGCTTTGTAAATAGTCATCGATTTGTTTATTAATATTCTCTGCAGAGTCTAACAACTTAGACTTCACTTCAGACTCTACTCTGCTGTAGTGGTTATTTGTTAAAACAATCGATGTCGTTACAATAATAAGTATAACCAGTAAATTAACTGTTCGATTGAGAATGGAGTAAAGTGGCAATTCCTGCCACCTCGCTTTATTTACAAATAGACTGGCCAAATCAACGACTGCTAGGCAGACAATCGCATTTACCAAGTATTTAGATAACGCAGTAAAGACCACTAAGTTTGGAAGTTGTAATTGAAAATGGCCAAGAAAATAAAGTAAAGGTAATCCGCATATTAGCCAAAATAGTATGCCTCGAAAAAACACCATTTTGCCTTTTAATAAAGCGAATTGATTCAACCAAATGATTTCAAGAAGAAAAACAATTGTCGGCCAAGAATGACCCCATCGATAGAAAATAAATGCTGTAACAATTGTCAGCACCAATAAGCTATGTCTAAAACCAATCGTTACCAATGCGCCAAGCACAAACGCTTGCCCAAAAAGAAACTCAGAGTTATCTAAGAACCATAAAGGTAAGAGATTGATAGCACCACCCAAGATACCCAACACAAATGCAAGGAAAATAGGTGAAATAGTTTTATTCAAAGCAAATTAAGACTGTTTTTTCTATGTATCAATAAAGTAAGATAAAAATCATTCTCTGCCAAGCATTCATTAAGTTAATGTTCAGGGCAATTATGACTTTCTACTTGAAGTACACACTGGGATACACCAAAAGTATTATTTAATACTTGCTCAACCTGCTCTCGACAAGATTGATCATGTAAATCAATTGTACAATGATGCTTTAAAACAATATGTGCACCAACAGCAACCTTATCATCGACTCGTGAAATGGTGACACTGTGTACACTTTCGACATGATCTGTCGTTAAGATTTTTTCTTCTATTTGATCAGAAGTGGGTAGATGCATTTCTTTGGTTAAAATTCCTTTTAAGCAAGTTTTCACTACTTTAAAACCCGTAAACATCACAAACAAAGAAATTAGCATGCTAGAGATAATATCAATGACCTGAAAACCAGTGAGGTAAATCAAGATGCTTGCAATAAATGTTGAGACCGTCGATAACAAATCGAAAAATGAATGAAGAAATACAGCATAAACATTGATGCTTTCTTTTCGGCCTTTATAAAGTACCCAAGCAGACAAGCCGTGAAATAAAAACCCTAACGCAGCTATCACTGACATAAGATAAGTATTAACCATCTCACCATTTCCGTCATGATGATGACTTAATCTTTCACTGCCTTCATACAAAATAACGACAGAAATCATCAAATAAAGCATGCCATTAATCAAGCCACCGGTGAATTCAGCTTTTTTATAACCATCGCTGTAGTTTTTAGCTAAGTGAACTGCGATAGAGGATGCGATGAGCGCGATAAAAAGAGAGCTATTATGAACAAACAAATGGCCTGCATCCGCCAATACAGCTAGAGAATTTGAATAGTACGCGCCTGCCAATTGGATCAACATGAAAGTACAGGTAATAGACAGAGCGATTAAAAGACGTCTTCTGGAAGCCTGGTGAGTAGTGATGTCAGTCATTTAAGAAGCGAGTACCTGAGCAAAGAGGAATGATATACAGTCGCAATTGTATCTTAAAATGCAGTCGTTGTGCACAAAAATATAGATACAAAACTTAGATATCTTAACTTTCCCACTCAGAATTTTGAGTAGTCTTATCCCCTATTTTGCTCAAAGTATCCTTGAAAGGATTACTCGGTTTATATTCACTCAATAAAAGAACAAAATGTGAAATTTGCTCTTCCGTAAACACTTTTTCTTCATAATGCTCGATTTTCGCGAGTAACTGACCTGTATGAAAGACATTATTCGGCATATTTGTTCTGAAGTCTGCTTCTTGGTCGAACACTATAAAGCCATGAATGTGCTCATCAATACCAAAGAGTTGCTTTACACCCGCAAGCTTCATTGGTAGTTGCCTACTTGGATTTGGAAAATTATTTCTGTCTTTTCCAATTTGCTCTGACCAAACTTCTGATGTCGTATCAGCGTAAATTCGGCCTGTTTGTGACTGGCAACTAATCACAAAAATACCGTAAGGAGATAAAACAAGCTCATCAATATCTGCCATACCACTCGGGATTGGTAAACTGATTTTGCTATACAGTGTATAGTCATCAACTGATAAATGTTTCATCAAATACTTATTGACCACCACGTAACTAAAGTGTTTAGTAAACATCTTCTTCGCACTTGGAAGAATATATTTAATAAAAATTAAGAGTAGTAACAATAAAATTAGCAAATACAGGTAATCAACAACATAGTAAAAAAGCGTATCTAACCCAGTCGTTGGAGTTTGGTATTTTTGCTCTGTGGCTAAGTGAGTAACCGTAGCAATTTGCTCGGTTTGAGATTTTGAGTTGTCATTTGACTGACTAGCGAGATTGACTTGAGTGCTTGTGTCATTTATTTCAGGCGACTCGTTTAACTCAGACCCTTTTGAGTTTGCATCTTGATGTTCAAGCTCCAAAGCGCCACTGTGTTGATCGGAGTTTAGCTGAGTAAGACTTATATCTTTGTTTTGTTGCCACTGCTGCTCAAACAACTCCTTAAATCTGGTTAATTCATTATTACAGCGTAATTTATTGATAGAGCTAAGTGGATTAGACAAGCAATAGCTAGGAGCAGTATAAAATGCTTCCCATGCTTGTTGTTTCATGTCATCTGAAAATAACCGTTGTGTTTGTGGTTTAGTTTGAATCTCTTGACTTGTTTTTATTTTTGCAGAATCTGAGAATTCAGTGTGTTGACAAAATCCTTCTAGCCTCTCTTGCAAACGGCCATAACGATTCCCTAGAGATTGAAGCTCAACACCTGTGGCAGTGCCCATTTTCACAGCAATGCTTTGATATTCTTTATAAAAGCGAGCACATTGCTCATCAGATAAATTTGACTGAAAAGCGGTAGAGGTAAACGAAATAACAACCAAAAAAAACAACGCGATTCTATTTGACATGTTTGTCCTTCAACTTGTTTAACCTATTTACCCTTGAAACCTTAAACTACAACTTCATTTTAGAACCAAATCATTAATTTTAATAGTTTAATTATTTTTTCCTAAGAGCCCACTCCTGATAAACGCCCTCACTTGTCATAGTGACAATCTTATTATCCAACGATTTAATATCCAAATTTGTGCTCCCCAGAGATAAAGTTTCACTATGCCATGTAAATATCTCTTTTCCAGAGTAAGTATCCCACAAAGATATATTGGTTTTAGGAGTGGTCGTTATCAATATTCGAGCACCATCATAAAATTGCCCACTTCTAAACCATCTGAATCTAGCGGTATAAATTAGTTTAGATAATAATTCTCCATTATCTAGCTTGTGAATTTGTTGGTTGTCTAAGACATCCGAAACAAATAGCTTGTTACTCTGTTCATCAATAATGAGTGAACTTATTCTTGTATTCAATTGTTTTGAGAAACGTTTTTCTAGGTTATTCACTGATGACTTAACGACTTTGCCATCGGTTCCACTCGTTACAACATAACTATCAGCGCTATTGAAATAAATATGGTTAACCGTACCTTCATGTATTTTTTTCTTAAGCGATGAGTTACTTGCTTTGTTATAAAGAAAAACGGTCCCATCTGTCATGCCAACAGCAATAATCCCACCATAACGTGACAAGTTTATTGAAGAGATTTTTGCTAGAGGCTCGTCGCTTTGTACTTTTAAAGTACCAATCTGAACACCGTGTTCTAAATCCCAAAAATCTACATGATTTGCGCCACTAAGAAGTAGAAGGTTTTCGGATTTTTTGAAAAAAGTAGCCCTTAAGTCTTCTGGTGTTTTTGAAGCAGGCAAAGTAAATATCTTTTGCTTGCTATTAATTTGCCATATATTGACTAGCCTCTTTTCATCAATCACCAATAACTGCTCTAAGTCATCAGAAAATTGTGCTTTATAAACAAGCCCTTGGCTAAAACGATGATTACTTAACTGCTCTACCTCATACTGGATAGGCTCTTCACATCCAACTAACAATAACATCAATATCGTGATTACAGCCCCTGTAGGTTTTATCATGTAACCTCCTATTACAGTTTATTCAACTGAGTTAGATCCCACTTTTCAACCATCGCATCAGAGTTAACTGTCAACAATTCTCCTTTGTCGTTGCTGTGCATTGCTAAAATTGTAGCTGAAGGAGTTTGTACTTCACTAGTCCAAGTCCCTAGTTCTTCTCCCGTTACTGTATCCCAAAATGTTAAATGGTTTTTAGATGATGAGGTAGCTAATATATTGGCATAATTAATAAAATAAGCCTGTCTAAAGACCATAAAACGCGCCATATATTTAAGCTGAACATGCGCATTTTCGCCTTTCTTAGATTTGATGAACTGTGTTTTTAATGCATCAGAAACAAATAAACGCTCTTTTTGTTCGTCCATAGCAAGTGTTGTGATCCTATGTGAGAACTCCTGCTCTGTTAATGGTTCGGGAGAAGCAAAAACTCGATGGGCCAACAAACCATCTTGTGATGCTGACCAATAATGATCATTATCTGTGAACATAATATGGGTGACAGGTCTTGTGTGAGGTTTAAAGCGGTTATTTAATCTTGTAGAAATAGTCGCCATATTAATGACACCATCAGACATACCTACAATTAATTTGTCGTTGTCATCCGAAATTGCAATAGACGATATGGTGGCAAGAGTTTGCAGACCTGCGAAATTTGTTTTCCCAATTAACGCTTTTCCAACAACCGACCATATTGCAACTTCATTTTCATTGGCAACAATCAGTATAGTTCCGTCTGAAGAAAGTCTTGCAAGTCTGGTGTTCTCCAATTGCTCCTTTTTAGCGATCTGAAACTCTATTGAAAAATCATTAGCATTTAAAACAACAACTTGCCCATCAAAATCTAATGTCATTAACAATCCACCTTGCTTTGCAAATTGAGCATTGAGTAACTGCCGCTCATTGAGATCTGATATAACACCTTGTTGCAAGACAACCTCTCTATCACAACCAGATAAAGTAATGATGATAAAAATGCAGAAAATAGTGAAATAATGCAAAACAAACCTCAAGACAAAGCCGAAAACCCGACACAGACATGCAATTTTAGTGCTGAAAATAAAATTAAATATGAATGATGTGATTGTATGTTTTATGAATAGATAAAAATAGCTAGAGTTTAAACAATTGGTAAATTAAACGAAGAAAGCCAATCTATGAGACTGGCAAAGGTTAATGACTCTAGCATTAATAAAGTTAGCACCATTTATTGTTACGGTTATGCGCCTAACTTTTGTAGATTAATATTATAGTTAGGAACAACAATGTTTATGACTCAATCAATGCAAACTTTAATCGAATTCAACAGCAAACATTATGCGTCCTTGCCTTGTAGTCTCCTTGGTCAATCCTTGTCAATAAAACGCGATTACCATCCTTGCGAAGTTGCGAATAGTGGCCATTCCTTGATTACCTCAACCATTCCTTGATTGCTCTAACCATTCCTTGATTGCTCTAACCATTCCTTGATTGCTCTAACCATTCCTTGATTGCTCTAACCTTTCCTTGATTGCTCTAACCTTTCCTTGATTGCTCTAACCTTTCCTTGATTGCTCTAACCTTTCCTTGATTGCTCTAACCTTTCCTTGATTACCTTAACCATTCCTTGATTACCTTAGCCATTCCTTGATTACTTTAACCATTCCT
>NZ_JBECOS010000012.1:0-277902 GCF_040104455.1 Pseudoalteromonas sp. BZB3 | reverse complement strand
ATACCTGACTCAGCTTCTTTGATCATGCTAACAATTTGGGTTTCGGTAAACTTGCTTTTTCTCATCGTAAATTTTCCTATTTAAGTTAATGGAAAATTCTACTTATAAACTGTTTCATTTTTTGGGGGAGTTACATTTCGGCTTCATATTTCTACCTTAATTCCATATTAAACTTGTTTTGATAGGGCAATATCGCCTGAAGTTTAGTGAATTAATATTTTTGAAAATTTGAACACAGGTTGGAAAAACAGCGTGCGTGTAAAAGATCCCTGGGATAACCAATTAACGAAACCACTTTTGACTTTATTTTTAATTATTTCTGTTTGTGGTTTAATCTTAAATAGCTTTTATCAAATCCAGCAGACACGGTCTTTTAGTGAAGCCGTTCGTGAGCAAGTCAAAACCCAGACTTTAAATGCCGCAGCAGAAGTGGGTAGTGAACTAGAAAAAATCATGACAAGTGTTGATAGGTTTGCCCGTGAAGTGACGGCAACGCCAGATAAAACATTTGTGTTAAAGCTGTTAGAAGACGAGTTTGCCGTCAATGAAGATATTTATTCTTTAAATGTGACCTTTCATCCTTATCAATACCAGCCAAATATCCGCTATTTTAGCCCTTATTATGAAAGGTTAACGGGGGTCGAACGTAAATATAACTTGGTTGATTATGACAAGCCTTATAAAGAATTTAGCTGGTATCACAGGCCGTTAAAAGAGGGGCCTATCTGGACTGAACCTTATTATGAGCCGCAAAACAATGTGTTGATGACGACTTATTCAGTGCCTTTTTATCAATATAAAAATGCCAAACGAGAAGGGAAAATGCCAGTGGGAGTGGTTCCCTCAGATATATCGTTGGATCATTTAACGGCTTCACTCAAAGAGCTTGATTTGGGTTTAGGTGGTTATGGTATTTTATTTTCTAAGCAACAAAACCTAATCTCTCACCCTGTATTCAGCCATGTCAGAGAAATGGAAAACTTAAAAGACTTAGTGTCAGAGACTGAGTTTGCTTATCTCTCTAAAATATCAGGGTGCTTTGAAAGCGATTTAGATTACCTTTTTTTTAATGGTGAAACACTTGATAACAGCGAGCATTATGCTGCTTGTACAAAAGTGCCTCACACAAATTGGACATTGATAACTCGGATGTCTTCTGACATGTTTTACATGGACAGGGACGAACGTCGCCAAAATAATATTCATATTATTGCTTGGGGCGCAGCTTCATTTATCTTTCTTATTTTATTGATGACGAAAGTAAGAAAGCTGACTTGGACTCAAAACAATGTACTTTTATCAGTAACGCTGATTTTGAGTACTTCGTTGGTGCTTGAATTTGCAAGAAGCTTTAAAACTCTTGAGCAAATTGACAATGTTGTGATCACAACACAAGCGCAAAGAGAGGCGTTTTCATCAAGTTATAGTGACAGGATGGAAACAATGCATGTTGCGCAGCCTGAATATGTTGCAACGGGTTTGTATGTTGAGTCTCTTGAATTTGTAAATGCCAACAACGTGCATTTGACAGGTCATGCTTGGCAAAAGCTAACCGCTTCTCAGAAAACCTTTATTGAGCCTAAGTTGGCTTTTAATCACACCGTTAGCAGCAAAGTTGAAGAGGCTTACCGACAAGATTTAAAAGATGGTGGTTTGTTAGTTGGCTGGCGTTTTTCGATAAAAACAAGGCAGCAGTTTGATTACAGCAAATACCCGTTTGATCATAAGAGCATAGAGCTGAGTTTTAATGAAGCAGATATGGGTGGCAATGTCATTTTAGTGCCAGATCTTGAGTCGTATGAAAAGCTGTCAAAGATGGACAATCCGGCTGTATCTCCCGATATTGTGCTTGATGAATGGTTATTAAAGAGTAGCTATTTCAAGTACCGGTTTGAGAGCTACAACACGAACTTTGGTCTTGATACATTCTTTAACCAAAATGTCGCGCCTGAGCTTAACTATAACATTAATATTGAGCGTGAATTTATCGGACCATTTGTGACGACCCTTTTGCCTGTGATGGTCATGGTGTGTCTGTTATATGCGTGTGTTGTGAGTATGAAGTACACACCTTATGGTGACTTGCGTAACAATATAACCGCAGTTGTATTCACGATTTTACTTGCCCATTACAGTATTAGAGAGCATTTACAAATTGATGAAGTCGTCTATTTTGAAATCTTTTACTTCTTGCTTTATTTAGTATCTTCATTGTTTATGTTGATAGCACATCAATATTACAAAGCGAAAGAAGAAACAGGAGATGGACGAATATACAAACGCCTAGCCAATATTTGGTTCTGGCCTGTGATGACAATCTCAATTTTTGTTATCACTATACTGACCTATTACTAAAGCTCTAATTGCAAAAAAGGCGATCATTTATCCTCATGGTCGCCTTTGCTAGCAGTTGTTAATAAAGGTAAAATTAGTTAGCTGTAGCCGTTATGCTTACGCCATTATAAGCGCTATAGCCTCTAAGCATAACGTGGTATCTACCTGCACCAGAGCTCACAGTACAAGTCTCTTCATTACCCCAGCGATAAGGTCGGCAATCATAAGTTGTTCGAGTTGGTTCGTTGCCCTTACGAACATATAAGTCAGCGTCACCTGAACCACCTGTTATCACTATGGTGGCACCTGACATGCCAGCTGGCACATCAAAGTAGAAGAATTGCTCATTGTTTCTAGCGCCACTTAAATCAACTTTAGCTACACCATCTTTAAGTAGTTTAGGGTCCGAACCATCATCGACGGCAAGAGTATAGGTTTTGCTGGCTGTTGCGCCAGTTTCATCAGTGATCGTGAGCGTTGCAGAGAATTGACCCGCTGAAGCGTAAGTGTGGCTTACACTAGAACCAAAACCGTTGGCTGAGCCATCACCGTATTGCCACTCGTATTGTGTAATTGCACCATTTGGCGAAGTAGAGCGGCTGCCATCAAAACTACAGCTCAGTAGATTACAGTTAATATCGAAGTCTGCGATAGGTTGCGGATCAATCGTGCCATTATCACCAGAAGGCACTTGACCATTGAAATGACTCGAAACCTGAGGCCAAATTAAACTGATTTTTGCGCCCTTGTTAGTACATCCACCTAAATGGTGAAGTGCGATAACATTGTTCGTTGCTGCAGCAAGTACTGGAGAGCCTGATGAGCCGCCAATCGTATCGCAGTAGTAGCCTAAGTCAGTACCTGTACCACGGCCATTCGCGTTTGCATTGTTTACAGAGCAAAGACCGTTAGCATCTCTGTCAGATTCAATCGACAGCTCTTTTGGATTACCAGAGCCATGCTGAGGAATGTAAATGCGCTCACCTTGTGTTGCATCACGTACATCTAGCCCAAAATAACCAAATGGTGCCGCTTTTGCGAAATCATTAATGGTAAATAACGTATAGTCGAGGGTGTAATCGGTTTTTAATAGATCTTTACCTGTGACTTTAACAACACTCTCGAGCGTATTCCCATCACAGCTTGTGTGTTGATAGTTAAACCAGACTTCTGTATTTGCCAGTTCAGATGCAGATTCCACACAATGGTTATTGGTGAACATGCGGTTATCACTGCCAACTCGCCAGCCAGTACATAAGCCACTGCCGTTCATAAGTAATCGGGCAACTGGTCGAGAGCGTTCAAACTCTGTTGGGTTTGAATTAGCCCAACACTGCACGTCTCGGCGTTCCATCGCACCACAAGTAGAGGCAATGCCAACATCGGTATCAATAGACTGTGCAAAGTCATTCTCTGTGCCATGGAAGTAACTATCGATTTCAGCATCTGCCAGCGAGATTTGGCTTTGCGTAGCGAAGGTATTATTAATTTGACCAGGCGTGTATTCAACAATTACTTTGTCTGCTGAGACTGACATAGCATAAAACGATGAAACGCCATCATCACCCTGCGCTTTTGTTGCGGTACTCATATTGAACTCAGTGTATTCATAACGCTCGCTACCATCCTCAGAGCGCACGACTAGTTTGCCGCCATTCTGTAAGTTGATATTTTTAAAGTGCAGCTTGATGTAACTGGCATTTGGGTGTGAAACCTTTTGTGTGATGACCGTTTGGTTCACGGTATTTGCAGTTGCAAATTGACTGTTAAGCGGCAGGTTAAGCTGTGCAGCTCTACCTATTGTGGTTTTTTGCGCTTGAGATGTGTATTTCATCATTTGTGTTTCTGTCAGTGGCGCTTGAGCTGCTACAGACAGTGAAACCGCACTTAACAGCGGCAAGATCTGGCGTGCTTTCATTATTATATCCTTACAATTACTTGTTTATGGTTTTGGGAACCGAGAATAAAAGTAGCGCATATTAATCGTGGTGTAAAATAATTGTTAATTTTATTTTAACTTTAATTTTACATTGCGTATTTGTTACGCAGTAGATTTCTTTAAAAATGTGGTGAATAGAAGATAAAAAAGGTGATTGATAACATACATATCAATCACCTTTCGGGTAGTTTAATAGCGGTGTCAGCCCGTAAATTATGGATTAATTTGGGCGAGGATAGCTTATTTGACTAGCGCCCAAGGTCCGCCATCAGCCTTTGGTTGGTCGCCTTGTGTCCACCATTTCGCGGTGTAAATTGCATTATTGAAACTAACCTTGTCACCTTTTAGGTAAACTTTTGTGTTATCCCATGCCGCAATCCCCCCCACTGGCGGTTTGTCTTTAGGTGGGTCAAGCTTTTCAACCACAGCTACATTTGGCCAATTAACATGTGATTGATAAAAATTTGTGACACACTTTTCATAGTCGCCTGATACAAGTGCGGAATAAGCCGTTTGGTAACCTACTAATTTACACTCGAATGACTGACCTCCTGGGCGGTCTGAGTGATAAGTCCAGTCAGCTTCCCAGTTTGTGTAAAGTACATCGGCAGAGCCGTTTAGATTTAAGCTACCAAAAGGCGTTTGCTGCCAGCAGGTATTTTCTTCGTCAGCTTCAATTGGGATGTTGTAATAGTTCGATAAACCTTCCCAGTAACGAATACGGTTTACTGGCTGACCTTTAGTACGGTTTTGCTCGCCACACTCAATGCCCCCGTTGATCACATTTATAGTGGTGCCAAATCCATAACCAATTCCAGCTGCCAGTTCTTTTTGAGAAGGTGTCCAAGTTCGGTCGATAACATGCAACATGGCTGGCTTTGGCGCTTGAGGTGTTAAGAAAAACCAAATAGCTGAAGCTAAGTTGAGCCAAGAATCAGCAACTAAACCTGGGTTGTTTAGTAGAACAGTCGCATCACCGTTGAACATGACTTCAGAGAAAGCACCGTAATTGAAGTGATAAGAAAGTTGTTTAGCACCGCGCCCAAAATAACCTTGCCCATCAGCGCATGGCCAACGACGGTTTTGCCAGTCATTTTGCCCACACCCTGTCGTGTAACCAGGTTGACCTTCAGACCACCCCATTTCACGTACATGCACGAGTGCCTGTTGCCACTCTTCTAACTGCTGTGGATTGTCAGAAATATTGTCTTTGGCAATATGTCCGCCAGTTTCTTGTGCAAAGTGTGCAAATGCTGTGATGATAGACTTCTTACAAATAGCATCAGAGTCACGGCCATCTGTATATTCACCACAAAATGCCGGGAATTTACCTATGGCACGCAAGAAACGCGTATAAGTATATTCAGGGGCAGCCATACCGGTTAAAAAATCCCATTCTTGCTGACCAAAAACACGTTCAACTCGTTTCACGTTTTCAGGGTTGTTGGCATTGCTAGGCGTGATCGCTTCAACAATACTGTTGTCGCGTGTTTCTAGCGCTTTAGCCCAAATTTGATACATAGGATCTGAGGCTTTAGCATCACGGGCTGCATTAATTTCTGCTCGAGATAGTAAATAACCGTTTGGGTTGTTTGGATCATCGACAATCGTTAAAGCATTGGCCGAAGCAATTAAACCAACTTGCAACGCAAGTAGTTTGAGAGAATGGTTTTTCATTTGAGTTCCTTTGAATCGCATGTTTCTAAAATGGGTTTGTTTAACCTATTTTTAACATTAGATGGCAAATGACATCGCTGTCAAGTTGGCGTGTTAACCAATGTGAAATTAGCATTCATTGATGGTGAACCTGTAGGGAGCTGCCTAGTATCTAGCTTGCTCTTATTTACTCAATTAATGTGTTATGAGGTTGGTTGCCAATTTTTTAAATTATATAAACTCATGATCTTAATATTTTTCGATTTTTTAGAAAAAAGGCATCTGAATGTGCGAAGCAATATTTATCAACTGTTGCGAATTTTGGGATTTGTGATACAAAAATAAAGGGGCATCATGCCCCTTTATCAGTCGCTTATAGAGGGTCTTACTTTCCTTTACCTTTTCCTTTTGATTGTTTGCCGCAATTACTTTCACCAGCGGCTTCTATGAGGGCATCTCCTTCCTCCTCAGTCAGTAATCCATTATTCACTTCAATATTCTTAGTATGAGCTACGCAGCTCACGTATTGACCATGGTTTTTCCAAAGTACATCGGTGGGAGGGCCTGCACAATTACAAGCATTCGTAACGTTTTGTGCACCTGAACAACCACATTGATCGGTAAGCGCACCAGAGGCTGTATCAGCACACATATCGTCATCATCTAAAATGTCGTCGCCATCGCTGTCAAGGTTTTAGGAGTCTGTCTGTGTAATAACTAAGTCATTACTAATGGTTAGTTTATTGTTGCGTTAATTAAAATTATATTTGAGGTAGAGATGAATTTTCAGTGTTTGTTACGGGATTTTTAAAATCAGAAAAGGTAGAAAGTAGTATAAACTCGCAGTGTGGTCGTACCAGTTTATCTGTGATATAAAAAACACATATTTTTTATTTGATTTCCACCTTAGGTTTTTACTATGAATTTACAAGCTGTCCTCTCGCAATTAGAACAAGGGCTATCAGGGATTGTCCTTCCTACCTCTTGGTGCCAAGGTCGTACTGCATTTGGTGGCGTATCTGGGGCTTTACTTTTTCAAGCAGTAAAACAAGTTGTAAAGCCAACTCGTCGTGTCTTATCTATTAGCACAAACTTTATCGGTCCACTGATTGCTGAGCAGCCGTTCGATATTAAAGTTGAAGTTTTACGTGAAGGTAAAAGCGCCTCTCAAGTATTGGCGCGTATTGAACAAGACGGCAACACTTGTGTGCTTGCGCAATTTTGTTTTGGTGAATCACGTAAATCTGAGTTACTGGTGAGTAATGATAAAACCCATCAATTAGTCGCGCCTAAGCCTGAGCAACGCATTCCTTATATCCCAAATATGACGCCAGAATTTTTTCAGCATGTTGAAATTTGCTTACAACAAGGTGGTATGCCATTTACGGGCGCAATGACATCTCACTTAGGTGGTTGGATGCGTTTTGCTGAGCATGAAGGTTTTCAAGATGAGCTGCAATTGCTGGCATTGAGCGATGCATGGCCGCCGACTATGCTGCAAATGTATCCTCGCCCAGCACCTGCAAGCACTATGAGTTGGTATATTGAATTTTTAAAACCAGTGCAACTAGAACAGAGTCAATGGTTTGGTTTTGAAGCGGTGACACATAACAGCGCTGATGGATACGCGATTGAAGAAGCGAAAATTTGGCACCCTGATGGGGAGCTTTTGGCACTAAGTCGACAAACGGTAGCGGTGTTTGCTTAACGCATGAAAAGAAATGGGGCTTCACTGAAGCCCCATTGATTATGATTGTCTATTTCTCACTGTAACAAGGCCGATCATTAAGCCTAGTAAGTAGAACAAGCTACCACCTGAGCCTCCCCCTTGGCTTTCACTTTTTTGTTCTGCATTTTGGGAAGACGATGAATTATTATTGTCGCTTCCTGTGTTTGTGCTACTACCATCAGAATTAGAACCAGAACCAGAACCAGAACCAGAACCAGAATCACCAGCGCCAGAGTCACCAGAGCCAGAATCACCAGAGCTATCCTCTTTTTCTTCTACTTTAAACATTAAAGTATGCTTACTTGAAGCGCCTTCAATGTCATAAGTGGTGATTGGTAATTTAAATTCGCCTGCTTCAGAGAAAGTAATGGTTAACGTATTTTTTGATAGTGTCATATTGTCTAAAACACCATTTAACTCAACGGTTATCGGTAAGTCTTTGTCATCAACAAAGTGCTCGGCAAACGTGATTGTTAACTCTTCATCTGTTTTCACAGCAAACTCTAAATTGTTTATCGCTGTTGGCGCACTATTGTATGTGAGTTGCACTGACAGCTCTGTACTTTGCTCCAATGAATTGCTGACAGAGACAATGAGACTTTGAGAGTTTGAAGGCTGACCATCAAATTCCAACAAACCTTTTTCAGATAATGACACGCCCGGTAGTGTTTGTGTTGTGACAAACTTAAGGTCCTGACGCTGTTGCTCGCTAAAGTAGGTGGTTAAATCCCAGCTAGCTGGATTGCCTTGGTTTAGAGTTAACTCGACTGACTCAGAGGTTGGTGACAACTCATTGGTGATAACCATAGTACCTTTTGAGTAAAAGTGTAAGTAATGGTTTTTTTGTGCGTATTTTCCCTCATATAGATTGAACTCACCAACACGTGAAAATATGTTTTCAGCTTCAGTATCAAGCAGGTAAGTATCTAAAGTGTCGTAGTTTCCAACATCAAAAAACCACAAAGATTGAGTGTCGCTCAACTGAGCTGGATTCATTTTTGGCACTCGGGGTAATGCAATATCTTCTTTAACGAACTCACTCTCTTCAAGACGGTAGATACCATGTTCACTTATTTTGCCAAACCCCCAATATGCAGGTAAATAAAAACGCTTATTAACGTATGTAACTTCTCCATAGTAATCAGTTAGGCTATTAGTAAATATAGGTAAGTCGATAGTTTTATGAAGGGTTAATTGAGCATTATCAAAGAGTAAGTGATGTAATTTTTGCAAATCTCTGTCAAATGCATAAATATTAATGCCATCAACAATATAACTTGTATGTTTGTTAAGTCTTGTACTCGATCCTAAGTTCAAGTCAAAGACTTGTTTGTATGTTAACCCTTCTTCACTTGCTTCAAATAAATAATAGTCACCAGCAGAAACAAACACGACTTGAGTGTCAGTTAATGCAAAAACAGCCTGCCACTCTGCAAGTTCAGAGCTGTTTTCAAGTACTAATTTACCTTTTTTGAAATTTAAATCAGTCTCATCTGCGTTCGTCGAAATTAATGTATAAGAGTCATTTTTTACATATAAAACTTGCTTACCTAATTTGTAAAAACCGTTATATGAAGAAATTTGATTATGAAGCTGATCAGTCAGTGAGATATCTTTAGTGAATGTTTGTCCACGCTCAGATGAAAGTGCAGATAAAGTGAAAAATCGACCGTTGAAGTTTAAGCTACTGCTGTCCCCAATTACTAGATTTGGGTAATAATCAGGGCCACTGGTTTTGAGTCTGCCTTGTTCTTCTTGTCTTTCTATTGAGCTAAAAGAACCATCATTGTTAATGGTATTGACTTTTAAGCTTGTACTTTTTGAATAAAGGCGAAGTGTTTCTTTATCAAGGTTTGGGCTACTCGGCACACAGCCTGCGCATACTTCGGTCGCAGCGTAATTATTCTCAGCAGTTAAAGTCAGCTCTAAAAGTTGTGCATAGTTATACGCAAGCAAACGATTGTCAGTGCTGAAGATATCATGCACTGACAAATTATCTGGCAAGAAAGTTTCGCGTGAAACTTCACGGTGGTTAGCCACACGGTTATCGGTTGTTAGTGTCAGTTCAATGACAGTGTCGTAATTATGTATGAGCAGAGTATTGTTTTCTGGGTCATATGCACTGGCAATCCTTCCTGGGTATCTGAAGTCAAAAGAACCGTTAAACATTTCTTGATAGTTGTTATTTAAATCAAACACCTTTAAGGCATCTTTAGCTATGTGTAAAACCAAGCCTAAACCTGGGTAATGGTGCTGTTTACCTTGGTCGAAATTTTCATCATTTATGGTGACACTGTTTCCTTTAGAGATTGAAAAGTTTGCAGGGTCCCAATAATAAGGTGTGAATTTGGTGACTGCTCTTTCACTATTTTCGTAAGCATAAAAAGCAGAGCTGGTTAGCTGACCTGATGTACTCCATGACTCAGGATTAAACTCTGTGACTTGCTTTTCAACTAGCTTATATTCTTCAGTGATCTGCCAAACAATGATATTACCGGAGAAATCAACCGACAGAAGTGATTTACCATTTTCAGAGAGAGCATACTCCACGGTATTTCTAGCATCTGAGGCAAAATGCAAATGAGGATATTCAGACTTTAAAAGAAAATCATCATCGGTTACTTCAAAAATGTTCAGCCCATCTCGACCATATAAAACGAGCGTAGATGCGTTTAATAAGGTTTTTGAAGAAGTTGCTTCGTATTGATTAATCTCATGTGAATTAATTTTTTTTAGTGTGAGATTGTTCGTATTAATTGTCGCCAAGCTATCTGCACTGAGTAGAGAAATGCTTAAAGCGGTAATTGTAGAGAGGATTCTTTTCATTCTATGCTCCTTTAAGAGGAACGTATTCTATATGGCTTTTTTAGTTAATGCTCCGCTATTTCAATTTTTATGTATTTTTACATAGGTCAAAGTTGATCAAAAACCTATTGAACCACTCATCAATTTTAAATAAGTCTTTAATAATTAATAATATAGTAAGAGGTTAAGCAGAATAAGCTTTCATCGAATTCTCTGCTATGGGTATTTCGATAAACATATTTTTAGTAAATAGTTTTGGGTAAAGAAAAAGCTTCAATTCAAAGCGTTTCTCGAAACATAGCTTATACTTATTAAATTAAGATATTCTAAACTCTACAGGAGATAAGGATGGATTATCCATGGATAATTAAAGCGAACAGAATCTTTTCTGGCGTGTTAGTTGCGCAGTTTTTACTATCCCTCTTTATCGCTTTTTTCACTCAAACCTGGTTTGAGGCCATTGTTATTGGCTTGTTTACTCTCAGTCTCCCTTTATTTCTCATTAAGAGCGCACCGCAATCTTCTATCACTAGATACAGTGTTGGTGTTGCTGTTCAGGTGTTTGCTGCCCTCCATATTCAGCAGACTATGGGCTTAACAGAGCTACACTTTGAAATCTTTGTCATGTTGGCATTCTTGAGCTTTTACCGGGACTGGAAAGTTATTTTGGCGAGTGTGGGTTTTGTGGCTGTTCACCATATTTTGTTCTTTGTGATGCAGCTCCAAGGCTCTAGTGTTTTCATATTCGAAGAGGGTCATTTGTTGTTTTACATCTTGATGATCCACGCTTTATTCGCCGTTGTTGAAGCCGGTGTGTTGATGTATGTGGCGAAGCACTCTCACCGAGAAGCAGTTGCAGCACATGATTTATCGTCCAGTGTTAAAACCATTTTGGCAAACAATGGTAAGTTTGATTTAGCCAGCTATCAGCCAAGTGAGTCAAAGCAATTGGCTGATTTTAATAAGCTGATTAGTTCATTCTCTAATTTGATTACGCAATCAAAACAGGTATCCGATTCCGTGGCGAACATGGCAGAAGAAGTAGCCATTCTTACCGCTCAAGCACAAAGCGCTAGTGAAGATAATGCGAATCAGATCAATTTAATAGCTACTGCGGCAGAAGAAATGACAGTGGCTAGTAGTAATGTATCTGGCCAGGTTGCCAGTGCAAATGACAATGCCAATGACGCCTTTATCAACACAGATAAAACTAGAGCGATTATCGACAGCTCGGGTCAAAATATAGATGCTTTAACTCAAGAGTTAGCAGATACCTCAAATACAATCAGCGAGCTGGCTAATAAATGTAATCAAATTGAAGAGGTTATGAACGCCATTAAATCCATTTCTGATCAAACAAATTTACTGGCGCTAAATGCGGCGATTGAGTCTGCAAGGGCTGGTGAGCATGGTCGAGGGTTCGCGGTTGTTGCAGACGAAGTACGAAAATTGGCGATGAAGACCCGTGAAAACGCCGAACAGATCAGTGATATCACGGCATCTTTAACCTCAGAGGCTTCTTTGTCAGTCGAGCAAATGGCTAAGTGTCTAGAACAAGCACAAGGTACTGTGACGCAAGCTAATGAAGCATCAGGTATGATGTCAGGCGTGGTGCAAAGTATTCAAAGCATTGTCGATAATATGACGTCTGTGTCGAGTGCAGCGGAGGAGCAAACAACAGTATCTGACAGTATTTCTCAGTCAACTCAGTCACTTGCGAGTAATTCAAAGCACTTGCAAAGCTCTACTGCCGAAATGGGACAAAAATTTGCAAGTATGCAACAGCAAATAAATAGCTTAAATCAGGAAATGAGTCGATTTGAAGTTTAAGTGGTTGCCAGTCCTATTAATTTTTTGGACTGCGGGTTTATTGCTTGCAGTCTTATATGCAGCAAGTAACAAAGCCAAACATTTCGACCCTCAAAATGTATTACATCAGTCGGCGCTATCATTATCTTTCGATACTGTATTTGTTGAAGCGTTATCAAAACATAATTTAGAACTTGCTGGTAGTGTGATCCATTTTCAAGGCCGTGACTGTTTTTGTCAGACTGTCGCGCAAAGTCATATTAATTCGGTAGAAAAGCTCGCTGAAAAACACCTGTTTAACAGTGTTACTGTCATGCTAGATGAACTGAGCATGCTAAAAATGTTTGTTCCCTCAGTTCCAGCGGTTGCAGTGATCGACAAAGCTGGTAAGTTAAACTATTTCGGCCCATATTCGTCCGGTATGTTTTGCACTGAGGGGGATGGATTGGTTGAGCCATTTATTGAAAAAGGCAAATTAGCTAGGACTGGTGCAACCGTGATATCCCAGAGTCAGGGGTGTTATTGCAACATAACTTCTGTGTAGAGATTTGTTATTTAAGCCTTAAACTTCAACCGATTATTATTATCTCGCGAGTCTAATATTTGCTGCTTATTAAACTGCTGCGTGTTTTTTGCTGCGCGGTCATATAGAAGCACATTAACCGTAGCGGCTAAATTCATACAACCAGTGGTTGGCATATAAACGACGGCACTGGCTTTATCGACCACTTCTTGTGGTAGACTGCCATCTTCAGGGCCAAAAATATAGAGTGCTTGCTCTGGGTGCTCAAACAAAGGCAGTGGCGTTGCCCCTTCAACAAGTTCAACACAGACAATGGGAATATCTTTGCTAACGGCTTGGGTTAAATCTTCGACTTGCGTCAGTGGAATTTTTTCACTGACATTTTTAGTATCGGTTTGATGCTTTGCTGCAATGGCGTAACGTCTACCAGAAAAAAATACCTCATTGGCCTCATAGCAGCCAGCAGCACGCATAATACCGCCAACATTCGTCGGTGATTTAGGGTTGAATAAGCCGACGGCGCAGTAAGGTGAATGTTTATCTTTCATAATGACACTAAATTGATAATTAAAACCGGCGCAGTATAAACCTTTCTGAAGATATTTTCTCTAACTTAACCTGAGCTTTGCTGAAAGCTAATTAACTGCTTAATGTGATTGAATCATTAATTATGAATACTCAATAGCACTAAATTATTTAAACCAACCTCTCTTTATAATTACTTATTCTTACTAGAGTGTTTACTTAATCTGTGTTTTTTCATTACACTTTTTTTGCCAATAACGGCACTAAAAGGATATTTATTATGAAACTGAACAAAAAAAAGCTGAAAAACTTAACATCTGAAAAAGTACTCGCTAATGCAGCAACACCCAATGTGGCTGGTGGTTACTTCAATTCTGATACGCCGGACTGTATTCCAACAAACCGAGCAGAATGCCGTACGGGTGTGATTTCATGTTGGAATGGTAAAGATTGCGCATTTACAAATCGCTACTTTATGTGTGATTAATACATGAGAGCTTTGAGGCTTAGGTAACTGAGCCTCTTTTGGTTTTAACTACTTAATTTTTTGGTTAGCATGGGGTTTTAAATTGCTCTGAGCGCCAAATGAAAAAAATCGCTGTTTTTGTCGATGTGCAAAACATTTACTACACCACTCGAGACGCATTCTCACGCCAACTCAATTATCGAAAAGTCTGGCAATTTTTATCTGAGCAAGGCGATATTACTCTTGCAAACGCCTACGCCATAGCCCCAAACGATGACTCACAGCACAAGTTTCAAAAAGCCCTCAAACACATAGGGTTTAATGTAAAGCTTAAACCTTTTATTCAGCGTAAAGACGGCTCGGCCAAAGGTGATTGGGATGTGGGGATCACTATAGATGTGCTAGAACATGCACCAGATGTAGACGTGATCTGTTTGCTATCGGGCGACGGTGATTTTGATTTATTGATGCAAAAAGTGGCAGCTAAACACGGCATTGAAACATGGGCGATTGGGGTTGAACAACTTACAGCAAATTCATTGATTAATAGTTCAAGTAAGTTCATTCCAATCGAAAGTAAGTGGTTACTATAGGTTTCTAGTAATTAGGTTAGATCTAGAGTAAAAATTCTTAACCTAACATTAAGGCGTAAAAATTAAACTTCAATTGTTCATAAAAAAAGCATTGACATAATATGTCATGTTGTGCGAATTTGAGAAACAAGGATGCAGCAATTGATAAAAACCTTGCTGCTATTTTCTTAGGATAAAGAAATTTAAGGAATCGCGAACATGGATCTCAATGAACTCGCCCTACAACTTTCTAAGCAAGAAGCCGATGGTGCTTCTTTCGAATCATTTTTTATCAATCGTACTGGTCAAGATGTGCTGCAAGTCATTGTTGATGGCAACGATGAATTACCTATTTTTGTTACTCAAACCGATGAGCAAGTTTTGTGTATTTGCTACTTGTTTGAAGAGCAAGAAGTTAAAGCTGAATTACGCGCAGAATTAAACGACACCTTGCTGCGTTTAAATGTGCCAATGCCACTCAGTGCATTTGCGAAAATAGATAATAAAGTCGCCATTTTTGGTGCTTTGTCTACCAATTCCACTTTTGAGCAGCTAAGTCATGAAATAGTGACTTTATCTGGTAATGCTATTGATGCATTAGAAGCAGTCAGCGAATATTTTGTCGAGTAAAAGGAGAGTTAATTATGAGCATGTTAAGAAAACTATTTACAGCAGTTAAAGGTGGCGCTCGTGAAGCAGGTGAAAGCATTGTTGATGCCAACGCCATTCGCATTTTTGAACAAGAGATCCATGAAGGCAAAGAAGCCATTACCGCTGCCAAACGTAACTTAACAGAAGTTATGGCTAAAGAAATGCAGTTAACGCGTCATATCAAAACCTTAGAAGATAAGATTGCACAACATGAAGAATTTGCTTCTCAAGCACTCGACAAAGGCGAAGAGCCATTAGCATTAGAAATTGCTGGTAAAATTGCCGAATTTGAAGAAGAAAAAGCAGCACAATCACCTACTCTAAGCCAGTACCAACAGCACATTGGGTCATTGAAGCAACAGATTAAAGATGCAGAAAAACAACTGCAAGAAAATCAACGCCAGCTGAGTATTGTTAAAACCACAGAGAGTGTACAGCAAGCAACATTGGCAGTAAGTGACACACTAACCGCGGGTGACTCTTCAATGGCTTCGGCAAAAGAGTCTCTTGAACGAATTAAACAGCGCCAAGCTGATCGTCAAGACAGATTGGCCGCTGAAAGAGAACTAGCCGACGAAGCGCAATCATTAGAACAGAAAATGAAAGCCGCTGGTATTGGTGAAACCAATGATAGTAGCGCCGATATTCTCGCCCGCATTAAAGCGAAAAAAAATAGTTAAATACCATGAACATCAAGAAGGATACTTGGCAAAAGCAGGAGCGCGCGGTCAGGGCAACACAGCTTGCCTTTGACCTTAGTTCAGAGGTGCAAAAACATATCAAGAAGCAGGCGATCGACGACGAGGTGACTCCCTCAGACATGATCCGTCGAATTCTTGGCCTTGAAGTCAAATCAAAAAAGACCCGACAACGTTTGAGCTTTAACTTAAGCGATGAAGAGCTAAATCAACTCGGAGCGAAGTTCGGCATTGTTGAACCGGATGAAGCGCGTAAAAAGCGCTTAATCAAGCAACAAGTGGCCGACTTGTTGATCCAATTTACAGAGCAAAATAAACAAACCTAACCTCTGAAAATTAATAAATACATAGGGAGCTTATGGAATTTTTTAACATTGCACTCACTTTCCCCACGGCCATTTTCAGTACTTTGTTACTGATAGTGATTGGCTTTTGGTTAATTGCCTTATTGGGGTTTGCCGATATTGACATGCTTGAAGGTGATGTCGATGTGGATGTAGGTGAGTCAGATACTGGCTCATTGGGATTCGGCGGTGTACCACTGACCGTGTCGCTAAGTTTAGCGATTGTAATTAGTTGGTTCTGTAGCTTCTATGCACACAAATTCTTTGCCTACTTATTAGGTGATGGTGTGATGTTCTATGTGCTGGGTATTGCCATGATGCTGGGCTGCTTTTTTGTCTCACTCTTTGTCACAGCCTTATTAGTAAAGCCGTTGCGTAAGTTCTTTCAAAGTAAAGAGGCTGCGTCTAAGAGCGATTTTATTGGTCTAGAATGTGTCATCGCGACAGGCAAGGTCACTACAAGCTTTGGTCAGGGCAAAGTTCAAATCAATGGCACAGAGCAATTAATAGAAATTAGATGTGATGAAGATAAAGCCTTCTCACTGGGTGATATTGCGGTGTTAATTGAACACAACGATGTCGCTAACACTTACACCGTGGTTGAAAAGCCTTGGTAACACATTTTAAAAACACAAAATTAAACACTTGGGAAAATAGACTGGATTTATACCAGTAAAGAAAACACAATTTAGGAAGAAAACATGGAATTTCTTAATAATTTAGGACCGATTTTAACAGTTGTCGGCGTTGCGATCGCGGTTATTTTTGCCGTTATTATGATTGTCGGTAAGTTCTACCGTAAAGTAGATCAGGGTCATGCGCTGATCATCAATAAAATGAAAAATGAGCCAGATGTCACCACCACGGGCGGCATTGTTTACCCGGTTATTCACAAAATGGAAGTGATGGATATTTCAACCAAGCGCATGGTGTTAGAGCGCCGTGAAAATAGCGGGTTGATTTGTAAAGACAATATTCGTGCAGACATTGCTATTACCTTCTACATTCGCGTCAACGAAAACAAAGACGATATTCTTCGGGTTGCAAAGCAAGTAGGTTGTGAGCGTGCTTCTCAGCCAGAAACGTTACAAGAACTATTCGAAGCTAAATTCTCTGAAGCCCTAAAAACAGTGGGTAAACAGATGAACTTTGAAGAGCTATTTACTCATCGTAATGAGTTCCGTGATTCAATCAAAGAAGTCATTGGTCAAGATTTATCTGGTTATACCCTTGAAGACGTTGCCATTGATTATCTTGAGCAAACCTCAATTAATAAACTAGATCCTAATAACATCCTAGATTCAGAAGGTATTCGCCGTATCACCGAAAAAACCGCTGAACAGAATGTTAAAACCAATCAATTAAAGTGCGATGAAAAAGCGCAAATCGAGATCCAAAACCAAGAGGCACTAGAGAAATCACTCGAAATTGAACGTCAAAAAGAAGATGCACAAGCTAAACAACAACGTGAAATCGAAACCGTGCGTGCGCGTGAAGCGTCTGAGGCTGAGCGTGTTAAACAAGAAGAGCGCTTAAAAGCCGAAGAAGCAAAACTGAAAACTGACGAGCAGTTAGAAATTGCAGAGCAAAATAAACAGCGTGAGATCGATATTGCTGAGCAAAACCGTTTACGTGTGCTTGCGATTGAAGAAGAAAAAGTAGCCAGAGCACGCGAAATTGAAACCATTGAGCGCGAAAAAGAAACTTCTATCTTGCGTATTAATAAAGAAAAAGCGCTAGAAGTTGAGCAAAAAGAAATTGCTGATGTACGTCGTGACCGCGTCGCGGTAGAAAAAACCGTGGCTGAAGAGCAAGAGCGTATCAAAGATGTGAAGGTACTAGCCGAAGCAGAGCGTGAAAAAGAAGCGACTGTCATCAGAGCTCGCGCAGAAGCTGAAGAAGCATTAGTGAAAGATATTGAGTCAGCGAAAGCCAAAGAGCAAGCGGCTGAATTTAAGGCTCGTGAGCAAGAGAAAATGGCAGAAGCTGAGCTTCGCATTGCAAACCAAAAAGCTGAATCTAAGAAGATTTTAGCCGAAGCTGAAAAAGTGGAAATTGCCGCATCTGGTCTTGCAGAAGCTGATGTTATTAAAGCGAAAGCAGAAGCCAGCGCAATTCAAGGTGAAACAGACGCAAGAGTGTTACAACAAAAATTAGCTGCTGAGGCAGAAGGTAAACGTAACATTGGTGAATCAGAAGCCGTGGTGATGCGCCAGAAGCTTGAAGCAGAAGCTGAAGGTAAGCGAGAAATAGGTCTTGCAGATGCACAAGTACAAACTGCCATGGCAGAAGCTGTTGAGAAGCAAGGTGAAGCAGAAGCAATCAACCTTGAACGCAGAATGTCAGCAGAAGCGAAAGGTCTAGAAGAGAAACTACAAGCGCTTAATGCCATGGATCAAGATGCCCGTGACTACGAGAGCTTCACGTTACAGCTAAATCAGCAAAAAGAGCTAACACTTGCGAAACTAGACATTGAAAAAGACATTGCAGCGAACCAAGCTGAGATCTTATCTAAGACATTGGGTAATGCAGATATCAACATCATGGGTGGTGACGGCCAGTTCTTCAACCAGTTCATGAAAGCCATTACGGTAGGTAAATCAATCGATGGCTTAGTCGATGAAAGCCACACAGTTCAAACTTTGTTTAAAGATCACTTAAACGGTGACAGAAACATCATGGATGACCTAAAAGGGGTGTTAGCGGGTGCGAACGCGTCGTCAGAAACAATGAAAAACCTTAGCATGAGCAAACTTATGCAGCAGCTTAGTAACTCATCAGAGACTGAAAAGCAGCAGTTATTAGGTATGTTAGGCGGCTCATTGTTAAACGGCAATGCCAAAGAAGTTGAAAAGCAAGACTAGCGCAGCTTAGTAGCGAGTTGTTTACCGTAGACAAAAATACTGTTTGTGCAAACGATGTAGGTTGGGCTAAACACCGGCCTACATGCAAATAGGGTTTCAATTGTAGGTCGTCGTTAACGGCGATACATACTCAGCTACGACAACACTTCACTTGTTACACGTACTTTGCCCTTTTTTTGAGGGCAACTTCTTTAAAGATTATTTGGACAAAGAGATTATGGCAGATCCAGCAAATGAAGCTGCGCTCGAACAGGGCTCCTATGACTTAATTAAGCGTAGATTGAGTAACTCAGGTACACAATTACGTACTCTCGCCGATGATTTAAACCAACAACGCGTTGATACCTTTGGTAGTACTGAGCTGAAAGTAAAAGGTCGTGCTCGTGTACGTACAGAGCACAACTGTATTCCAAGAGACATTGTCTTAATTGGCGATAAACTTATTTTTGCTTACAACGTATTCTTGGGATTAAAGAAAAACATTCATGTGAGTGATGTTTTCACTGTTCAAAAACTGGTTGAGCAGGACGATCACTATGAAGTAGAGCCTTATCCAAGCGAAACCAAGTTTCTTACTAATCCACGTTTTTTAAGAGACTTTGAAGAGCTATACACTTACTACAAAGAAACCCGTTTACAGCATTTATTCCAACAAGCGGGCAAAGTATTTGCTTGCTTCCAAATTGGTGAAAAACTCACTGATGTTCGTGTATTTCGTTGGGAAATCGCAGCTGATAACACCCTTGAGTATATCGACAATCGTGGTGAGCGAGACTTACAAGATAAGCAAGACTACGACTTTGAATGGGTGAAAACCGACCGTGCCGATCACGTAGAAGGGCGTTTTGGTCATATTAACGTACTCGACAAAATTTTTGTCGAAACCACAGGTGGCGACTTAACCATTAAAGTCGAAAATAACACCGATAGTGGTGAGGGGATCTATTCAGAACCTGTTGAAGATAAAAATCAATCGTTGGCCGACTGTGAGCTTGAATACGCTCAAGTGGGTGAATTGATCTTACTTAAAGTGCAGCCTTACCGTGAAAAAGATTGGCGTTTCTTTATCTTCAATTGCCGCACTGAGGCGGTTATTCGTCAAGATGCCATTGGCGATGCCTGTATTCAATTACCAGATGACCACGGTATTATTTTTCCGGGTGGATATTACCTTCAGTCGGGTCAAACGCGCTACTTTGATGATCAAATTGAGAAACTAGAGTTTCATCGTCAGGTAAAATCACCCAACGGTGAAGATGTATTGTATGTGTTTTACGAGCCAAACGAAGGTCGTTACGCACTCTTTGCCTATAATCTAATAGAAAAGAATCTACAAAACCCAATCTACTGCCATGGTTATGGCGTGTATGACGATGGTTTAACGCTGACTTTCAAAGCGGACAAAGAAGAAGCTGAGCGTGTTCATCCCATTCAAATTTGGCAAAGCCCATTTTGCTCTGTCGAATTTGCCGCAAATGCGCCAGCACCAACCAGCATACTAGGCAAAATAGGTAACCCAGACTTAGTTCGTGGTATTTCGGACTTATACTCAGTTTGTAAAGCCATCAGTGAACAAAACCCAAATATCAACCACTATGAAGCCTTAATCGCACAAGCACGGAGTGTGCTTGATAGATACCATTGGTTAGCAGATTTCGAGGCACTCACCGCGCTGATACATGAGATTTTTGAAACCTCAGAGCAAGTGCTTGATGAATTTGAAAAAGTAAAACAAATTCAAGAAACAGCGTTAAAGTCTCTTGCTGATATAAAGCAAACTGTGGTCGACACCTTACGCGATATTCGCCCCGATAGCTTTAAGTTAACCAGTGAATTTGTCGCTGGGTTAGATGCTTTAAAGCTATTAAAAGGCAAAATCATCAGCCTTGAAGAGGTGAAGTACATTGACCTTGCAGGTTTAAAAGCGGAGCTTAAAACCGTTGATGAAAAAACCGCACAGCTCAGTCAAGCAACGGCGCAGTTTTTACAACAAGACAAGGCGCTTGCACCTTATCATAATAAGCTTGATGAGCTCACTGCTGCCTCTGAAAAAAGCGAGGCGGTGACTGAGTTAAATGGCTTTTTAGCTCAGCTAGATACGCTAAGCGAAGAGCTCGACTTACTTAACCACACCATGCTCGATTTAGACATCGAAGACAGTCGAGTGCGTACGCAAATCCTCGAAGATGTCAGTGGTGTCTATGGCCTGGTTAACCGAGCTAAAGCAAGCATTGAAATTCGCCGCAAGAGCTTAGGCTCTGTTGAAGCCAAAGCGGAGTTTTCTGCACGCTTTAAACTCTTTAGCCAGAGTATTACCAGCAGCTTAAACAATGCCAAAACCCCAGAGCAGTGTGACGAACAACTGTCGCGACTATTAATTCAGTTAGAAGAACTTGAGTCTCACTTTAGCGAGTACGACGAATACTTAGCCGAGATCATGGCTAAGCGTGACGATGTATACGAAAGCTTTGAAGCGCATAAACAACAGTTGATGGAAGAGCGCCAGCGTAGAGCTTTAAACATTGCTAATGCCGCTGAACGTATTTTACAAGGCGTGACTCGACGTTCGCAAAGCTTTACTGAGCTTGAAAAGATCAACAGTTACTTTGCGTCAGATCCGATGATCAGCAAGCTACGCGGGCTAACCCAAGAGCTGCAAGAGATTGGCGATGAAATTAAAGCAGATGATATTTTATCTAAGCTGAAGTCATGTAAAGATCAGGGCATTCGTGCCCTTCGAGATAAACAAGACATTTATGTGCAAGGCGGTAACCTTGTAAACATAGGCAAGCACGGTTTTAGTGTTAATAAACAAGCACTTGATTTAACGCTCTTGCCTCGTGACGATACCTTAATGCTGCACCTTACGGGTACTGAGTATTTTGAGCCAATTCCAGATCCAGCAACTCGTTCGCAGCTTGAAACGGGCAAAGCCTATTGGGAGCAAAACCTTGTTTCTGAAAATGCCGATGTCTATCGAGGTGAATACTTGGCCGCTCAGATTTTGGCATGCGCCAATAAAGGTGAGCAAGGCTTAAACTTTGATGTGTTGAATGAGGCGGTTCAAAAAGATGAATTGCTGACTTTGGTACAAAAATTTGCTGAGCCAAGGTATCAAGAAGGATACGAAAAGGGCATTCATGATCATGATGCGTGCGCGATTTTAACGAATCTATTAGCGCAAAAGCGGGCTTTAGATTTACTGATTTATCCGGTTGGTTCACGGATTGTTGCGCAGCTTTATGCAGTGCAACTGTCAAAACAGGCGTTTACTGCACTGCAGCAGTCAGCCAAGCAAGCGCATTTAATGCAGACCATGTTTAACGATACCGCTTTTTATAATGCTCAAATTCAGCAATTAGCTGACGACATTAAAGCGTATTCAGCGCAAATTGCGGATATTTGTGCGGTATTTAATGACTTTTCGCTGCAGTTAAGTGCGCAATATCTATTAGATGAATTAGCTAAAAAGCACACTGAAGCAAAGTTTATTGTGTCAGGTAAAGTTAAAAACTTAGCTGAGCAGTTCCAAAGCAGTGCGAAAAGCAAAGGCTTTTGGGGTGAGTTACAAAATGCCCTAAAAGCGGCAAGCCATATGAGTGACAAAGCCAAATTATTATTCAGTTGGTTAGTGGCTTATTCGCAAAACAGCCAAGCGCAAAGCAGTAATGACCAAAACAGCGCATTTAACATCAACATCGCCCTTGAAGCGGCGACTATGGTGTTGCTGAGCAATGACAAACTGGCAGGGTTTTATGCCCACGATGCCAATGTATCTGAGCAAGTAACGGGTTTAATGGGGCAGCATCGTACGATTCAAGATCAAACTTTACAACTTGATTATGCGGCATTCTTTGCCCGTACTAATGCCTATATTGAGCAGCATGTGACTGGTTTCTCTGCATTCCAATCTCTTAAGAGTGATATTTTAGCGACCCAAAAAGAGCGTCTTCAGCTTGATGAGTTTAAGCCAAAACCGCTGAGTTCATTTGTTCGAAATCAGTTGATAAATAAGGTCTACTTTCCGATCATCGGCGATAACCTCGCCAAGCAAATTGGTGCCTCAGGCGGCAACAAGCGCACCGACTTAATGGGTATGCTGCTGCTCATCTCTCCACCGGGTTATGGTAAAACCACATTAATTGAATATGTGGCAAACCGTTTAGGCTTAACCTTTGTGAAAGTGAACTGTCCGTCGATAGGGCATGATCAAGTATCGCTCGACCCATCGCAGGCCATTAATGCCACCGCAGCCAAAGAAATTGAAAAGATAAACCAAAGTTTTGAAATGGGTAACAATGTCATGCTGTATCTCGATGATATTCAGCATACTAACCCTGAGTTCTTACAAAAGTTTATTTCATTGTGTGATGGCTCTCGTCGTATTGATGGTGTATGGAATGGTCGCAGTAAAACCTATGATCTGCGTGGCAAGAAATTTGCGGTTGTGATGGCCGGTAACCCTTATACCGAGTCAGGTGAAAGCTTTAAGATCCCAGACATGTTGGCAAACCGTGCCGATATCTACAACCTAGGTGACACGCTCAGTGGGTGTGAACAAGAATTTTCCATGAGTTTTGTAGAAAACGCATTGACCTCCAATGCCGTACTAGCGCCATTGGCGAATCGCAATATGGAAGACTTATACAAGTTGGTACGTATTGCCGAAGGTGAAGATATCTCGTTAAACGAGTTAGAGTACGGTTACTCACAGGCACAAGTCAATGAAATTGTCTCGGTGCTACAAAAACTACTGACCATTCGCGACACCGTATTAAAAGTGAATGCCCAGTACATTGCCTCAGCCGCTCAAGATAATGACTACCGCGTAGAGCCACCGTTTAAACTGCAAGGCAGTTATCGAAACATGAATAAGATGGCCGAAAAAGTCGTTGCAGCTATGAACGATGATGAACTCGAAAATCTTATTCGTGATCATTACCGCGGCGAAGCGCAAACCCTCAGTAAAGGCAGTGAAGAAAACTTACTTAAACTGGGTACCATCCGCGGTACGTTAACGGCTGAAGAGCAATCCCGTTGGGCGCAAATTTGTGGTGACTATGAACGACTTAATAGAGCGAATGATGCAGGCAGCCCGGCGCTCTTAGCTGTCGAAGAGTTAGCCAGATTAAATAACGCTATGACAACAATTGCGGGTAACTTGAACAAAGATACGTTAAGCTTTGATTATTCAGAGGCGCTAGCGCAGTTAATTGGCGCACAGCAAAACCAACAGGGAGCTGAGGCAATCAATGAAGGGCTGAACGGTATTAATCAGACCTTGCAAAGCCAAGTTGCACAAAGTCAGCAAAGTGGTGAGCTTACGGCCAATAAGCTGGTGGACATTGCACAGGCGTTTAATGTGATTGCTAACAAACTGAATAAAACCCAGCTGAGTCATAACTACACTGACGTTTTCCAAGCGCTGCTTGCCAATACCGAAGGCAAACCCAAGGCGTCGGACTTACAAGCATTGCAAGATGCCTTAGTGAACAGTCAGGCTCAGTCATCATCGCAGCTCAATAAAGCCTTAACACAAGGGGTTACCTCGCTTACTCAGGGCATACAAGACTTTAAAGCGCACAATGCGGCGAGTGCTTCAGCGGAGTTTGATATTGAATTGAACACGCAATTTGATGCACTCAAGCATAGGCTGTCTCAAGCTGAAGCAGCTTTACAGGCAAACAGTAAACAGCTCAACCAGCAGGCTGAGCAACAAGCCCAGCAAAGTGAGCAACAACACAGTGCGGTGTTGAGCCAACTGGTTGAAAGGCTTGAGGGGCTACATACTCAGTTTGATACTGCACAGTCGCAACAGCAAAGCAGCGAAGGTCAATCATTAACGGCACTCACTGAGTTGCTACAAGTGACACTGCCAAGCTTTGTTCAGCACCTTGATAAACATCAAGCGCTGGACCCTGCAATATCGGGCAAGCTTGATGGCATTCTTGCCAAACTCACTCAGTTAGAGCATTTGCCGAGTAAAGAAGAGGGCAGTAGTTCAAACAACCCGTATATGCTGTAATACAACATTCAGGGGCCAAGTGCCCCTGAGTTTTTACAAATCGATTTACTTAATCAAAGAATGAGCTGTGTGAATGAGCCTCTATTTAAACATTAATTTATTGATGCAGTTAATTTAGAAAAATCAGCCTTGTTCGATGTGCCTTTGGTAGACGTGACAGAGCTAGACAACGGTGTAGTGCATATTAAGGCTTATGACACCGAGTTTAACAGTGACCAAGGTGAGCAAAGAGCCATTCAAATAAAACTCAGAAAATTGTTGTTTGGCCAGTCTTTACACACTGAAGACCAAATGTTTACTCAGCTATCTGAGTTTGGTGATTAAATTGCCGTTTAACCAAAGCGGTTACGGCGATTAACCCCAATACCAAACAGCTGTGGTTTGTACCCATTAAAAGCGCTGATGATTAACAAAAGGGGGCAATGCCCCTTTTTTAAAAGGTAAAAATATGAAAATTTGTGAGAAAACTGGACGATTGAAACTAGAACGTTTATGGTCGGGTGTTGATTTAAAAAGTACCATAGAATTATTGAGTAATAATAAAGGTAGCAGGAAAGGCTGTGCTTTAGCTCTTAACGATGATTACATAAAACTGGCTCTCTATGCGTGCTTTATAGAACAAGACCTAGATGCCATGCGCCAATATGCGTATTTTTCGGCAAAGTCGCATATTTTACGTTTCCAGTGTCGGCCCGAAGATGGCAACTGGCTGTTTCCACTCTTTGAGGTATTACTCAGTGATAATGCTGAGCTATTACATTGGTATAGCCAACATGTGTTGCCAGTGTATAACACCCACCAAAAGTGGATTAATCGAAATAGAGTTGGCACCACTGAATTCCAAGCGTTTCAAGACCTGTTAGCCGCGCAGCAAAAGTTCGACTTACTAGGTGAGCGTGCTGAATATATTTTGGCAAACCCGCCGGGCAGAACTATGAAGCGCTTTCAAACCGATAATGCCTTTTATTTGGCTCTCGCTAAGGGTAATAAAACAGAAATGGAAAGTGCACTGCAAACACTGTGTAGCTTAAAAGTAGCGCAAAACCGCAACGGCGCAGATGGTATCATCGGCTCAGAGCACTTTATGTCTGCTGCAGCCTTTTACTACGGTAAGTTGGCTAGATTGGCCGGCTACGAACTAGATGTTGATATGCCGCTTTATCCCGCTCATTTAATAGCAGTTAACCCATTAGCTGACTATACACGGGACGAAGTCGATGTGTTGGCTGAGCTAGACATATATCAAACATTCGATGGTGAGTTTGCCCCTTTTACACCCAAGCCACAAGGTGAATATAATTTAGACATTACACTGAATTCAAAACCCATGGAAAAGCTTCCCTAGGAAATTTTTATGACAATTTTTGATAATTTAAAAGACAAGCAAGCAGTTCAAGCAGATGAGCAACCATCTGAAGCGCTATCTTTACCAATGAATGAATTTTCAACTGATGCTGTTAAACGTTCAGGCCTCTTTGAAAGCATTGCATCAAGGCAAGGTTTAACTATCCTCCCCGGCAGGTTTGGCGGTGAATATAACAACGATATGGTTGCCATTGGTGAGAACGGCGATGACTTTATTTTGTTATTTGGCTTAAAAACAGTCGAAGAGGGGCGAGATATTCAACTCGATAGAATGGCCATAGGTCCGTTTCTTCAAGGCTCATCTGAATGGTTGAAATTAATTGTTTATTCTATGGAACTTTATGACGAGCTAGATGCAACCTTAATGGCTAAGTTTAAAGAACATGTTGAAAATAAAACTATATCTTTAAACCTTTTATATTTAGATCTTGATGAAAAACAAATGAACATACTACCACTGGCTATTCAGTAAATGCTTAAGTTGACCACTATTTCTGGTCAGGCGTTTTCTATGTGGATCTAAAAAGCTTACATAATCGCTTACATGGCCGCTATTTTACTATACGAACGGTACTAAGGTGGCTTGCTCACACCGTTAGATAACCCTGGTGTTTATTAGGCCCTGAAACAAGTTCAGGGTGACTAACAGGTTAAGGGTGACTAACAGGTTAAGGGTGACTAACAGGTTCATGATATGGTGTGTAATCGTTCTGTGAGTCTGATTTTTATTTCGCGCAAAAAAAGCGCGGGGTGAACCCGCGCCTACAGATTTAGAAACTTTGATAATTCCTTTATAGGGAAGGTGTTATCAAATTAATCTCTCACCTGACCTGTGCCATTCACTAAGTACTTTTCAGTAGTTAATGACTCTAAACCCATTGGGCCATAGGCGTGTAACTTTGTGGTTGCGATACCAATTTCGGCGCCTAGACCTAACTGACCGCCGTCACTGAAGCGTGATGACGCATTGACCATGACCACAGATGCATCAACACTGCGTTGAAACAGCGTGGCCATTTCTTGGTCTTTAGTACAGATCACTTCAGTGTGATGACTACCAAATTTGTCGATGTGGTCAATTGCACCTGCAAAATCGTCTACTACGCGAATGGCAATTTCTAGCGCTAAATATTCTTCACCAAATTCGTTGTCGTTTAAAACAGTGACGTCGTCAAAGTATTTTGCAGCGCGTTTACAGGCATTCACTTTCACATTAGCGGCACGCAAAATAGGCGCTACCTGACTTAAGAACTTATCGGCGATGTCTTTATGAACCACCAAGCCTTCTAGGGCATTGCATACGCCAGTACGCTGAGTTTTACCATTTAAAAGCAGCGCTTCTGCGATGTTTAAATCGGCGTCCTTATCAACATATAAATGACACACGCCTTTAAAATGCTGAATGACAGGTACAGTGCTGTTTTCGGTCACAAAGTTGATAAGGCCTTCACCGCCGCGTGGAATGATCAGGTCGATGTACTCTTTTTGTTGCATCAACTCCATCATTAAACCGCGATCAGGGTCGGGTACGACGGTAATAAGTGCTTCAGGCAGATTAAACTCAGCTAGAGTTTTGTGCATGACCTTGGCAATGGCCATTGAGCTGGCTAGCGCCTCTTTACCGCCGCGTAAAATCACGCTATTACCTGATTTAAAGCACAGTGCGCCCGCATCCGCGGTAACATTTGGGCGTGCTTCATAAATCATACATACCACGCCTAGGGGAATACGCATTTTATTGATTTCGATGCCATTTGGTCGGGTGCCCATGCTGCGTGTTTGGCCCACAGGGTCATCTAACGATACGATGGTTTCGATACCTTGTGCCATGTCTTCGATGCGTGCGGGTGTTAGGGTTAGGCGATCAATCATTGCGGGGCTTAATTCATTTTGTTTGGCATGGGTTAGGTCGGTTTGGTTTGCCACAAGGATCTGATCGGTTTCGGCACGCAGCGCATGTGCCATAGCCTGTAATACTTGGTTTTTTTGCTCTGTTGTGAGAAGTGCTAGTACTTTGGCTGCCTTAGCTGCCTGCTGTGATAATGATTGAATTAAACCCATGTTATTTTCTCCTAAATAATTGACCAAACCGATTACATACTAACGTTATATCGGTTCGAATTTAAACCACTAATGGCTTGGCAATGAAGAAAATTCACATACTTTATTAGCATGTGTTTTTAGTGGGTACAAACAGCCTGAAAGTTTAATCATCAGGCTGCATAATAAAGCGTGTGGGATTATTTGAATTGCATTAAAAAGTCTTGGTGAGTAGGCATATTTTCGACGGTTTTATCGACCAGCGTTCGTAAGCTTTCCATCATATCATCGATTTGTTCATCACTTAACCCATCAACAAGTGGGTGAGTATCGGTTGGCGTAATACCTTGCCCGAGCATCACTTGTTGCCATGCGATTTCGGTAAATAAATCGTTTGGTTCGCAGTGTACTTTGCCAGTATGTTTAAATAAATCTATTTTAGTTTTCAGCGTGTCGGGGATGTCCATTTGCTGACACTGTCGCCAAAACGCACTATCAGTTCGAGCATTTAACTTGTAATGCAAGATAATAAAGTCGCGAATACCTTCAACTTCGGCTTTGCACAAGCGGTTAAACTCATCGACTAAGGTTTGGCTAATGCCATTGTGTGGGAAGAACTTGAGTAAACGCGTTGCCACACTTTGCACAAGATGAATATTGGTTGATTCTAATGGTTCTAAAAAGCCACTTGATAGACCAATGCTGATGACGTTTTTATTCCAGACTTTTCTGCGACGACCTGTTCTAAATTTTATAATTCTTGGGTCACTTAATGGTTTGCCCGGCAGATTTCCAAGCAGCGTTTGTTTTGCTTCTTCGTCGCTCAAGTGTTTTGAACTGTAAACCAAGCCATTACCTGTTCTGTGTTGCAGCGGAATTTGCCACTGCCACCCAACATGGCGAGCAATAGAGCGTGTGTAAGGCACTACCGTTTCTGCGTTCTCACTTGGGACTGCCATAGCGCGGTCGCAAGGTAACCAATGTGACCAATCTTCATAGCCCGTACTAAGTGTCTTTTCGATGAGTAGAGCATGCATGCCGGTACAGTCTATAAATAAATTACCATTGAGCTGTGTGTCATCATCAAGTAACAAGCTTTCGATAAAACCCGTTTCGTTGTTTTGATTAACTTGCTTTACCGTACCAATAACATGGTTAACCCCGTGCTGCTTGCCATGTTCAGTTAAAAACTTGGCGTATAATCCTGCATCAAAATGATACGCATAGGCAATGCCCGGCAGGTTAGTGTTAGGAAGATGTTTGAGCTTCTGGAACTTGTTGTGCTTAGCGGCTTGGTAGTTAAGTGAGAAATCCCAATAAGTGAGGTTATTGACTTGTTCATTTTTGTTTTGCTGTTTTAACCAAAAGTGATGAAAGTCACAAAACGGGAAGTTTTTACCTATGCTACCAAAGGCATGCATATATTTATGTTTAGGCTTTAGCCAATTTTCGAACTGAATACCGAGCTTAATAGTCGCCTTTGAAGCCTGCATAAAGGCGTGTTCATTGACACCAATGGCTTGATTGAATTGCATAATTGGCGGAATGGTTGCTTCGCCAACACCAACGGTCGAGATGTCATCTGACTCAAGTAAAGTCACGTTAATGCTTTTACCTAGCACCCTTGCGAGTAAGTTGGCTGTCATCCAGCCTGCTGTGCCACCACCAACAATAACGACATCGTTAATTTTGTTTTGCATAATTTACTCCCAAAAAAGCCCTTGGATTTTCATCGCAAGGGCTATCATAACTAACTTAGCTTTATCACGCTCGTTTAGAACTTATATGCGAAGCCTAACGAGTAGTTACGGCCGTAATCTTGATAATCACGTACCTGTAACGCATTGTCACCGCTTAGCGTAGTGAATGGTTCTTCAGTTAGGTTGTAACCTTGTAGGAATACAGATAGGCCTTCAAGATCTTTGAAGCCACCTTCACCAAAGTCATAACCAATTTGTGCATCCCAAATTGTCTCGCCCATGATGTCTACTTGTGTCGCTGTGAAACCGATACCGTTTACGTCACCTTTGAAGTCATCACGCTTACGCATGCTAGCACGAGCAGAGAAACCGTGGTTTTCATAGTAGAAAGTGAATGTTGAAATACTTTCTGAAAGACCTGGTATCTTGTATTCTGCGCCTTCAGGGTTTTTCAGATCAGACTCAACACCTGTGTAGCTTGCGATAATACCGAAGCCGTCTAGTGCTTCAGAGAAAACGTTTAGGGGTAATGTACCTGATAGCTCATAACCCCAAAGCGTACCTTCACCACCATTCACTTTACCACTACCTGTACCATTTGGGTTTGCAGGAATAGCGCCAGTTGCCGGATCTGCAACACCAGTCATATCAACCGCATATTGACCGTCGAAATGCCAGTTAGTAATGTCTTTATGGAATAGTGCAACTGCAAAGTAGCCTTCGCTGCTGAAGTAGTTTTCGTAAGTTAAGTCTAGGCCAAATGCTTCTTTTGGCTCAAGCTCTGGGTTACCACCGCCGATTGACCAATTGTTACCATTAGAATCAGGTTGCTGATTGTATGTTGCACTGAATGACGCATTCATTTCATCAAGACGTGCTCGAGAAATGGTTTTCGCTGCACCAAAACGTACTGATTGGTCGTCGTCTAGCTTTAACGTTAAGTTTAAACTTGGTAGAAGGTGATTGTAATCATGGCTGATGTCAGTAGGTGAAGTAACTACCTTACCATCCACTGTGTTAAACGCATTACCTTTTGATGACTGCTCAGAGCGCACATAACGTAAACCCATGTTACCACTTAATGGCATGTCAGCGACTTCGGTGTCGATATCTGCTTTTACAAATAAAGAAGTTACTTTTTCGCGTACAGTCCAAGACTTAGTTGCGTGAGATGAATTAGTTAAGCTCTCTTGAAGGCCATAGTAATAACCATCACGAACAAGGCCGTTTACGTCATAAGCAATCATTTCGCCCATGCCAATGAAATCTAGATTAGCTGTACCCAGACGATATTGCTCAGGTACTACCATCATGCCAGTGTTACTTGGGTACTTGAAGCTTGAAAGCGTTAAGAAGTAGCCTTCTGATAACTTCGCTTTTTCGCGGTCACGGTATGAAATACCCGCAGAAACTGATGAGATAAAGTCATTCTCGATTGCTTGTGTAGCTGCAAATTTCAGTGACTTAAGTTCGTCTTCAACTTCAGGTGTATTAATGAAACCATCTTGTAGTTGGTTTTCAAAATCAGTACCTGTTACGTTGAACGCATCATTTAACGCGCCACTCCAACCCCAGCTTAAAGGACCGCCTAATTGAATCAGGTCGTAGTCAGCATAGTTAAGGTTGTGGTTAAATTTCGCGCCCGTGTTACCACCGTCAAGTGTATAGCTTAGTGTGTCAGCTTCACCACGGTCATTGCCTCGACCTGTTCCTGCGTAGCTTTCAATACCAACAATTTTCTTTTCTACTTTTGAGTAGCTTACGTCAAAGTCTAAAGTTAGGTCAGTATTAACATCCCACTTTGTATTGAAACCTAACGATTTCATCTCAGCATCACGCTCGTTGTAATCATTACGCACTACAACACGTTGACCCATGGTTGTGCCAGAGGTAATAAAGCCTGACGCATCATCTACTGAATTTGCGCTTACAGTACCTTGGCCCCATGCAAATGGAATTTCAATACCACGTAGGCGCTGCTTGTCTAAGAAATCTACATATAGTGCATCGAAGGTCATACGTACGTCATCACGCGGTGCCGCTTCTAGTACGAACATCATAGAGTCACGTTCAAGCTCAGAAGAGCGAACGTATGGCTTAGCACCACCTAAGATAGAGTACTTTTTACCATCTTGTTCAAACTCAGGGTAACCCCATGCATTCCAACGTTTTTCTTGGTTTGGAGAGCTCATGGTGTTAAGTGCAAATGCCACACCGATTGTGTCATCAGCGAATTTGTCTAGGTAGAAGAATGTTGCCTTGTGGCCTTGGTCTTCACCGTCTGGGTTTAGCTTTTCAAAGCTGGTTTTTTCGATAACGCCATTAACTTGAATAATACGACCATCTTGGTCTAATGGCTTGATTGTTTGTAGGTTAACTGTACCTGCAATACCTTCACCTTCGATGCTTGCATCTGGTGTTTTATAAACGGTTACGCCGCTCATGATTTCAGAAGGGTAAAGGTCGAATTCAGCGCCACGGTTGTCGCTGATAGAAACTTGTTCACGGCCATTTAATGTTGTGCCGCTTTCATTTTCACCGAAACCACGGATAGAGATCTTACTTGCACGGCCATCTAAGCGCTGTGTAGCAAGACCTGGCAAGCGAGATAAAGATTCTGCGATCGAAGAGTCAGGTAGTTTACCGATGTCTTCGGCTGAAATGGTTTCAACGACACTAGTAGAAAAACGTTTAGCGTTGATTGATTCAACTAGCGAGCGGCGGAAACCTTTTACTTCTATTACTTCAACGTCTTGCTGTGCTTTGTTTTCGGCATCTTGTGCTGCAGCAAACATTGGTGCACTCATTGCAGCAAAGCCGCTTGCTAAAAGTGCCAAAGTCACTTTGCTTGGTTTTAGTTTTTGCATTTGTTTTATCCCCGTTGCCATAGGTGTTCGGTTATACCGTTAACATGCCAAACTTTATAGTAACTTGTGTAATCGTTCGGTCATGCCAACAATTTATGGGTTGTCGGAGCTTAATATATAGCCGTGTTGTGTTGATGAATAGTTAATGCATACGTATTCATAATGATGAGTTTAGTTAATAGGTTCTGAATACGTATGCAAAGACTGTCTATTTGGTTGTGTCAAATATAGAGCATTCAGTACCTTATAAACGAGTTGAATATCGTTTTGTAAATATGAGGTATAGCAATGCGCAAAGTAACAAAATCTTTGGGTTTACTTCTGAAAATAACAACAATCCCACTATTAGCATCACTTAGCGCTTGCCAAATCGTTGCTTCATCACAAGCAGAAATGCGCCAAGCAAAGCAAGAAACAACACAAGCTATATATGCAGCGCACTGGTTAACGTCAGAATTAGTATTGATTGACCCTGCTATCAAGGTGCTTAGCTTAGAGCTAAAAACTACTTTACTTGAAGGACAAATGTCACAGCTAGCGACATTAACGGCTATTGAGTTGCCTAATTGGGTTGCAGCTAGTTATCCTCATTTAGCTGATTTTAAGGCATATAAAGTTGCACTTACTAATCTAAAAGCGAAAAACTGGGCGAAAGGGCAGGTCAGTGTCGTAGATAGCAAAGGTGAGCTAGTGAGCTTTGTACAGCAAGGGGAGCTATTAGATTCGCTTTATACTCTAACGGCGAATGATGCTAATGAAGTGTCTGATCTAGGGGCAACCGTACTTGCAGATTCTGTGCAATTTAAGTTGTGGGCACCTACAGCGCAAAGAGTATCTCTACTAGCATTTGGTAATAGTCTTCACAATCCCGCTAATAAAATTGCAATGCAAGAAGATAAAAACACCGGCGTCTGGCAGGTAAGTACGGACAATATCGCAGCGCTTGATTATTATCAGTATGAAATCACCGTTTATCATCCAGAAACGAAAAAAGTCGAAACAATTGTTACCACAGACCCTTATGCATTGAGTTTGTCCACAAACAGTACTCATGCACAAGTTGTTGACTTGGACAACAAAGTCACACAGCCAGCCGGGTGGGCAAGTCATTCGGTGCCAAGCATCAATAAGCCTGAAGATAACATATTATACGAGACTCATATTCGCGATTTTAGTGCTAGTGATAAAGCGCTAAGTAACCGTGCTTGGCGTGGTAAATATCTTGCTTTTACCGATATGAATTCAGATGGTATGAAGCACTTAACGGCACTGAGAGATGCGGGTTTAAATAACATCCATCTGCTGCCGACTTATGATTTAGGCAGTATCAACGAAGATGCTGAAACTGTCATTGGTCACACCTCTAACATGCAGTTTGTGTGCAAGCAGTTGCCTGAGCTAGGCGAGTGTCAATACTCTTGGGATAAAGACACACGAGCAGTCGATGTATTAAAAAGCTACCCAACAGACTCAGCTAAAGCGCAAAAGCTTGTTAGTGCCCTTCGTCAATTTGATAACTATAACTGGGGGTATGATCCATTTCACTATACAGTGCCTGAGGGCAGTTATGCGACAGATTCGATGGGTGTAACGCGTATTGTTGAATTTAGAAAAATGGTACAACACCTTCATTCGATGGGCTTTCGTGTGATCATGGATGTGGTGTACAACCATACTCATCAATTTGGTTTGGCGAAAAATTCCGTGCTCGACAAAATTGTGCCGGGATACTACCACCGTTTAAATCCAACAACAGGCATTGTTGAGCAATCAACTTGCTATACCTGTGGTAACACCGCAACTGAGCGCACCATGATGGCAAAGCTGATGAATGATTCATTGGTGACTTGGGCACGTGATTATAAGATTGACGGTTTCAGATTCGACTTAATGGGTCATCAGCCAAAAGCAGAAATGCTACATGCGCGAGCGCTGGTACGTGAAATTGATCCTGATACTTACTTTTATGGTGAAGGTTGGAACTTTGGTGAAGTAGCCAATAATGCACAATTTGTGCAGGCCAGTCAGTTAGAGTTGGGTGGCACTGAGATTGGTACATTCAGTGATCGCCTTCGTGATGCGATAAGAGGCCCTGGCAACAATACCCGTGTCACACAAGGAGTAGGTAATGGTCTGCTGACATTACCTAACGAATTACAAACTGACGCACAAAGTAAACAACGTTATTTTGTGGCGATGGACCAAGTACGTATTGGTATGGCGGGTAATCTCGCTGAATATGATTTGGCAAATAAATACAATGGGTTAAATAAACGTTTAGGTAAAGACGTTCCTTATGGCAACCAACCTACAGGCTATGCGTTTGACCCGGCAGACACCATTAACTATGTGTCTAAGCACGATAACCAAACACTTTGGGACAACAGCCAGTACCGCCTAGCGTTTGATTTAACGACCACTGAGCGTGTGCGCTTACATGCACAAAGCATGAGTTATGTAATGTATGGTCAAGGTATTCCATTTATTCATATGGGATCTGAGCTATTACGTTCAAAGTCATTCTTACGTGACAGCTATGATTATGGAGACTGGTTTAATGCCACAGACTTTGCAGGGCAAAACAATAACTATGATGTAGGTCTACCACCTGCCGATAAAGACAAAGATAACTGGCCTTTAATCAAAACGGTACTTGCTGGTCACCAAGACCGAGACGATGTGAGTTCAGCAGATATTAAACTGGCAAAAGGCATGTTTATCGATATGCTGAAAATCAGAAATAGTTCTGAGTTATTCCGTCTTGCAACCTCAGATCAAGTTCAGCAAAAAGTCCAATTTTTAAATACGCAAAAATCAGTGAATGATAAAAATCATCAATCAGGTCTAATTGTTATGCAGTTAGATGATACTCAGGGTGAGGCTGTAGATAACAAATTTTCGCGTATTTTGGTGATCTTCAACGCTAATAATGAACAAAATTCATTCAAAGTTGTCGAAAGTCAAGATTACCAGTTACATCCAGTGCTAAAACAGGGTCATGACCCTGTGGTCAAAGAGACAAAAATTACAGCAGAGGGAATTGATGTACCGGCACTGAGCACAGTGGTCTTAGTCAAGTATAAGTAAAACGACCTATACTTTACTGGACTTTTAGTGATTTCATCTATACTGGTTTAATTACTGAGAGTAAAGGTATTCAATTCCCCTTGAATACGAATCTAAAAGCGCCGGCTGCCCCCGGCGCTTTTTTCTTTTTAATAAGTCAAACTAGTCTTATCTTCGTAGCAAAACCTGTAAAATAATCGACAGATAATCTTTATTCTATTTCGCTCTGATATGACAACTCTCTCTGATAGTTACTTTTCGCAAATTCAATCTCAAAAGCTGATTCAGGATCCTGCCCAAATTATCGCGTTGAATGCCTTAGATACGTTGGCGAATACACTTGAACAGGGCAAGCCATGTCAAAGTTTGTATTTATATGGTCCTGTTGGGCGAGGCAAAACCATGCTGATGGATTTGTTCTTTGCACATTTATCGGGGGTGACCAAGCAGCGGCTACATTTTCATCACTTTATGGCACAAGTGCATCAAGCGCTTAACACACTTCAAGGTACGCTTAACCCTTTACAACACGTTGCAAAAGATTGGGCCATCAAAGCCAAGGTATTGTGCTTTGATGAGTTTTTTGTCACTGACATTGGTGATGCCATGATCATGGCAAGGCTGTTCGAAGCCTTATTTAAAGAAGGTGTTGTGTTGGTCACTACTTCAAACGCGCATCCTGAGCAGCTTTACCAAAATGGCTTAGTGCGAGAGCGGTTTTTGCCGACCATAGATTTATTACTTTTGAAGTGTGAGGTCATTAATGTGGCAGGAGAGGTTGATCACCGTTTTGCTTATGGTGCGAATTACACCCATTACTTTGTGCAGGATCAAGCAAGGTTTTTAACTCAATTTGAACGCGCTCATGGCGTGTTAGAAACTACACAAATAGAGATATGCCGCAGAGAAGTCGAAGTATTAGGTAAAAGTGAACACGGCTACTTGTTTGACTTTATGGCGTTATGTTCAACCCCAAGAGCAACTGCAGATTACATCGAGCTGGCACAAAATCACCGAGTTATATTTATTAGCAAAGTGCCAAAGATGGGCGCTGAACCAGATGAAAAGCAAGTAACTCAAGGTATAGAAGACGGTTACCAACGCGCACATTCAAGCATTCAAAATGCCCGTTTTGATGACGAAGCGCGACGTTTTATTGCTCTGGTTGACGAGTGTTACGAGCAGCGTTGTTTATTGATAATCGATGCACAGTGTGATTTAAGCGAGTTATATGTGGGAGAGCAGTTAGCTTTTGCTTTTGAGAGAACCAAAAGCCGTTTAGTAGAAATGCAGAGCTGGTCGTTTGATTAAATATGATCAGGTTATGCAACACTTCATTTGTCAGAAAAGAACATCCTTGTTTCTTTTGATTTGTGTGAGCCACCTATTTGCAGGTGACTCAAATTAGGTCTGTTTTTAAAAAGCGTTATTCTTTAAATAAGCTTTCATCAATCACATAAATGTTACTGCTGTCATTTAGGTCGAGGACGCCATAACATTGGCCATCACTGCCCATCAGTGCCATTCGGTCGCCTACAACCCAATTACTATTTGCGTAATTGTCGCCAAATTCGAGCGTGCCATAGTTACCGTAATATAAAGACCCATCACTGTTGTTTACCCATGCCAGTGTTACTGGTGTGTCAGACTGATTATGTACTGCAAACTCAGGGGCATAGTTACTTTGTCTAGAATATGTGGTGAGTAATTCGCAGCTACCAATTTCAGCGGTTGCGACAGGAATAGGGGCTTCGTTCACTGCATCTTTTACAAACTCAGCATCCACTTCGAAGCTATTATCAGTATCGTTGACGATGGCAACCCCTAAACAGTTACCCGCAACATCGCCTAGCATCATACGATCGCCGATCACCCAATTATCCGCGCTGAATGTCTCACCTGCTGCTAATGTTTGGAATGCAGAGCTTGGCTGAGTACCCGAGTAGTTGTTGATCCAATAAAGTTGAATATCTTTGTCAGAGCTATTATTGACGGTGAAACCTTCAATCTGCTGGCGGCTTCGGCCATAGGTTTCAACTAAATTACAGCTGCCCAATGTGCCTTTTTCTGGCCAGTGAGGTAAGTATGGTTCGACAGGTGTGATCAGTGCCATAGGTGCTGGTAAATTTACAGTACAGTCTGTGCCCGTACATGCCGTTAAATATAGATCTAGAATATCTGCGCCAGCGAAATCAGAGCCAACTGTGACAAAGTAAGTGCCTTGTTCTGGTGTTTCAAGCGTACATGTTTCTTCATTGGATGACTCGGTAGTTGAGCTGCAAAGCACAGCCTGCTCTATAGCTGGGTGTGCAGGTGAGTCTTTGCTCACCCAAAGATCTACGTTGGTCGAGCCACCAGATGTTTTGAAGGTTAACGCGGATGTCTCTTCTGATAGAGTGACACTATATACCCAGCCACCACGCCCGTGAATTGGCATCGCTTCACCAAAGGTTAAAGGTTGTGCGCTTGCTTTAAAGTTATCAACTAAGGTCGTTGTACGCCATGTTTTAAAGCTCTCTTCGTAGGCAGTTGAAAACTCAGCTAACTGTGTACTCACCGTTTCCCATTCGCCAGCACGCATATTCGTAATGAGAGTTTTAACTTCATCTGGATGCTGCTCAATCATGTAAGCGACGGCTAAAGTGCCCCAATCATAAAAAGAGCTGTAACTAATGGTGGGAGTTGTAATATCGCTGAGCGAGTAACTTGTTTCTTGATTAGCATCGATCAGCATTTGGTATGGGCGTTGGTAATAGGTTCCTACATATTCAGCCAGCCCTTCTGTCCACCATCCAAGGTCGCTATTATAACCTCCTTCTTTGTTATATCGGCCATCAAGCGCGTGTACATACTCATGAGCGAGTGATCGTACAACTGAACGACCACCGCTCCACTCTAGGGCGTTAAAAGTAAGGATGGTTGAGTCGTGATACCATTCAGTCGGCGCAGTTTCAAAATAAATGCCGCTACTGTTATCTGAGTCCCATAAGTGTTCAACCCAGCTCATATGGTTCGACAAACTCGCAAAGATATTAATATTGGTGATTTCATTTAAGTCATTCGGTACAGGCACGCCAGTATCAGCGGAAAGTTTGTCATTAAGTACAGTTTCGAAGCGAGCTTTGGTTTCTATCAAGGTGTCACAAATACGCTTTTTTGCTTCTTCAGTCATCTTTTCTTGAATGCGAATTTGTACCATATCAGCACATAATTCGCTGCTAGCAAAAAGCGAAGTCGTTGCGAATAAAGTCGCATCATTCACTGACGAGTCCTCATAGGCGTCTATGAGAATATTGTATCTACCAGGTTGAGGGTCATCGATTATGCAAGTTTCGTGGCTATTCGGGCTATTAAAAGATACACAGTCAAACACGGGGGCGTCACCTGCTTCAGGGAGGCCTTCGTATTTAATGTAAACATCAGGATCACCCAGTTCTAAGCCGCCCTCGCCACGACCTACACTAATTAATAAGCTTGGGGCAGCTTCTTCTAGGTCGATGTAAAAGCCTATGGGTTCCGATGTAGTCAGGCCTTTTTTAACCATATCTAACGTTAAACTAGGCTCATCTGCGTATGGAAAACCGCTTTCACTTGAGTTTTCACTGTCTGATCCTGAGTTACCAGAATTTGATCCAGAATCAGATTGTTCGTCGACTTTAGGTATCTCAGGTTGAGCATTATCACTGCCATTACACCCTGTTAATGCTAAAGCGATACACAAGCTTAGTAATCTTTTCTTATTCATTTTTAGCTCTCTTTTTTGTTGTTTTTTAGTGCTTGATGTTAAAGAGGGATAAATTTTTAACATGAATAATATATATTGTATACAGTTGTTGTGTTTTTATTATAAGGCAATGATCTGAAAGCAAAGGGTTTCAGTGTTTTTAGATAGTAAATTTGGGATTAAATTAAGAGGTAGAAGGCTGATTTTTATCAGAGAGATAACCATACCTGTTGATAATCTTGCAGTACTGGTGTGATCTTGTTTTGTTGTTTTAATTCACGAAGGCGTAAGTTGAAATGTTTTACTACTTCCGGGCATTTTTTTGAAAAGTGTAGAGTAAAAGCATTGTGTACATCATAGTTATTTAGCTTTAATACAACATCAAATTTATTTTCTAACCCGTTGATTTTGATAATCCTGTGCGGATAGTAAACCTGTGAGCACATAATCAACTCGTTTCATCTTTAACATTTGAAAGTTCTGAGCAATTCCATGGATCTGCTGAATATTGTGTTGTTGTTTTAGAAAAGTATCTATCTGTTCACCATGTCTATCCCCTGCATTTATGCTGCCGTGACTATTCGATAGTTGCCACAGGCCATTGAGTTGCGCTATTTCTCCTTTTCGAGTAAACACAGCAACTGAGTTAGCCGCAAAGCTCTCTTCTGTAAATTCTAAATATGCCCTTCTTTCAGGCGTGTTTTTCAGAGCGGGTATAAAGTCTATTTTGCATCTTTGGCGCTTTTTAGAACCCTTTTCCAAGGTCCCATGTAAACAACATGTGTTTTTACACCTAACTCTGCAAATATATGTTCACTTATTTCAATTGATGCTCCGGTCAGGGTATTTCCATTTCGCCAATGAAAAGGAGGGTAGTTAGGGTGTGCTGATATGGTTATTTGCTGGCAGCTTGGTGTGGCATATATGTTTTTTCTTATCAATTTTTGAGCAAGGCTATCATACTATAAGAAAGTTGAAATTAATCCAGCCACACTCAATGTAACTAAAATGCTTACAAGCGTGCCTAACATCACATATTCAGTGAGCTTTCTGTCTTTACTTGCGGTTAAATCGCCAAAACGAAATACTGATTTAGCCGCTAAAATAAAGCCAACAGCTGCCCAGCTATCGATAAGAATACAAGTTAGTAAAAGCACTCGCTCAAGTTGCCCGATTAAATTACCCGCTTGCGGTAAGCTTTCTTCTTCGTTCCCCATGTATGCCCAGCGCTCAAGTAGCATTCTGATCATCACAGAGGCTGGTGTCAGTACCAATAAATAGCCAAGTCCAATGATGAGGTTACTAGGTGTGCTAATGAATGATAGTAACTGCTCACTTATATAGAGTGGCTCAGATAAATTAAGGGTTATGAGTAAAATGACGAATAAATGCGCCAGTTGGTCGAGCAAAAACGGTATCACTCCCTTACTCGAATATGATTTACCAATATCAATAAAATAGTGGCTGATAGTTATAATTGTCGCATAACCAAAAGCTGCACTACTGACCCCAAAGTCATAGCAGTGTTGCCATACCACCAGTGCGATAAAGGCAAGTACACCATGCACTAAACTGTGCCAAACGACTTTAGTTGATTTAAAGTGCCTATTATTTCTGTCATGCACCCAACTCATGGGTTGCAGATAAAAGTCGGCGATAACATGACCAAGGACCAGCCATAATAAAAGTGTTTGCCATTCAGCCATATTACGTCTCCTTGCTGAAAATATAAGACTTGCTCAATGTGATAAATGCATCAATTAAGGTGTAGTTAGCTAAATTAAGTAATTTAGTCACATTTGCCCTGCTGGTACTGAGTTGTGTTGCAAGCTGCGCATGCTCAGGTTTATCTTGTTGTAGATATAAAAGCAGTACTTGGGCTTGTTTGTGGCTTAATTTACCCAGTAATAGATCAATAAATCGAATATTCAGTAAAAAGCTTTCGTCACAGGTATTGTTATAGACCAAGCGTTGATGCTTTATATTATCAAGGCCATGACCGGCTTTTACCAATGCTTCACCCGTTGCGGTGGCAAGTCCACCTAATGATAATTTAATTGGGCCGTGGGCAAGGCTCACTTTTACATCTAAACCTCGCTGTATAAAGAATAGTCTTATTGCAATGGCCTGTTTGAATAAGGCTTTTGCTTTTGGCAGGGCGATTTGAAAGCTATCACCACGGAAAATATGAAACTCTGCGCCAAATTCAGCTCTTAAAGCGGTTAGGTAATACTTTAATTGAACAAGCAATTGCTCATAATCACTTTGACGGAGTGATTGTGAGTTCACAATGTCAGCGGTGAGCACGCCCATATAGTTTTCTTGTGAAATCGACATAATAAGTAACCAAAATGAGTAACTTGATTTAATGTAACTTATTTTGGTTGCCTGTTCAAATGTAACCACTCTTGGTTACATTTCTGGTGGTTTTCTATTTGCAGATATCACTAGACTTTAAATTTGATTGTTTGCTTCAAGAACCCATACGTTCACAATAGGGTTCTCTTTCTTATAGCTGATTTTGATATCGAGGAGTTGTCCTGAGACCTGCTCATTGACAGTCATTTTACTTTTCGAGAGAAAATAAAATCCATCGCTAAATGACAAACTGCTGTTATTTTCAATGGTGATCCCTTTGATTTTAGCTAACTCTATTAAGGCGTCTTTAATTGCTAACTCTATGGCTGTACTGAGTAATAAATCTGACGAGATAGCTCCACCATGACCAAAGCTGCCTTTGATCAAACTACGGTCTTGGTAAATAGCTTGAGATTGCCAATTCTCTTCTAATTCAATTGAATTAATGGGTAATACAAAATTACCGATTAGCGTGCCATGATATTCACAGAGCTCATTTAAAATCATACCATGATGTAGGTCCACCTTTGCTTTCACATCACTTTGCTGATTAAAACTGACAGTGTGCCGATTCGAGTGAGAGTCTGAAGATTGGCTGATAAATTCTGTTGCATGTACTTGGCTCTTACCAAGTAAATTAGCGATTAAGGTGGCATTTTGTTGCGCCATTGAAAGCTGCTGGTGGGGTGAGCTGGTATAAAAACTTACGCCAGTAATGGTGTTTGCTTGCTCATCACATAGCCATGTTGGATTACATTGATTAAATTGGCACGTGGATAAACTTGTGAGGGTCTGTTGTTGGCTCAAGGCAAAAGCATCTTGCTCTAATGTTGCGTAACTATAAATAACCCCTTGATAGAAAAACTCGGGCATAAACCGCACTGTGTTTCCTGAAGGTAAAAGGAGCTTAGCGGTGTTTGCAAGTTGCTTAGCGTCTATTTCTGTTATAGCGAATTGATGATGGCTTTGTAATTTGACTAAGGCCGCTTTTCTGCTGCCAGAGATATTAATTCTACCTAGGCTGTCATACTTTGCTGCTGCACCAATAAATCCGATGATTTGATTATGAACCGGTTTGATAAACCAGTGAGGCGCACGATTAGTTTGTTGTTTTTTTAGCCCTAAAGTGCTGTTACACCCTGAGGTAGATGCAAGTGTGATAAGTAAAAAAGTAAAAGAAAAGAGGCTCAACTTCATTGTGCTATTCATCCTTAAAAGCAGCATAAAACGTATTTTGATTAGGGCATATTAAACAGGAATGACTGCTAATCGCAAATTTCTGTTGAACTGTCAGTTTGAGCTTGTTGTTCGGCTTCTAACTTGGCACGTTCAGCTTTAGAAATGTACTTTGGCTTATTGCTTTTATGCAATTTTTCATTTGCTTTTTTGTCTTTCTTCTTTAGCTTTTCGTAGATTTTCTTACGTCTATTCATAGTTGGGGCGTATGCAGCCAATCCCGTTAAGTTGATAGAGCGCTATTTTAATACTAACCCTCAATAATACTCAATCATTTTGAGGGATTAAAACTGACGCTAGCTTTGTTAAAAATTTTTTATTTAGAGCAACTAAACAGCAAAATTTTTGCCGTGCTATCGAGCAGTTTTCCTTGCCTAAAAATAGAGCGCTTAATTAAGAGGGCTGGTATAACTGTTTTTCATTAAGCAAAAAAGCGACAAGTACTTTCTTATTGTACTAGCACAAAAACTTTAATTGTATACAATGTGCAAATTGAGCTGAATAATAAAAAGCATCAATATTTACAGGCAATAAAACTAGGATATTGATGAGAATACTTTGGAGCCAAATATGATCAAACACACCCTAACTGCGCTTGCCGTTTGTGCGGTACTCGCTGGCTGCTCTACTGAAACAACACAAAAAACAAAGTCAGTAGCGGCGCAACAAGCTCAAGTAAGTCGAGCTGAAGTCGACAGCGTGGTTAATACCTACACGAAAAACTTCATCAATCATCAGCCTGCTTTAGCAACGTCTTTAAAACTAGATAGCACTGAGTTTGGTCAATACGCAGATCGTTTACCAAATTACTCATTGGTAGGCATGCAAGCCCTGCAAATTGATATGGACAAAGCGGCGGAGCAACTTAACGCATTACAGAGTAAAAACCTCTCTGAGAAAGACCGCTTACATCTTGCCGTAAATGAAGTGATAGCTCGTTATTATGCGGGTGATAAGCAGTTCAGTGGTGGTTATATTGATACGTGGGGCGGGCATTTACCATATGTAGTAAATCAAATTTCAGGCCCATTAATTGATATTCCAAATATATTGAAAGATCAGCACGCTGTTACGTCAGAAAAAGATGCAACAGATTATCTTAAGCGTTTGTCTGCGTTTGCAAATTTAACAGAACAGGTACGCAGCAAGTTGGCAGATGATGCTAGCAAAGGCATTATCTTACCTAAACCACTTTTTCCGAACACCTTAGGGTATTTAAATAATTTCACAGCACCAGATGCATCTGAACACCCATTGGTGAGTAGTTTTGCTGAGAAACTTAATGAGCTCAAAACGCTTGATGATAAAACCAAAGCAGTTTTAGTTAAAAAAGCAGCGAATATTGTTGAGTCGGAGATTTATCCTGCCTTTGCCAAAGTAAGTAAAGATATGCAAGCCCTTGAGGCAACTGCGCCGAAAAAAGTAGGCATTTGGGCACAGCCAAACGGTGAAGCGTTTTATCAACATGAGATCACTTATTTAGCCGACTCAGCTATGACAGCAGAAGAAATCCATAATGTGGGTTTAGCTGAAGTGAAACGGATTTCAGAGCAGATGGATGCGATTTTAATAGCGAACGGCTATACAGAAGGCTCAGTTGGCGAGCGCATGCAAAAACTAAGCGAAGAGCCGCGCTTCTTATTTGCTGACAGCGATGAAGGTCGCGAGGAACTATTAGCGTTTTTACGTGGTGAAATTAAAACCATAGAAGAGAAAGCGCTCAACTTATTCTCATCTTTACCTCCACAAGCGGTTGAAGTAAAACGCATTCCTAAAGCCGTTGAAGCTGGAGCACCAGGAGGGTATTACAATGCCCCATCACTGGACGGCAGTCGTCCGGGTATTTTTGCGATTAATCTAAAAGACATGAAAGCAGTCCCAATCTTTGGTTTAAAAACATTGACTTATCATGAAGCAGTACCTGGCCACCATTTCCAAATTGCGTTAAATATGTTGCAAACAGATATTGGCCTAATGCGTCAAAATGCATCATTTAACGGTTTCATTGAGGGTTGGGCACTGTACTCTGAACTAGTCGCTTATGAAATGGGTATGTACCAAAATGATCCATTTGGTGACCTAGGCCGTCTGCAAGCTGAAGCTTACCGCGCAGCGCGTTTAGTGGTTGATACCGGTTTGCACCACAAGCGATGGACTCGTCAGCAAGCAATCGAATATTTCGCAGAAGCCACGGGTTCAGCGATGAGTGATGTGGTGTCGGCAATAGACCGTTATATTGCATGGCCGGGTCAGGCGCTAGGTTATAAGTTAGGCATGATTAAGTTTGTTGAATTGCGCGATAAAGCCAAAGCTGAGCTCGGTGACAAGTTTGATATAAGAGCGTTTCATGATTTGATTTTGCTTAAAGGTGCACGCCCACTGGCCATTGTTGAAAGTGATGTTGATGCTTGGATAACAGCACAAAAAAGTTAAGTCAAAGTCCAGCCATTAAAGGGAGCGATAAGCTTCCTTTTTTATTGTCGTTTTTAGAATCCGGCAGGTTTAAAAGCTAGTGGCTACAACGCCCCATTGTCTTTTAGAAGTTGATGAATTGATTCAGCCATCGTTTCATAACCAGCCCTATTGAAGTGAATGTAATCAGATTTCATGGATGGCTTTTTCATTAGCTTAGCGATTAATGAGGGCTCAAATACAATTTGATGCTTGTCTGCTAGAATTTGATAAAGCGGCGCAGAACTCGAAAAAAGACTTTTTTGAGGCACCCCAATGAGCACAACCTCAACGCCGTAGCTTTTTGCTATTTCGATCATGTCATTCAGATTTGCTTGGGTTTCATCGAGGTTTTTATTTTGTAAAATATCATTGCCCCCTTCTAATAAAATAACAATAGCAGGCGCATGTTGCTCAATGACATCGGTAAATCGATTTAGCCCCTCACTGGTTGTTTCTCCTGACACACCAGCGTTGATTACTTTCACACCAGAGAGTGTCTCAAGCACACTTGGATAACTATATTGCTTAGACACCCCAACACCTTGCGTTAAGCTGTCACCAAAGGCCAGAATAACATCATGTTGCTGTAAACGGGTTAGCTTAGGCGCATCACTGCATCCTGTTAAAAAGAAAATGAAAAGTAAGCTGAATATTTTCAAAAAATGCATGCTTAAACCTTAGCTGTGAGAAAATTGCTTTTAACAAGATATAAGCAACATCAAGTAAACGATTGAAAAGAATATAAAGGACTGCTTTAAGAAGCAACAATTAGGATTACGTTATTCACCTATTGAAAGGTGTTAAACGTAGTGGGCTTTTTCGTTTTCTGCTCTTTAAATTTAAGTAGGTTAAAACGTTGGTTAATACCAAAGAGCAAAGAAAGGAAAAATAAGCAGAAAAACAACATTACACTATAAATGTTATCTTCAATCATATTGAATACCAATAAAGCCAAAAAACAAAACGCAGCTAAAAAATATGAGCTTGGTTTAAAGACTTGCTTTGCCATTTAAAAGAGACGCCCTATTAAAAAGTTTATTAAGAATCATTATCAAGTTCCTAAATCTGCACCTAATTTTTAGAACATGCAACTATTGTCGTTAGAATACATATAAAAGCATCCTTTATTATTAATTTTAAATGATGCAGACAGTGCATTCATAAAAAATGTTTCTACTATGAAAACGTACGGGATGAACTCACCGTATAGCAAGATGGCTCTACTTGTGAGACTTGCCGTAAAGGCATAACTTAAACGTTAAAACAATAAAAAAGGCGACAATACATGAAGAGCTTCATACCCATTGCACTGTCATCGTTATTCAGTCTGGTTGCGACAATAGTGAATGCAAAGACGCAAATAGAATACATCGATCAACATAAACTTCATGACATCAATCAAGCCATATCGGCGGCGAATATTGAAAAAGACATCAAAAAACTTGTCAGCTTTGGCACGCGCCATACGTTGTCAGAAACAAAGTCGGATACTAGAGGTATTGGCGCAGCTAGGCGCTGGATAAAGGCTGAGTTTGAAGCTATTTCAAAAGCCTGTGGTGGCTGCTTAGAGGTGTATTACCAATCAGATGTTATCAGTAGTGAAAAGCGCATACCAAACCCAACTGAAGTGGTGAGTGTTATCGCTGTACAGCGTGGGCAAACAGACCCCAACCGTTATGTGATGATGTCAGGTGACATTGATTCGCGTATTACTGACGTGATGAACTTCACCGATGATGCACCGGGTGCAAACGACAATGCATCGGGTTTGGCTGGCACGCTAGAGGCCGCGCGTGTACTGAGCAAATACAAGTTTAATGGCAGTATTGTCTATGCTGCGCTTGCAGGTGAAGAGCAAGGCTTGTTCGGTGGCAAGATCATGGCAAAGCATGCAAAAGCAGATGGCTGGCGATTAAAGGCGGTATTGAATAACGACATGATCGGCAATATCGAAGGCGTGAATGGGGTGATCAATAACACTACCGCACGCATATTTGCCGAAGGCACTCGACAAACAGAAAGCGAAGACGATATTCGCAATCGCCGTTTTCGTGGTGGCGAAGTTGACTCGCCAAGCCGCAATTTAGCACGTTACATAGATTTGATGGCCGACCGTTATATTCCAAATTTAGATACCATGGTGGTATATCGTTTAGATAGATTCCGCCGTGGTGGACATCATCGCCCATTTAATGATTTAGGCTTTCCGGGTGTGCGCATTATGGAAACCAACGAAAACTACAACAGACAGCATCAAGATTTACGCACCGAAAACGGTATTGTCTATGGTGACACCATTGATGGCGTCAACTTCGATTATGCGGCTAAATTAACAGCGCTCAACGCCGTCTCGCTTGCTGGCATGGCATGGGCACCGACGCCACCAGCAAAAGTCAGTATCAAGGGGGCTGTTTCACCAGACACTACACTGTCGTGGCAACTTGCTGACAAAAAAGAAAACCCACAGCTAGCAGGTTATAAAATCTATTGGCGACTGACAGACGCACCGCAGTGGCAATACAGTAAGTTTGTCGGCAAAGTCGACAGCTATACGCTGAAAAATGTGGTGATTGATAACTACTTCTTTGGTGTTGCCAGTGTTAGCAAAGACGGGTTTGAAAGCCCAGTGGTGTTCCCGGGTCACGCTGGAGATTTTGGGGACTGAAGTATGTACTGATAGTGGCTATGAAGAACAATACAAAGCTAGTTATGCTCCAGTCATAAATAAAAAAGCCTCAGTCATGACTGAGGCTTTTTAGTAAGAAAGTGAACTTCTTTAGAAATTAGTGGCTGGCAGTCAGCGTTAAACCGCTATAAGCGTTGTAACCACGTAACATAATGTAGTAAGTGCCACCGGTACCCGTATTTAAACTACAGCTTTCGGTATTCCCGTTACGGTAAGGGCGACAGTCATAGGTCGAAGTCGTCGGTGCTTGGCCTTTTCTAACATACAGATCAGCATCACCTGTGCCACCTGAGGTATTTACATTAAGCGTGACGCCCGCAGGAACATCAATGGTGTAAACTACTTGAGAGTTAGAAGCGCCAGACAGGTTGGTTTTAGGCACGCCATTTTGCAAACAGCTATCACCACAACTTGTGCCATCAGCAGTCTGAGCTTTTAGCGACACGCCAGAGAAAGCTTGATAACCATGAACCATCACATGCCAAGTACCCGCAGTTGGGTTATTTACAGTACACGTTTCTTCGTTACCATTTTTGTATGGACGACAGCTATAAGACGACTTCGAAGGTTTAGTACCCTGTTGGATGTATAAATCAGCATCACCAGAGCCCCCCGTAATGTTGAAAGATACTTCTGCTTTGTTTGCTGGTACATCAAAAGTAAAGAATTGCTCTGAATTAGTCGCGCCAGAGATTGATACTGCAACACCATCTTGAAGTTCATTGCTTGGTGGATCGACCGGATCAACAGGGCCAGTACCATTATCGCCATTCGGGATCTGTCCGTTGAAGTGACTCGATACTTGTGGCCAGATCAGGCTGATTTTAGCGCCTTTGTTGGTACAACCACCTAAATGGTGAAGGGCAATGACTTTATTTGTTTGGGCTGCCAAAACAGGAGAACCTGACGAACCACCAATGGTGTCACAGTAGTAACCTAAATCAGTGCCCGTCCCACGACCGGTTGCGTTTGCGTCATTGACTGAACATAAGCCTGTCGCATCACGATCTGATTCAATTGATAACTCTTTAGGGTTACCTGAGCCATGTTGAGGGATGTAAATTCGCTCGCCCTGTGTAGCATCACGCACATCAAGACCAAAGTAACCAAATGGTGCCGCTTTCGCGAAATCATTGATAGTAAATAGCGTGTAGTCTAGCGTGTAGTCAGTTTTAAGTAGATCTTTACCTGTTACTTTTACAACGGTATCTAATGTTGAACCATTACATGAGGTATGCTGATAATTGAACCAAACTTCTGTGTTGGCAAGCTCTGCACTTGAATCTACACAGTGGTTGTTGGTAAACATGCGGTTGTCACTACCTACACGCCAACCTGTACATAAGCCTGCACCGTTCATCAGCAGTCGAGCAACAGGGCGTGAGCGTTCAAACTCAGTTGGGTTAGAATTTGCCCAGCACTGAACATCTTTTCGCTCCATGGCACCACAGGTTGAGTATATGCCCGTGTCAGTCTCAGCTGGCTGAACGAGTTCATTTTCAGTGCCATGATAGTAGCTGTCTATCTCAGCATTTAATGTATTCATTTCACTCTGTGCCAAAAGCGCATTACCCACATTGTTTCCAGGCGTATATTCAACAACGACTTTGTCCGCAGAGACAGACATAGCGTAGAAAGAAGACACGCCATCATCACCTTGCGCAGTCGTCGCTGCATTCATATTAAATTCTGTGTACTCGTAGCGCTCGCTGCCATCTTCTGAGCGAACTACCAACTTACCACCATTTTGCAGTTTGATATTTTTGAAGTGGAGTTTGATATAGCTTGCATTGGGATGCGAAACAGTTTGTGTGATCACAGACTGACCGTTCATGCTTGCCGTTGCAAACTGACTGCTAAGCGGCAAATTCAGTTTAGAGGCTTTACCAATTGTGGTTTTTTGCGCTTTTGAAGTGTATTTCATCATTTGCGCTTCGGTTAATGGTGCTTGAGCCAATGCAGAGGCAGAAGCAACGCCAAGAATTGGCAGTAACATTTTTAATTTCATTTTATAGTTTCCTTCAACTTTGTATTTTTATTGGTACTAAGTACCGGCGGTAAAACTAGCTTAGAAAACTCAATAGGTAAATTTAATGTTAATAATGTTTTAATATTAAGTTTTTAAAATTCCTTCGGTTTAGAAATATAGACGGCTGCAAGGTTTCCTGAGTCTAAATTGGATTTGTTTTTAAGTGTATGATTTTAAATGAATCGATTCTCTTATTTCGTTAATTAGCAAGATTGTTGTGATTATTAAAATAAAAAATATTGCAGATGAAATTTTTTAATATTATGTTGGTGTATATACAAAAGTATTAGCTTTTTGAGGGTTCAACTTGGCTTGTGATGAGTGACCGAAAGCATCAAATAACTGAGTGCACACAGAGTTGTTGGGTAAGGACAGAGTTTATGTCGGCTTTTTATCGGGATATTCAGATACAGGTCAGGTTAAGGTTTTATAATCCCCGCACTTTTTCAACAACAACTATGATTAATAGATAAAAATAAGGTGTGAGTGATAGCGTGAAATCCATATTGGCATTTTTAGGCAATCGAAACTGGATGTTATGGGCATTATTGCTTGGGGTTGCAACTGGTTTGATATTTGGTGAGCGGGTGGCATTTTTGCAACCCATTGGTACCGGCTTCGTGAAGTTGATGCAAATAACCATATTTCCTTACATTGTTGTGAGCCTGATAGTAGGTCTCGGCAAATTTAATCCTGAACAAGTAAAAAGCATTTTAGTAAAAGCAGCGACTGTGATGATAACTTTGTGGATCGTTGGTCTAGCCGCTATATGGTGCTTTACCCTCACTTTACCAAAGCATGATGCGGGTACGTTTTTCTCTCCTGCTCTGATCTCTCCGGCGACATCGATTGACTTTGTTGCACAGTATATTCCAGATAACCCTTTTGCCTCCTTAGCTGAAGGTAATGTACCGGCTATTGTGATTTTCTGTATTGCTTTAGGTATGTCACTGATTGCTAACAAACGAAAAAGCCAAGTCTTAGACTTTCTTGAAGTTGTAGGTCAAGGGCTGACCGTGATCTCTAAAAAAATCATCGCTATTTTCCCTATCGGTATTTTTGCAATGACTGCCAGTACAGCAGGTACATTGAGCGTTGAGCAATTACATAACTTGCAAGTGTATTGGGTGTTGGTACTGTGCTTAGGCTTATATTTAATGCTGGTGTTATTGCCAATGTCAGTGGCGGCTGCAACGCCAATAAAATACAGAGACTTAATTTATGTGATGCGAAATGCCTGGATAACGGCTTTTAGTACAGGCAATGTATTTATTGTGCTGCCAGTGATCACCGAAGGGATTAAAGCCCACATGCGTAAAATTGGTCGTAATGATGAACAGTCAGATCATATTGCCGAGGTTTTGGTACCAATTGCATATACTTTCCCGAGTTTAGGTAAATTAACGACCCTGATATTTGTTATGTTCGCGGCTTGGTTAACGGGCAATCCCGTTAGTTTTAGCGATATTCCCAATGTGACGCTCTCGGCTATGTTGAGCTATTTTGCAAACGTACATATTGCGATCCCGTTTTTATTAGACAGCTTGCGGATCCCCGCTGACAGCTACCAACTCTATCTTTCAATGTCGGTACTCAGTGCCAAAGTTGTCTCGCCAACCACAGTGGTGTATATCTTTGCCTTTGTACTATTGAGTATTTTTTATTGTCGAAAACAGCTGCATTTTAAAAGGTTAAGAGCGGCTTATTATGTTATTTTGCCATCGGCGCTATTGCCTGCTTTTATGCTGGCCAGTTTTACCCTTAATACTCAACTGGCTGCGAGCAGCAAAGCAGCGAATGAAGTCATAGCGAACATGGTGGTGTCAGATAAAGTACCAGCACATGTGTTGAACCACGTACCAAAAGCTTATCAAAGCGGTGAATTGTCTTTAACCAATATTGACGTTATTAAGAGGCGCAACTTACTGCGTATTGGCTATGTAGTCGATAACGTACCGTTTAGTTATTTCAATCAGAAAAATGAACTTGTCGGCTTTGACATTAGCCTGGCCCATAAATTAGCCAGTGACTTAGATGTTGAAGTCGAGTTTATTCCATTCAAAAAGCACCAATTGAGCGAATACCTTAATAAAGGATATTTCGATATTGCGATGTCGGGCCTCGAGATAAATGTAGCCGACTTAACGAAAGTGCGTTTCAGCCACAAGGTGTTAGAACTGCAATTGGCAATTTTAGCGAGAGACTATGAGCTCGCGCGCTTTAAAAGCATTGAGCAAATTAGAAGCTCAGGTGATTTAAACTTTGCGCACATGGAATACGGCCCTTTATTAAAGCAGGTGAGCCAGCGTACCAGCTCAATTCAGTTTAAACAGCTGACGACTTTGCAAGATTACTTTAAATCGCCAGATCAATTCGATGGTTTAGTCATTAGTGCAGAAGCTGGGTTTGCATGGAGTATGTTCTACCCTGAATATGGTGTCGTTGTGCCTGAAGGCGACATGCAAAAGTACCCGGTTGGTTTCGCTGTTGCAAAACGCAATTTAGATTTATTGAGTTATGTCGATGCTTGGCTGGCTATTCAACAAATCAATGGCAGCATTGATAATGCCTACAATTATTGGATTTTAGGGCAAGGAACCAAGTCAAAAGAAACCCGCTGGTCGGTACTTGATGATGTCATAGAGTCCGACGAGAAAAAGTAGCGAAGCTCCAAAAAGGTTTGAGAGCACGGATTAAAGCCGTGCTCTCGTTGTTTTAGCTCTCAACGGAACTGAGCAAATCGTTACTATCTAAACGGTGATATAAAAGAACAGCCAAGCTCCATGTCGATAATGAGAGAGCCGTTGCAAGCGCAGCACCAGTTAAACCAAATTTAGGAATAAATAACATATTGGCAATCACATTAATCGCAACGGCAATCACACCAAACCCCATAACTTGCTTACCTTGCCCAGTATATTGCAGCCAAGTGGCAGTGATCGCCGCAACAGCCGTTATCGCATAACTTGGAATTAAAATCAGTAGAGCATTTTTCGCATCAGAATAGTCTGTACCGAACAGCTTCAATAAGTCATCAGAGATAAACCAAAGTAATGAACCGACTACAGTGGTCATGACTAGAGTAATAAACCTTGCTTTACCAAAAAGTTTGCTAGCTAAATCTGGATTATTATCAAGTTGCCTGCCAATCAGTGGCAGAAATAAACTCGCAATTGTAACCTGCGTCACAGGAATGATATGCGCAAGGGTATTGGCTGCAGAAAAATGCCCAACATCGTGCTCATTTGCCAACCATTCAAGCATTAATAAATCAGTTTGATTTAACATCAGTGTCACCAGCATAGCTAACATCATAGGAATTGATTGTTTAAGCAGTGCCTTGTCAGGAGTGGCGGACTCAAAAGGCGTAAGAGTAATGATATTCTTTTGAAATAATAACCATATTTGCCATACCACAATGACAATCACGATCATGATCCCCGCAAAAATGACAAGCTCAACACTGAGCTCAATATAAAAGTACGCTAACGCTAGGACTGCGCATGTTTTTAAAAGAGGGAGAGCAACACGCCATGGTAAATTAGAAAAAGCCAGTAGTTTGGCACTTTGCAGTACTCGGCTTAGTAGAGCACCCAGCGCAATAATAGGGACTGCAACAATCATTAAAGATAGGGCATGGTGGCCATCAGCATCGAAATGAATGACATGGAAATAACTTAAAAACCAAATCAGTGAGATAATAAAAATTGAAATGATAAACGCACGTTTTATATAGCAAGCTAAATACGCTGATACCGCTGAGTTATCTTTATTAGCGATATGCTTAGATAAAATTCGAGGGGCGAGTCTGTCACCACCAAGTAAAACCAATACTGATGCAAGCATAGTGATACTGTATGCGACTTTATAGTCACCATATTGATGTGCTTCTAAATGCTGGCTTAATGTGACATTGAACCAATAGTCAGCTGTATAACCAAAAATGATTGAGAAAACGAGTAGCCAGGTACCTCGGCTTAAATAGTTTTTTTGGTCTTCCACATTCTTACCCTAATTCGCGTTTTTTAATAAATTATCACCAAACTTTGAATAGAATGTGGAAGTAGACAGCCTGAGGTATTATTTAACACTCACGCTTTGTATTTTGATGTAAGCCTCACCACCTTTAGCATCGGTTAAGTCTGGGACAAAATACAGCGCAGAGACATGATTTGTAATAATGCCTTTATCGATTGAAGAAGCGGGTGTCCAACTCGGTCGTTGAAAGTCATTTAGGGTGACCGTCTGAGTCGTCCAAGTACTGGCTGCAGGTAAAACAGTTTGGTAATGAGCATATGTTTTATCGCCTTCTCCCCCATAGTCTTTTTGCGATAACTTGATGACCATATCTTTATCACTTTGATAGGTCAGAGTAATACTAGCCTGCTCAGGCAACTGCTTGCTTGGGAGGTCGTAAATGAGCTCAACCCAAGAGTTGTTCAGCTTGTCTACTCGAGGAACTCGTTTAAAAGCAATTTCTACACGCTCAGTGGTGACGAGTGAGCCATTCAAAATAGCTTGACTACCGTGCGGATCGGTTGCATAACGCCATTGCGTTTCATCCAGTTTGGTTGAGTCTGTAACTTGGCAGCTAAGTAAAACAACAGAGAGTATGGCGCCTATGCCGAGAGCTAACTTATTCATGAGAGTGTCCCTTTATTCTTGATAACGCCACGATAAAGGTGAGGTGATATAAAAAGCAAAAGGATCAGACAGGCTGAAAAGTACAAACATGAAGGTTTTGAAAGCCATTGCACTGTTATAGTCAGTTAAAAATACTAAGTTGGTGCAATACAAAAATAGCAGTGAATTTTTTTCAATAAAATCATAGCGGAAAATATGGTCTGGGAGTTGCTTGTAAGTTGTCGGATAAATTTAAAAGTGACTTTATTATGACAGCGGCATTATGTTACCAAAACACAGCTTCTCTGCATTTTTTACCGGCTCAAATACGCATAGGTGGGCTTGAAGAGCGACAAGTTATCAAGCTTTTGAAAGAGCATATCATTGATATGTATGCAACCTCACCAGAAGAGTGCGTGCATACTCTAAATATTAATGTTCTACAAAGTGAGAGCATTAAATTTTGGAGTGCATGGCGCGGTGATGAGGCCGTAGGATGTGTCGCGATTAAATATTTATCACCTTATCACTGTGAAATAAAATCAATGCGCACCAGCAACAAAGCAAGAGGTACAGGAGTGGGTCGTCAATTGCTCGAGCATGTTATTAAGTATGCCAAGCTCAATGGCGTGAAACGTCTCAGTCTAGAAACTGGCACTATGGATTTCTTTGCTCCCGCTCGCAAGTTGTATAGCCAAAATGGTTTTGAACCATGTGGGCCATTTGGTGATTATAAGGTTGATCCGCATTCGTGTTTTATGACTTTGATCCTCTAACAAGAAATATCTGTACCTAAATGTAATATATCTGAAATAAATCTGTAGTAATGTCAGTGCCTTCAACGTTGTAGCAAGTTATCAATAAGCTTGCTTAGGTGGCGGCAAAGTCAGGTTAGGGTAAAGTGCCGAAATTCAGATATAAATTCAAAGCATTTAGTATTGCGTTGGCAGGGATGCTGATCGTCATCGCAATACTTTACCCAAGAGAAATAGCTAATAAAAAGCAAGCTTTGCTCACTCAGGTACAGTCTGACTTTAATTGGCTATTGCGAGATTTAAACCAGCAGATCGAACAACTTAATCACTTCTTTATAGAGCATGACGATCTAGATTCGGCTTGCACTGAGCAAACCTTGTATGAGCTTCGCCGTGCGCACTTTAAAATTCCCAACATTGCCGAAATGGGCATAGTGAACCCAAACGGTGAGTTAATTTGTACCAGTTGGAGTAAGCTAAATACACCTCTTAAAACAGCGGGACCGAAGCCGGCTCGTTCGGCAGAGTTACGTTTCTTTGGGCCAATTCACACTAGCTTTATTGGCGAGGCTGCGCTGGTTATCGCGAAAACCCGCACCGACGGCTATGAGATAAACGCACTGTTACCGCAATCCATATTAAATCGCCACCTAGATGACTTAGATAGACCTTATAACTACATTGTGATTGCTGACTCAAAATCGGGTGTGCCGATTTTTAAAGTGGGCGATTATAGCTTGCCAGTAGACAATCAATTGTTTCCTATAAATAAGCCAATTACGTTCGAAAGTAGCCTATTTGATGATGGTCAGTCGCACGTGTTGGTGGGATCTCCCCTTGAAAATTTGTCATCCTTGTCGTTGTTGTTAGCCATCAATGAAGATGCGCTTTATAAAAAAGTCTATCAGCCATCTACTATCAGCTTAGTCATTTATGGGGTGACATTTTTACTGCTGTTTTTACTAGTTAAGAGCTATCAAAAATATTATCAAAGCCGTAAAAGTCAGCTCAAAGATGCCATTGCTCAAGGGCAAGTGACTAATTTTTATCAGCTCATTTGGGATACCAAAACCCGTGGTTTTATCGGTGCAGAAACCTTAGTGCGCTTAAATGACCCGATTGAAGGCATATTAACACCTAACTTATTTTTGGCTGATATAGAAGCCAATAACTTACTCAAAGAGATGACCTATGAAATCATAAAAACACTAATACAAGACGCGGAAGTGCTCACTCAACAGCATAAAATTAAAAAGGTGAATATCAATATCACTGGCGAGCATTTAAAAGACGCGCATTTTAAAACTCTGATATTAGAGTTAAATCAGATCATTCCCTTGTTAGTGCTGGAACTGACCGAAAACGAGCTGTTAGAGTTTGATAATCAGCAAATTATGCAAACCATTCAAGACTTTAAAGCCGAAGGTATTTTGTTGGCGATAGATGACTTTGGTACGGGCTATGCGGGCTTACAATATTTAAAGTCGTTACCACTTAATATTATCAAAATCGATCAAAGTTATGTGGCGGCCATAGGCACCGAATCTCAACTTGCGACTATGTTAGATGCCCTGATTGAGCTTGCTAAAACCTTTAAAATTGATGTGGTGGCAGAAGGCGTTGAGACTCAAGCGCAAGCAGATTACTTAGTCGATAAAGGCGTGTATTTACATCAAGGCTGGAAATACCACAAAGCCTGTTTGCTGAGTGATATTTAAAAAGTATGTACCTAATATGGCGAGTTAGTAACCTTTTCATGTAGACTGCATGAGACATCTAATAATAAAAGGACAATATTTTGAAACACATAGGGATTGCAGCAGTGACCGCTGAAGGCGCAGCAATAACATATAAATATATATGTTCTGCATCAGAGCAAGTGTTTGGCAAACACACCCATCCAGAAATATCGATTCATGGCTTTTCATTTTCTGAGCATGTGAATTTTGGGCCTGAGCGTCTGAAAAAGTGGCAAGATTTATTGGTGCGTTCAATCAATAAATTAGAGGCTACTGGTGCACAATTAGTGATTTGCCCTTCAAACACGCCCCACGAAGTTTATGAGCAAGTATGTGAAAAAATTAATATCCCATGGCTGAATATTGCAGATGAAGTGGCTAAGGTTGCAGAGCAAAAACAATACAAGAAAATATTACTATTGGGCACTCAATTCACATTCAACAGTGCTGTTTATCCAAATGCCTTTGAACATTTAGCGGCTGAAATTGTTATACCAACTGACGAAGAGCAAGTGCTAGTGCATTCGATGATTGTTGATGAACTTGTTTCTGGCGTGGTAAGTGAAAGCGCCAGGCAGGCAATGCAAAGTTTACTCAGTAAATTTGCTCAGCAAGGCGTAGATTCGGTCATTCTAGGGTGTACAGAATTACCACTTATTATCGATGAAGCGCTTACTCAGTTGGCTATACTTGATTCAACACAGATCTTAGGCGACGCCGCCATAAAAGCGGCAACCAATTAATGATAGTGTAAATTGTAGTGAGTATGCTGATAGCTGCATTTTGGGCGGTTATCAGCTAAAGCTATAACGTCTTTTAACCTCAACAACCTCGACTACATACGATTTATACCATTTATCTCTCCCTAACTGCTGAGCAACGGCATGTTGGCTGTCTTGGTGCCAACGTTTTATGTCATCTTCGTCAAGCCAAGAATACCAATCCTCAATAATACTCAATCATTTTAAGGGACTAAAACTGACGCTAACTTCGTTGAAAATTTCTTATTTAGAACAACTAAATCGCAAAATTTTCGCCTCGTTATCGACCAGTTTTCCTTGCCTTAAAATAGTTCGCTTAATTAAGAGAATTGGTATGAGAAATCGCGACTTCTTGGCCGTCCTCTTGCACTGCTAAAAAGTCTTGGCAGTTATATTTTTCAAAAGCAAGTTCTCGCATCACGCTAACCATTTTCGAATAGTCTGAGTCTTGTTGATTGGCGATGGCTTTAAAAATGACGGCGTACATACTTGCTCCTATATACTAAATAAACGGCTTATAAATGTTTAGCTCTGAAATCTTGGTAGGCTGTAAGCGCTTTTGGCACCGATACCACCGGGTTCTCGCCATGGCCTGCACCTTGGCTAAAGCTGTACTGCCAAGTAAGGTTTTCAGGCGCACCTTGCTCTAAGACTTCAATTAAGCCATTAAAAGATCCTGTGATGATGCTGGGTTCTTCAGCCCCTAGGCTTAAATAAAAGAGTTTAGGCTTCCCAGCCAGTTGCTGAATGTCTTGTCGAAATTGCTCAACTACCACTGAATCGTCATACCAAGCAGCAGGGCTAAAAGCAAAGTAACCGTTAAATAAGTCAGGTTTGGTGACCATAGTATAAATAACAAAACTACCACCAGCAGAGTAACCACTTAAAATGCGCTCGCCACTGAGAGAATAATGTTTATGCATATAGGGCAGTACTTCGGTCTCTATAAATGACAAGAACAAGTCAGCTTTGCCAAATATCTCAGGGTCGTTATCGCTAGCAGGACGGGGCTCGATATTTACATCTCGACGCGCATAGGGCGGCACTAAATCTCGGTTGCGGGTATTGGTCCAAAACTGATTCGGAATAGACACCAAAATTGCTTCGGGATAAGTTTTTTGCTCTGCAAACTCGTCGAGTACAGCGTCCCAACGGGCTAGGTTAAAGTTGCCGTCAGAGCGAATAATGAGGGGATATTGTTTATCGGCAGAATAATTTTCGGGCAAGCGGATAAATATTTTTCGAGATTCATTGAGCACCTGAGACTCTATCACGCGGTCTTCAAAGTCAGATATATAGTATTTGTTATATTGATAGGCTTTAAAACCTGAAAACCCCATTGCAGCGAATAAAGCGGTGCCTAATAGCCAAGATTTTTTATTTGATTTTATTTTTTTAAACATACTTTAAACATCCAAACCCTTGTTTCTGAATAGGTAACTTAATTTAAAACAACGAATATGAAAAGTCATCGGTGCATTCTAGTTAATCAAATTTGTAAGCAAAGATGTGAAAGTGTTTCTTCACATTCCTTTCACAGCCAATCATCAATACTAAGCCCAGACATAAAAATAAACGGAGTTCACCATGGGCATCGCAATCAAGTTAACCAACCTGACACACCATATTCCTGTTAATAAGGACTTAAACTTAGCATTACTTGAAGACGCATCATTGCAAATTAAAGCAACTGAACAAGTTGCCATAGTGGGCGCGTCAGGCAGTGGTAAAACGACTTTGTTGAGCATTGTGGCAGGTCTTGAGCCGCTGCAAAGTGGTGAACTGGCTTTCACAAAACAGCAAGTAGCGCTTAAATCAGGCGATATCAATCAGCATAGTGGCTTTGTGTTCCAACAATTCCATCTAATTCCTGAGTTAGATGCATTGAATAATGTGGCACTGCCTTTGAAATTAAAAGGCGATAAACAGGCATTTGAAAAAGCGCGCAATTGGTTGTCTAAAGTCGGTCTTGCTGAGCGTGCAAACTTCTCTGTCAGCAAGCTCAGTGGAGGGGAGCAACAGCGCGTAGCCATCGCGCGGGCTTTTGTCTCTGAACCTGCACTTATTTTTGCCGATGAGCCAACGGGTAATCTTGATGAGCAAACCGCTGAGCATATCAGCCAATTGATGTTGCAATGCTGTCGCGAGACCAAAGCGACGTTAGTATTAATTACCCATAACCAAGCCTTAGCTGAAAAGCTCGATACAGTTTATAAACTAGAACATGGGAGGTTGCAGCTATGCGCGTAAATGCACTTTCAAATCTCATAGATAAACGCGCGCCAGAGTCAGGCAATGGTTATTCTATTCAGTCGTTATGGGCGCTCTCTTGGCAATTTCATTGGCAGCAAACTCGCTCACGCGTCAATTTAGTTCAACTACTTACGTTGTTCATCTTATTCTTCTATTTGAGTTTCACAACATTGCTTGGCAATGGTGTACAAGGGTATTTAAAACAAAACTTGCAGCAACTGCTGGGTGCTGACTCGGTAGTACAAACCTTTCAACCTTTAAATCAAGAACAGCGTTCGGCGTTTATTCAACATAGCCACGAGTTTAGTGAAACTCAAACCTATAATGTCACGCTGACTCATCAAGTCGCAGATAAACATTTGGCCCAATTAGTCAGATTAAAAGCAGTTGATGATAATTATCCAATATTTGGCACGCTTGGTGTGAGTGAGGAACAAGGACTCACTACAACAGAGTATACAAAAGGACCAAGCCAAGATGAGATTTGGCTAGAGTCACGCTTAGCCGCAGCTTTGTCACTTAAGATCAATGATGAAATTAACGTTGCGGGGCAAACCTTTAGATTCACTCATTATTTAATATCAGAGCCTGACAGATTAAGTGAGGGGCATAACAGTGATATGCGTGCCATGGTGCACTTAGCCTCACTTAAAAAGTTAATAGAAGACAATACACTTCAAGCCAAATCATATCGATACTTAATGGCACATGATGAAACGCAATTACAAAGTTTAGTAGCGACTAGCGGCGACATTGATGGCGCGACGCTCATCAGTCAAACCTTAGGTAATCATCCATTAGCTAAAAGCTGGCAGCGAGTCGAAAAGTTTATGGGGTTAGTGTCTGTGTTATTGGTGATTTTGGCGAGTATCATTTTGGCACTGAGCAATCAAAACGTCATTAAACCATTGCAAACCTTTAGCGCTATTTGTATGGCAAATGGTTTAGCAAAACAGGCTAGTAAATGGTTGGTTATTTTTGGGGGCTTATTTACGACTGTAATTACCCTAGTGCCAAGTGTTTTACTGGCAACCACGACCACTTATTTTGCAGTGCAATGGTTAGAAAACTACCATATTGTAATTGCGCTTGATTGGCAATGGACGGCGCTGCTTGAGGTAATAGTCATTGCACTCAGTCTTTATACTGCGCTAACGCTACCTGCTTGGCATTCGGTATTAACCACACCAGTTAAGCGTTTACTTATGAGCTATCAAGCGCCAGAGCGTAAGCAATGGCTCAAGATTATGATGCCTGTCGTCGCTATTATTGCACTTATTGTATGGTACTCAGACAATTGGACTTTAACCGTCATGGTCGTCGGCACACTGGCGGCTTGCCTATTCGGTTTAGTTTTGTTGACTTGGTGTGTACTTGGCTTGGGCAAATGGGGGCTATCAAAGCGTGCTCAGCTATTTGGTTTTACACTTTATCTTATGCAACAACGTATATATGTAAAAGGTGCGCAGATCATTGCCTTAGGTTTGAGTCTGACCTTGCTGCTATTATCACTGCGCATAACGCAAGATGTCACCAATGTATTGGAGCAACTTACCTTTAAAGACCAAGGCAATGTGGTGATAAGCCAAGTAACGAAGACTGAGCAACAGGCCTTAGCGCAGTTTTTAACCCAATACAAAGGGCAAATTAACTATATTGCGCCTTTTCAATACGCGCAGCTAACGCATATCAACCAAATAAAACTTAACGAAACTGGGCTGCAACCCAGTGAGTCATCAGCGCGTTTAGAGCGACCCATTCGCCTGCACTGGCAAGCGAAAGTGCCAAGCAATAATAAAGTTGTATTGGGCAGTTGGCAAAGTGACCAAGTTCTTAAAGCAAATCAGTGGCCGGTTTCTATTGAAAGTGAAGTGTTTGAAGATATGCAATTTAAATTGGGTGATGTACTGAAAATGCGCATGGGGGATCAGTCTGTGGAGTTGCTTATTGCCGCGAAACACAACTTTGTTTCGGGTGGTAGTAACACGACATTCTGGTTTGTGAGACATAGTAATGATGCGGTTGAAGACGTTGAGACATTTTATATGGGCGATGCACAACTTAGCGATGAAGCGCTGGCAAACCTTGGTCAAGTTTGGCAAGCACACCCAAGTATGCGGATGATGTCAGTGGATACTATGCTGGCTGATATACGTTTCTACATGAATTTTTTAATCATGATAGTGGTGATCTACAGTGTATTTATAGCTCTTCTTACCAACTTACTATTAGCGGCTGCAATTTCGGTGCATCAAAAGCAAGATAAAGCGCGTAATGGTTTATTGACTGTATTTGGTATTGATAAAACAAAGCAAAAGCTACTGATATTTTATGAATGGGCAATCATTACTTTGTTGCCAGCACTGGTTGCCACCTTGTGTGTTTATATGTCTATTGCTAGCTTTTATAAATATGAGTTAGCCATGCCTTATCAAGCAAACTTTTTTGCCGTGTTAACGCAGGCTCTAGTGATTGCAACAATGATAGCAATCACAGGTATTGTTATGTCTCTCAGGCAGTTAAAGTCACCAACACGGGGGCTACTTGAAGAGCAGTAATATTTTGTTAAGCTTTTTCTAAGAGTGGTGCTTGGCTAAAGCACCACTCTTGTGTGATAGTGCGTTCCTAAAGAGTGAACGTAAGCAATAAAAGATGATGAGCTAAAGGTGAAATCGTATGCATAGACATTGGGTTAATTGGGCAATTAAAACCATTGAAGCAGATTACACGCGCTCTGCAGATACACATTTAATTCGTTTAGATCTAAAATCTCACCCTGACGTGCTTTTGTATCTAAAAGATGAAAGTACACATCCAACCGGCTCTTTGAAACACCGCCTTGCTCGTTCACTATTTTTATATGCCTTATGTAACGGCCATATTACTGAAAATACCCCCATCATAGAGTCTTCATCTGGTAGCACAGCTGTTTCGGAAGCCTATTTTGCAAAGTTACTCGGTCTTGATTTTATTGCTGTAGTACCAAAGTCTACGGCACATGAAAAAATCAAACAGATTGAGTTTTATGGTGGTCGCTGTCATTTGGTTGAACAAACAGATCAAATTTACAGCGAGTCTCAGCGTTTAGCCAATGAGTTAAATGGCCATTATATGGACCAATTTACTTATGCCGAGCGTGCGACTGATTGGCGCGGTAATAACAACATTGCAGAAAGTATCTTTAAGCAAATGCAAGATGAGCCGCATCCTATACCCAGCTGGATTGTGATGAGCCCTGGTACTGGAGGCACTTCAGCGACGCTTGGACGTTATTTACGTTTTCAAAAATACGATACAAACTTATTGGTTGTAGACCCTGAACACTCAGTATTTTTCGATTACTTTCAAACCCGTGACAGCAGCATAACGCTCGGTCGAGGCAGTCGGATTGAAGGCATAGGAAGGCCGCGAGTAGAACCTTCTTTTATTGCTGGAGTCGTAGATGAGATGCAAAAAGTACCAGATGCCGCCAGTATTGCCACCATGCATTGGCTCAGTAAAAAACTAGGTAAGCGTGTGGGGCCTTCATCAGGGACTAATATGTTTGGCGTGCTGAATAAAGTATTAGAAATGCAACAACTGGAGCAGTCAGGTGCAATCGTGACGCTTTTATGCGACAGCGGGGAAAGGTATTTAAATACTTACCATGATGATCAGTGGGTTGATGAGAACATTGGCGATTACAGCCAGTTTGATAAATTTTTGGCTCAATTTAATTAAGAATTAAAAGTAAGAAGTAAACAGATGCATTTAAGAATCGCGACTCAGGATGATATAAACGATTTACTACACCTAGAGCAAGCCGTCGTTGAGGCTGAAAGACCTTACAACAGTCATATTAAAGCGAATAACGCGACGTATTATGATTTACCCGCGTTGATAAGTGAAACAAGTAGCCAAGTACTCGTGCTTGAAGAAAAAGATCAGATCATCGCGACTGGCTATATTCAGGTCAGATCAAGTAAACAATCACTATCTCACGAGCAACACGGCTACCTTGGCTTTATGTATGTTGCACCAGACTTTCGTGGTCGAGGCTTAAATAGACTGGTCATGGATGCGTTAATGGGCTGGGGACGAGCACATGGTGTAAATATATTTTACTTGGATGTATATGCCGAAAATCAAGCCGCAATTAATGCTTATCAAAAGCTAGGTTTTACCCCCTCATTGGTTGAGATGAAACTTGAATGCGCATAACAAATTAGGGCGTGTATATTATTGATAACTTTGAGCAACTAAAGCTCAGGTTATGTAATTTCAGCACGCCCTAACCCATCTAGACTTTTACTTATTTAAAGGCTTGTCAGGCCAAAAATTGAAAATGACAGAGTAGCTACCGATCCAATCGCCAACATAGTGTATTCAGTTACCTTCTGTTGGTAGCGATTTTCATCACCTTTAGGTTCTAAAATAATCATTAAAATACCAGTAATGAAAAAAGCAAAAGAGTAGATAACGAGGATCGTTAAAAGCGTATCAGTAAACATGATGGCCTCAATGTATTAAGCACGAATAAAAAACGTTGTTTCATTGTGGATCACAACGAAAGCAGCACAGACCGCGCAATTCTATCTCAATGTTCATACCTCATCTATAAAATCTAACCTGAAGATATCAAAATAAAATTCGAACTTTTTCATATGCTTTGCATACAACGCCTTTAATCTAGATTTTAGAAATAAAAACAATGTTGATAATAGGGTGTTTTTGTTACATTATCACAATTTGAGTTAGAGTAATTGTACGAATTTAAATTTGGGGGGAAGTAATGGTCTCACGTAGACAATTTACATTTAGTGCTGCGGCATTGGCTTTTTCGGGGTTAACCGTCAATATGATGGGCTGTCGCAGCAAAGAAGGCAATAATGTGGCTTTGGCTGACATGCCGCTGTCATCAGGGTATGGCGATTTAGTTTCCGACAAAAATAATATCCTAGACTTACCGCCAGGCTTTAGTTATCGAGTGATCTCACAACTCGGCGATAAAATGGATGATGGTATGCCAGTACCTGACAATGCAGATGGTATGGGGTGTATCAAATTAGATGAAGACCGTGTCGCTTTGGTTCGTAATCACGAGCTGGCTCAAAAGCACATAAAAAAGTCAGCAGTGCCATGGCAGTCTTTCCAATCGAATAAAAGCTACGACAACTTAAAGTCTGGTACAGCTTTACCGGGCGGCACCTCAACACTGGTTTACAACCTAAAAACGCAAACATTAGAAAAACAGTACATGAGCCTGATCGGTACAATCAGAAATTGTGCGGGTGGTACAACGCCTTGGGGCACTTGGCTAACGTGTGAAGAGTCAGTCGATCGTCCCGATGGCAACATCTCAAAAGACCATGGTTATATTTTTGAAGTACCCGCAAAGGCTAATGGGTTAGTAGAGCCTAAACCATTAGTTGCTATGGGCCGTTTCAACCATGAAGCGGCAGCTGTCGACCCAAGAACTGGTATTATTTATCTGACTGAAGACAGGGGCGATAGTCTACTTTATCGCTTTATTCCAAAGGTAAAAGGTCAGTTAAGTGAAGGGGGAGCATTACAAGCCCTTGTCGTTAAACAAAAGCCAAAGTTTGATACTCGAAACTGGGCTGAAAACAGCATGGCACTGGGTGATTGGTTAGAGGTTGAATGGATCACGCTTTCAAACCCAGAAAGTCCCAATGATGATTTACGTGAGCAGGGTTATGAAGCGGGCGCAGCGCTGTTTGCACGTGGTGAAGGCATTCATTTTGGCAGCAATGAATTGTATTTCTGCTGTACCAATGGGGGGCAAAAACAGTTTGGCCAAGTAATGCGATACCAGCCATCAGCCTTTGAAGGTACAGCGCAAGAGTCTCAGCATCCAGGCTTATTACAGCTATTTGTTGAGAGTACTGATGGTAGTCAGTATAATTTTGGTGATAACTTAACGGTGACTCCACAAGGCCATTTATTAGTATGTGAAGACCAATATACCGATATTACTCGAAACTTTTTAAGAGGGGTGACACCAAAAGGTGCAGTGTATCCGTTTGCAAAACTTCACATTCAAACAGAGCCAGCAGGAGCCTGTTTTTCTCATGACGGAAAAACGCTATTTGTAAATCTTTACTCACCGACTAAAACCCTCGCTATTACAGGCCCTTGGGAGCAATTTTCAGCGCAGAAAGCCTAACCAATTTTTATGCTTAAAATTCTACAGTTTTAAGTGGGCTAAGGACTTAAGGAAGCAATTTATTACAATTGCTTCCTTTCAATTCTAATTTTGAGCTTGTTTAATTATTTGGCATTTGACACAGTCTGTTTCTGTTATGGGTTTTTGTGTTGGCATCAATATGTAGCTAACTGTCTAAAAATTATCATTTTTTACTCTGTTAGGTAACAAGCAATAAGGAAAATAGAGAAATATAACAATGAAGAATATTTTTTCAGCCGTTGCACTGGGCGTGATCAGTGCTTTTTCAGCCAATGCGGCTGATGAAACCAGATTGTTAAGACAACCTACGCTTAGCGACTCTCATATCGGGTTTGTTTATGGTGGAGATGTGTGGGTGTCAGACTTTGATGGTGAAAACGTTAAGCGTATAACCAGTACGCAAGCAGTCGAAACTGAGCCTCATTTATCACCAGATGGTGAGACCATCGCATTTAGCTCTAATCGAGATGGCCAGCAATCTGTTTACATTGTGCCTGTTGCGGGGGGAGAGCCAAAACGTCTCACTTGGCATGCAAACAATGCGTATGTAAGAGGCTGGACGCCAGATGGCAAAAAGGTGTTATTTGCTTCTTCACGAGGTACAGCACCAAAGCGATATGAGCGTTTATGGACCGTGTCTGTCGATGGCGGAGCACCAGAACTTGTCACGCATCAATGGGGCTTTAATGGCGCACTTTCTAAAGACGGTGACAAACTCATTATTGACCGTATGAGTCGCTGGGATACCGAGTGGCGTAACTACAAAGGCGGCCAGAATACCCCACTTGTGTTACTGGATTTAGAAACACAAGAAGAAACCCAACTACCTCATTTCAATACGTCAACAGATATTGAGCCGGTATGGCTTAAAGGCAAAGTGTATTATTTGTCTGATAGAGATTGGGTATCGAATATTTGGGAATATGACCCAAAAAGCAAAAAGACCAAACAAATTACCAAATTTAAAGGCGGTGACATTAAGCAACTTGCCAGCAATGGTAAGCAATTAGCGTTTGAAAAAGACGGCTATTTGTATACTTATAATGTAAAGCGCAAGCGTGCTAAAAAGCTCGACATTAACATTCAAGCCGACTTCCCATGGGCAGAAACTAAGTGGCAAAATGTCGCAAGAAGCGCTAAAAATGCCTCTTTATCGCCTTCAGGAAAACGCGCGTTATTCGAATCACGTGGTGAAATATTCACAGTGCCTGTCGAGCATGGCTCAACGCGTAATTTAACCAAAGATCATAGCTCAGCCGATAGAGCGCCAATCTGGTCACCAAAAGGCGATAAAATAGCTTGGTTCTCTGATGAGGGTGAGCAAGGTTATAAATTAGTGCTACAAAACCAAGATGGTATGGGTGAGCGTAAAACCATTTCTATTGGTGAATCGAAAATGGCTTGGGAACCGCAGTGGTCACCAGATGGTAAGTACATTGCCTTTGTGGATGACGATGTGCGTTACCGTTTAGTTGATTTAGACTCTGAAACGATTAAAACCATTGATGTCGGCGGTAACAATTTAGAACGTGGTCGCACAGGTTTAACTTGGGCACCCGACTCAAAATGGTTAGCGTATGCCAAGCAAGCTGATAATGGCTTTAAACAAATCAAAGTTTGGTCTTTAGAAGAAGAGCAAAGTCGTGCCATTACAAATCGTATGGCTAATTCAGTTTCGCCTGCATGGGATCAAAGTGGTAAACATTTATTTTTCTTAGCCAGTACTGATTATGGCCTAGACAGTGGTTGGGCAAATACTAGCTCAATGTCGGCAGATCATGAGTATGCGCCTTACATTATTAATCTTGCCAAAGACTTAGATTCACCTTTTGCGCTGCGCAGCGATGAAGAAAAGGTGAAAAAAGAAGCTAAGCCTGACGAAGGTAAAGCAGATGCAGATAAGAAAGCTGATAAAGCAGAAAAAGCTGAGTCTTCAGATAAAGCAAAAGATGCGGCTAAGAAAAAAGAAGGCAAAGACAAAAAGAAAGATGGCGTCGTTGTTAGCATAGACTTTGACAACATTGAACGTCGTATCATGCCATTGCCTATGCCAGAAGGTCGATATAGCGGTGTGATACATGGACCAAAAGGCAGTGTGTTCTTTGCTAAACGTGCCGACAAAGGTTGGTCGTTCTCACTACATAAATACAGTGTTAAAAAGCGTAAGGCCAAACCATATGTAAGCGGTATCAGCGATGTGAACATTTCTGCTGACACCAAAAAGCTCATAGTTAAAAAAGGTCGCCGTTGGCATGTGGTCGATGCAACTAAACCGTCTGTAAAGTTAGGTAAGCCACTTAAAGTTGATTTAGAAACGCGTCTAGACCGTCAAGCAGAATGGCGTCAGATGTTTGTAGAAGCATGGCGTTATCAGCGTGATTACTTCTACGACCCTGATATGCATGGTCGTGATTGGGATGAAGTGTTCTCCCGTTATGAGCCTTTGGTTGAGCATGTTAAACATCGCTCGGACTTAAATTACTTACTTGATATGGTTAACGGTGAGCTGTCTGTAGGTCACAGTTTTGTATTCGGTGGCGATATGCCAGATGTTGAAAAACGTCGAGCGGGCCTATTGGGTGCAGACTTAGTTCAAGATAACGGTTATTGGAAAATCGACCGAATTTATACCTCAGAAAGCTGGAACCCTAAACTAAAAGGTCCACTTGATCAGCCAAATCTAAAAGTGTCAGAGCAGCAATATATCGTTTCGATTAATGGCCAGCCGCTTACAGCAAACGATAACCCTTATGCGTTGTTAGACGGCACTGCGGGTAAACAAACGACTTTGAAAGTAAACGACAAGCCAGACTATGAAGGGGCGCATCAAGTGATTGTTGAGCCGATTTCAAGTGAGTATGGCCTTCGTCAACGTGCTTGGGTTGAAGACAATCGTCGCTTAGTTGATAAGTTGTCAGACGGCAAACTTGCATATGTATGGGTGCCAAATACTTCAACACCTGGTTTCACTTCATTTAACCGTTACTTCTTTGCACAGCAAGACAAAATGGGCGCGGTGATCGATGAGCGCTTTAATGGCGGTGGTTTATTAGATGACTACATGGTTGATTTAATGAATCGCAAGCTGCGTGCTGCGATCACCAATGAAGTACCAAACGGCAAACCTATGCTATTACCTGCGGGTATAAAAGGGCCAAAAGCTCTGCTTATCAATGAACTAGCTGGTTCGGGTGGTGACTACTTCCCATGGGCATTTAGACAGCAAAAAGTGGGCAAGCTGATTGGTGCTACAACCTGGGGTGGGGTAGTGAAGTCATCGGTGCATTACCCACTGGTTGATGGTGGCGCACTGACTGCACCGGATAATGCCGTGTTTGACCCTATCAACAATGAGTGGGTAGGTGAAAACAAGGGTATCGCCCCAGATATCAAGGTTTATCAAGATGCTCGTTCGCTTTCTCAAGGGAAAGACCCTCAGTTAGAGCGCGCAGTATCAGAGTTAATGAAAGAGCTTGAAGGCAAGTCGCCACTTGATATAAAACCGCCTAAGTACTCAACTCCGGCGGTAAAACCATAAATCTAACTTTACGTAAATCGTAAATTAAAGCGGCTACTTCGCAGGAAGTAGCCGCTTTTCTTTGCAAAGTTGCAAGTCAATTTATAAGTGAATGAACTTTTAATTGTTACATTATCTCGCTTTTATGTGGTTTTATCTTGTTTGTTTCTGATTTGTGACAAAATCATTAAACTATTTGCGCTATTACTGCTCTAAGTGGGTTAATGCTTAATGAAGAGCAAGAATAAAATAACAAAATAGGAAGTAAAAAGGTGTCGACAAGTGAAGTAGCTCAGCCGAGCAGCGGTGGTGTCATCGCATTTATAGAAAAGGCAGGTAAAAAAATACCCGATCCCATCATTATTTTTATGTGGTTCTTGGTATTCGTATTTGCCTTAACCGCATTAATAGGCGGCTTAACGTTCGAAACGCAAAGTGCCGATGGCAGCGCCATAACCCATACCATCAAAAATATGACAGAAGCCGAACATGTTCGTTGGGTATTTGATAATGCCCTGCTGAATAACTGGCTCGGTTTTGGTGGCGGTGTATTAGGGGTTATCTTAATCGTTATGCTAGGTGTAGGGGTGGCTGAAAGCTCTGGTTTATTCAATGCCCTTATCAAGAAGATTGGTACACGTTTAAACGAGAAGTTCTTAGCGCCAGCGCTTATCTTTTTAGGGATCATGAGCTCAATCGCAACCGATGCAGGCTATCTTATTCTTATTCCTTTGGCAGGTCTTTTGTATGCAGGTCTTGGTAAAAATCCGATGATAGGTATGGCGGCTGCATTTGCCGGTGTATCAGCGGGCTTCAGTGCCAACTTAATTCCTGCTACGCCAGTGGATGTGATCATTGGTTTGAATGCACAAATTTTTGCTGAATCTCAAGGCATTCCTTTCCAAGCAGCAGATGGCAGTGCACTTACGCCAGCAACCATGCATTACTACTTTATTTTTGTCTCGACCTTTATGCTGGTGGGATTAGGTGCTTGGGTAACCAAGAAGTTCATTGAACCTAAGTTTAAAGATATGCCTTATGATCTGCCTGAAGGTATGGACTTGTCTGATTTCTCAGTGACTGAAGACGAGAAAAAAGGTCTTCGTGCCGCATTTTGGGGTCTACTTGCTTCAATTGGCGTAGTGGTTTTATTGGCGCTAGGGCCGCTAGCTCCATACGAAAATGACGCGGGCAAAACCGTGACGCCTTATTTAAATAATGTAATTTTGTTGATCACCTTTATTTTTACCTCTGTGGGTGCTGCTTTTGGTGTCGCAACAGGTAAATTCAAAAGCCTGATGGACGTAGTAAAAGCCATGGTCGCGCAAATGAATACCATGGGTTATATCTTAGTGCTTACCTTCTTCTGTTATAACTTCTTAGGTATTTTAGGTTATTCAGGCTTAGGCACATACATCACTTATCTAGGTGCAAGTGGTTTATCTGCGATGGGGTTACAAGACTCACCAATTATGTTGATAATCGGCTTTGTATTAACCACTGCTCTGATTAACCTATTCGTTGGTGGTCTTACGTCAAAGTGGATGCTATTAGGCCCAATTTTCGTGCCTATGTTGTATGCAGTAAATCCAGCGATGACACCAGAGCTTGTCGCCGCTGCGTATCGAGTTGCAGACTCTTCTACAAACATCATCACTCCGATGATGACGTATGCCGGCGTTATTCTAGCGTTTATGCGTAAGTACAATAAAAACCTGAGCTTTGGTGATGTGATCACCATGATGATCCCTTATTCACTGACCTTCTTAGTATTCTGGACTGGTTTATTAATCGCGTTCTTCGCGTTCAACATCCCGTTTGGGTTCTAAGTGCAGAATACACGTTGCGTAGCAAGGTTATTTCTGCGCAACGTGAAATAAGCCGTTTTATATACTGTTAAGAAGTATTCTGTAAGCGAGATTACTTTTGCGCAAGGGTGACGAGTGACCGGAACGTAGTTCCGCAGCACGAGGAAGTGAGGGTATGGACACCCGAAGGCCAATGCTACAGGGACGAAATACAACACAATACTTTTCTTACAAAGAGTAGCGTTGTAATCTTAGTCTTCAAATCTCTCATTTGTCGCATTGGCGACTACAACAAGAGGGAGGCTGCCGCCGGCCTCCCTCTGGACTCCCACGGCGCCCCTCTATCTCGCTATTTCTTCAAATACACAATTGATGTGAACGTAAATGGCTGAATAGTCCATCCTTGGACTAAATCAGCCTTATTGGTGCATTGCCTAAATGGATTTAGGTACTTGGGATTTGTCTGGAACAAAAATCCCGCCATGCACTGACATTACTCATCAATTGCTTATTTTCAGGCGAGATAGAAGGGGATAGGGCGTTGTCTGATGGTTTTTTTAAATGGGTTGTACTATACAGGGTCTAATAATTATTAAGAGGTAAGTCGTGCTTTAGCGCGACACAACTTAGTCATTCCAGTTTATCTATTCTGCGCGATGTAAAATCGCGCCTACAAAGTAGCAAACTACTCGAACTCAACTTGTAGGCGCGGCTTTATGCCGCGCTTTTTCTTTGGTTCTAAAACGCATCTACAAATCTCAATTTGGCGTAAATATTCAATTCATCCGCTTTGCAAATTCCTACACTGGCTCAGTAATTATTACTCAGGAAACGAAATTATGAGCTTACTGACCGTAAATAACTTGTTTGCCTCTGCAAAAAGTTACGACTTAACGCTGCAAAACCCAAGACCGACTTTTTCTATGACTATGTCGTTGAGTGTCGACAACCAGTCCGTATTACACATTTGCCGTAAATGGTTTGCTGTCGGGCAAGACCCAGTCGCAACCGAGACTCTAGCTTGGTCTGTCGCAAATGGGTTACAGCGTCTTGAGATGGCACAACCGAGTTTAAATGAAACAGGGCTGCTCTTTCATAAATCAGGAGAGGGGGAGTTTGTATTAAGCAGTCCGAAAACAAATTTACAACGTAAAACCAAAACTAATCGCTTTACGTACGAGCCTGCATCGTTGTTAAGCATCCCTTTTGAGGTGGCTAAGCGCTGGGATGCACTCAAAGCTGGTGAGGTGTTTTACTTTGATTATGTGGTACTCAAAGTTCAGGCACACACCAAAATAAAAGTGCAAGCCAGGATTGAAAACGATCAGCTTGTTGTCAAAGTCACGCCTGCTTCTTGGTTTTGGCGATTAGTGTTTGGTTCAACTCGATTTTATTTTGATAAAGACAAACCAGTACTCAGAAAAATAACCGGTTTGATTGAACCTAGAGACAAAAAACACAACGGAAAATATAAAGAGTACCTTGCTAACGTCGAGCTCGAGCAAGGACTAGATCTCAGTGCATTGGTAAAGTTATAAGGACATGAACATGACGAAAACGATTTTAATCACAGGCGGCACCCGAGGGATCGGCGCGCAACTTGTTGAGCAGTATTTACAAAAAAACTATCAAGTTATTGCCACTGGAAGTAATCCAAATTCAGTTGACCAAGCCCGCAAGCTTAAACCTCAAGTACATTGGTTGGTCTGTGATTTATCAGTGCTCAGTGATGTTGAAACACTGGCAAATAAGCTCGAGGCTACGAAATTAGACCTTGTTATTCACAATGCTGGGGTGCAGCAACCCAGAAACTATGTATCGAGCGCCCTGTATGAAGTAACAGAGCATCAAGAAACGATGATTAATCTTACCTCGCCCATGTTGCTGACACGTTTACTATTTAAAAATGTACAAAGTGCTCAGGGGGCTTGGGTATTTGTCACATCAGGCTTGGCCATTGCACCAAAACAAAGCTCGGCGGTGTATTGTGCAAATAAAGCGGGCTTACGGGTTTTTAGTAAGTCTTTACGAGCTCAGATCACTCAAAACAATCAGCAAGTCCGCGTTTGTGAGGCTATTTTACCTTTGGTCGATACCGATATGACAAGAGGGCGTGGTAGGGGGAAAATCTCTCCAGAGCAAGCGGCAAGAGAAATAATGGCAGGTATTGAACGTCACGAAAAAGAAATCAGAGTGGGTAAAACCAAATGGTTGATGCGCCTGAGGCGCTTGTTTCCCAACCTTGCTGAAAGTGTCATGTTGAGGGCGTAATTATGCGTAAAAATAATCAAAGTATCGCAACCAAGGTACTGTCTTGGATAAAACGAAATGGCAGTAAACCTAAAGCAGTGCCTATGCTTGCTGGTCTCTCTATTGGCGACTTTTTTATACCTGCGTTACCGACGCAAACCTCAGTGATGTTGCTCGCTTGGTTGCAACCTCAACAACGGGTATTTATCGCTTTGCTATTTGCAATGGCAGCAGTTATAGGTAGTGGCATATTGATTGGTTTAAGCTTGTTGCTCGAGAGTTTTATTCAAGCATCTATTCCAAGCGAGCAATCAGATTTTTATGCAAAGTGGTTACAGTTAAAAACATGGATAAACGATTATGGCTTGCTGGCCTTGTTTGCCATGTCTGTGTTTCCAACACCGCCGCGAAGTTTAGTAATACTCAGTATTTTGTCAGGATTGTCAGGTTTGGCCATCATGATAACGGTCTTTTTAGGTAAATTACTTTGGTTCTCATTGGTGGTATTTATCGTCACAAGCGCGCCAAATTGGTTGATGTCATTACCTTGGCTTGGTAAAAAACTACAACCTCTCTTAACGCGCTAGGAGATTTAAAATGAGTGCATCTGCGAGCAAAAATGTGGCTTTTGCTAGCCAAGCTATGATGGATATATTACGTGCAGGTGCAAAACTGAACGGGTTTGCCATTGAACCGACTGCCAATGCGGTAAACCAAAGCAAAGTGCCTATTACTTCTAAGCGAGCTTTACTTCAGGCTTTTGTTGATAAGTATGGCATCGAGAATATTTTAAAGTTGGGGCAAGGTGTGTCTCAACTTTTACATACACCGCTGAGTATGGCTTTGTTAGTTGGCTCAGAGCCACAAAGTTTGTTATCTAAATGGCATCGACTTGAGCGTTATGTGCACGCTTTGCATTACACTGAGAGTGATTTCAGCCAAGGTCAAATTAATATAAAGCACCTTTCACGAGGTGAGCAGCCGCCAACTTTGGTCGAAGATTTAGCCGTGATGAGTGTGTTATGTGCACTGTTATCGTACTGTGGCGCCAGCAAAATAACCTTGTCTGGTCAGGCCGACAGCGAAACTTTACTATTTGATTTTGAGACACAAACAACTTTGTGCGAGTCGATACAAGCTTGTTCTAGTTGGGTGATCCGTTATGAGCCTTGCGCTCGCCATAAGCAAAATAGTCTGCCTCTATTTGCAAATGAAGACGAACAAGCTGTATTAGCTAGTTGGCAGAGCAAAGTCGAACAAGCGATTATCGAAACAGGATTTGTTGAAACTACTATTGATAAAGTCGCCATACAGCTTTGTGTTTCATCGCGCAGCTTACAACGGCACTTGCAGCAAGAAAACCTGAAGTTTGCGCAATTATTGCAACAGGAAAGGGTGAAATATGCTGCCAAGCTGCTTATGCAAAAACAGACGAGTTTGGCTGAAATTGGCTTCTTATGTGGCTTTAGCGATCAAGCCCATTTCACTCGTATCTTTTCTCAATGTAATGGCATGACACCTAAGGCATATCTTGAGATGGCTGATACCTTGCCCGTTTAATTAGTTGCAAAGTAATGAGGTGCCGGTAAACAAAGTTGCCGACACAAGTCATCCTATTCTTAAATTGAATACAACGACTCATTAAAGTGTAGAACCAGCGAAAACTGCTTTATCAATTGTGGCTATGGGGTAATCTGCTTGTTTCAGTTCTTTCACTTCTAAGTAGGCCATCTTCCCCGAAAGTCTTTCTGGTGCAGGTAAAATGCCGCTAAAATCCTTTAAATGAGTTGCGTCTTTGTTTAACGTCATCGTAATAGAGTCCATAAAAAACATCATACCTATGGAGCCCGGGCCCACTTCAATGATTGATGAATTGGATGTCTCGGCGATGAGCTTAAACTCAAATGGCGCAAGCTTTTTCGCCTTTATGATTGGGCCATGACACTTTATGCTTTTCCCCGCTTTGAGCTCTTTGAAATAGGCCTTCGCAAATTCAGGAAACAATTCAGGAATACAAATTGGAAGATTACTTCGCTCGTCTTGCCAAAGTATTTTGTTGGTACTGTCAAAGGCAATCACTTTGCTGTGTGTGATGCTCAAACGTCCTAACTGTGAGGCATGGCCTTGCAAGACTTCAAGGTCAAGGCCAGTTTGATGCCATGACACCTGAGTGTCGTACATCAAGGTGTTGTTATCGTGTACACGATAAGATTTGCTGTTATCGACTGCATGTGAAGTCAGTTGAGTTGTTGCATTAGCCGACAGTGCGAAGAGCAAAGCGGCTAAGGGTAGGGCGGTATTTTTCATTTTGGTCGCTTAATTATCAGTTTTGATATTAAAAGCGTAATCAAATAAGAAAAGGATTAATTGAAGATACCCGCCACACTTTGGAAGTGGTTATTTCTGTGCAAAATTCACCAGAGTTTCACCACTCATGCGATAACCAATCCACTCATGTTGTGGCTCAGCGCCTAATGATTCGTAGAACTCGCGTGATGGCGTATTCCAATCTAAACAGCTCCATTCAAATCGGCCACAACCTTTTTCAACGGCGATTTGTGCTAAACGTTTGAGTAGTGCAATACCAGCGCCTTTGCCTCTATGCTCAGGTGACACGTATAAATCTTCAAGATAAAGCCCAGGCTTTGCTAGCCAAGTTGAGTAATTGTAGAAATACACTGAGAAACCAATTGCTTCACCATCTAATTCACAAATTAAACCATGCACACCACTGTGCTCTACGAACATGCTCGACTTAATGGTTTCAGGTATGGCTAAGACTTCATGCTCTGCTTTTTCATAAATAGCGAGCTCTTTAATGAAATATAAAATGGTGTCGATGTCGGTGACTTCTGCTGGTCGAATGGTAAGTTGTGACATAGCGCTTCCTCTTAGAGCGTATCCGCTCAGTATTTACTTTTTTAAATATATTAACCGAACAAAAAAATGAAACCAGTGCATAATTTTCATAGTTAAATGAATACGGTGCAGGTTTATGGATCTCAAACAGTTTGACCTCAATTTATTACTGCTGTTCGATAAGCTTTATCAATATCGGTCGGTCTCAAAGGCCGCTGAGTCGTTATATTTAAGTCAATCTGCGTTTAGTCACGGCTTAGCTAGGCTTAGAAAGCGTCTAGACGATCCTTTATTTATTCGAGTGAATAATCAAATGCAGGCGACTGAAAGAGCTGAGCAATTAGCCCAGTATGTAAAGCAAGCCTTGCCGTTACTAGAGCTCGGACTAGGTCAAGCAAGCGGATTCGACGCAAGTCACAGTGAGAAAACATTCCGTATCGCCGCGACCGATTACACTGAGTTTTGTTTTTTGCCTAAATTAACTCGGCACTTTGCCAAACAAGCGCCGCATATTCAGATTGAGATCTTGCCAGCCAGCCCTTTACCAATTAAAGAACAGTTGGAGCAGCGAGACTTAGATTTCGTATTAGGCTTTGAGCATGATGAACACCCGCAAGCCGGTGTTGAGCAGCTTGCTTGGTTCAGCGACAGTTACAGTACCTTAGTGTGTAAAGCGCACCCGAGAATAAAAAATGTGCTGTCTTTTGAGCAATTTTTACAAGAGCAGCATATACGCATCGCACCGTGGGGAGAGTCACAAGGTATTGTCGACCAAGTATTAGCGAATTTAGGTCATACGCGTCATGTTGCTTGTCAGCAAACCAGTGTACTTGTAGCACCGCACCTAGTGGCAGGCAGCGAGTATTTATTAACTTTGCCGACTCAAGTTGCTAAACAAGTACAGCAAGGGCAAAAACTAACACGGTTACCTCCACCTATCACGGTGCCCGACTATCATTTACAGATTTATTGGCATCCTCTAAAAGCCAGTAACCAAGCCAATAGGTGGTTTGTAGAGCAAGTTAAAGGCCTGTTTTTATAGGACTAATCAAAACAGACAAAGCCGGGGTGAAAAAACTTTAAAAATATTTCACCCCCTAATTCATAGTCGTCCGTTTATAGCAGTAAACCTTCTATAAAAAGAGACAGAATATGAAAACCAACAAGACCTTAATTGCTTTAACCCTTGGCGCTTTGTTTAGTTCTTTATTTATTACTGGTTGCTCGAATCAAGACAGCAAGAGTGAACAAACGGCGCAAAAAAACCAAGAACAATCGCAGCAAGAGCGTAAATCAGTTCCTGAAGCGGTAGAAAAAATTATGGTGACGGGGAGTCAGATCACAGAGGCGCAAGCCGATGACCTTACAAATGCTAGAGCCGTTGAATATATGCAGCTTAGTCAACCACAAGTATTGATTGCAGCGCCTGAAATGCGCAAAAGAATTGCGCCGTCAGCCCCTGAGTTTTTTGCTCATCCTGAGGAGCGTGATAATTACCTACCGAGCGAGAGCAATGGGGTATTTCAAGCCGCAACCACGCCTTTATCGACCTTTTCAGTGGATGTAGACACGGGCAGCTATGCCAATATTCGCAGCTATTTAAGTATGGGGCAATTGCCACCGACCGACGCTGTACGTGAAGAAGCCTTTATTAATTACTTTGATTACAACTACAGCGTGCCAGAAGATAAATCGCAGCCGTTTGCAACTTTTACAGAGTTGGCCCCAGCACCTTGGAATGATGAACGCCATATTTTGCGTATCGGCCTGCAAGGTTATGACTTACCGGCAAGTGAAAGAAAACCTTCGAATCTGGTGTTTTTAGTCGACGTGTCGGGGTCGATGCACGACAAAAATAAACTGCCTTTATTGGTACAAAGCCTAACCATGATGGTAAAGCAGTTATCAGCCCGCGATACCGTGAGTTTAGTGACTTACGCAGGTAATGTGCAGGTGGTGTTAAGTCCAACTAAAGGCAAAGAAAAGCAAACCATCATAAATGCCTTAAAAGAACTCAAAGCAGGGGGCGGCACCTATGGTGAAAGTGGTATCAAAATGGCTTATCAAGAAGCGAAAAAAGCTTTTATTAAGGGGGGTGTGAACCGGGTCATTTTGGCCACTGATGGAGACTTTAATGTTGGTACCACAAGTATCGATGCGTTAAAAGACTTGATCGCAGAGCAGCGTAAGCAAGGTATTTCATTAACAACACTGGGCTTTGGTCGAGGCAATTACAATGACGCCATGATGGAGCAATTAGCCAACATAGGTGATGGTAATCATGCTTATATTGATACCCTACATGAAGCACAAAAAGTCTTGTTAAGACAAATGAGTGGCACACTGCAGAGTATCGCCAACGACGTAAAAATTCAGCTCGAGTTTAATCCCGCTGAGGTTAAAGAATATCGTCTGATCGGTTATCAAAACCGTTTATTAAAAGACGAAGACTTTAATAACGATAAAGTCGATGCCGGTGAAATTGGGGTAGGTCATACGGTGACTGCATTGTACGAAGTGACTTTAGCAGGTAATAAAGGGCAAGTGGATGAGCTGCGTTACCAGCAAAAGAAAATGGTCAGTACCAGTGATGAATTACTTCAGGTGAAAATTCGTTATAAATTACCGGGCGACACTGAGAGTAAACTGATCAGCCAAGTGGTCAATAAACAGCAGGTGTTACCAGACTTTAATAGCGCCAGCTCCGACTTTAAATTTGCAACCTCAGTGGCCGCATTTGCTCAAAAGCTTAAACAAAGCCAGTACCTTGGTGACATGAACTATCAAGATATTGCCAGTATTGCGCGGGCAAATAGAGGGGATGATCCGTTTAACTATCGCGGTGAATTTGTTAACTTGGTCGAATTGGCCAGTTCAATGTAACACATAGAAACTTTAATATTTATGACTCAAATCGCGCAATTACAATCAGACACGGACGAAGCGCTGATGCTCAGCTATGGCAAAGGCTGCCAAGCCGCCTTTGCCGAGTTATACGGCCGACATAAAGGACCAATGTATCGTTATGTGTGTCGTCAATTAGGTGCAAAGCATCAGGCTAAAGCCGAAGAGCTATTTCAAGAAATCTGGCTTAGAGTCATCGATAATCGGGCCAGTTATACGGTTGCGGCTAAGTTCAGCACTTGGCTTTACCGCATCGCCCATAATTTGTTGATTGATGAACACAGAAAACACACCGCGCGTGGTGAGCATCTAGTATTGGTTGATGAGGCGCTTAATAGTAACGATAGTGAGTCACCTGCTGTGCTAAGTTCAAGCCAAGACAATCACGAAAGCGAGATACATAATGACTTCTTGCAACGGGCGATTAAGCACTGTGTAGAATTACTGGTACCACAGCAAAGAGACGCATTTTTGTTGCGCCATGAAGCCGGGTTTAGCACAAGCCAAGTATGTGAAATTGTTGAGGCAAAACCCGAAACCGTGAAAACGCGATTACGCTATGCCATGTCACAGCTAAGAGATTGTTTGCATCGCAAAGTAGACGCATCAGAAACAGGAGGCACACGACAAGCATGAGTAAGCAATTTAGTGATGACGAACTCATCAAGCTTTATCAGCAAGATAACGACGCAATGCCGCCTAAACACATAGATGATGCTATTTTAGCGCGTGCTGCAGATACCGTTAATGGTGAAAATAAAAATTTTGATAAAAAAGTATTTGGTAACAGAGGTTTGGAGGGTAAAGCGCGAGCGCAAAAAACGACGAAAACCTCAAGCAGATGGTGGCAATATTCAGGGCTTGCAGCCGCCATTGTCGCCGTTGCCGTGTTAGCGCCTTGGCAGTATTACCAAGATCCTATGTTAGTTTCAGTTGAATCAGCTGAAGTGCCTGCGATGGCAAAAGCGAAGCAAGCACAAGAAAGTGCCCCACAAATTGAGCGAGTAAACATACAAGCTGAAGACGTGCAAATGGAACGAATAGAAGTCACAGGCGCGAGACTTGAACGCGCAGCGCCAGAGCAGAAAGCGCGAGCTGTTCAGGCTGTATCACCATTTATGTATGGCATTAATTTGTCTGAGCCGAATGCCAAGCCAAACGCCAAGCCAAATGCCGTGTTTAAAGATATTGTGGCAAGGCTAGAAAACAAAGATAAAGCAGGCGCCCAAAGCGCATTAATTAAGCTACTTAAAGAGAAGCCTGAATATCATGATGATATTCCAGAGCCATTAGAAGACTTATATCTAGCACTTATCAAAAGTGGCAAAATTGAGCGCCCAGAAACGACGTCAAAATTAGACGATAAATCGAAAGATAAGAATTAAAGATTGTGGCTTTACTAGATGAACAAATATGTACGAAATTAAACAAGGTCAACTCAGCGATATTTTGGCTATAGAAACCAATATCCCTGAGTTTGGCACACCAAAAACGCTAGAAATCATAAAGCAAAGGCTAGCAGATAAAACCGATTTACTGCTGGTGGCTTATCACAACGAGCAACCTGTAGGATATAAATTGGGTTATGCGCTGAGTGACACGGTTTTTTATAGCTGGTTAGGTGCAGTGATGCCTGAGCATAGAGGGAATGGTCTTGCACAGAAAATGCTCAACGAGCAAGAAGCTTGGTTGCAAACGCAAAACTATCAAGCGGTGCAGGTTAAAACTATGAACTGCTTTCGAGCCATGCTCGCCATGTTAGTGAAAAACCACTACAACATCATTGATATTGAGCCCGGAGATACGTCACTCGACAACAAGATACGCTTTGAGAAAGTGTTTTAATTTTTACCGACCCAAACACTGTCTTCTAAGTTAAAAATCTAGATAAAAAGCTAAAAGGAAAGTAAAAACAATGCGGTTTATTTATGTGGTCGACCCCATGTGCGCTTGGTGTTATGGCTTTGCGCCTGAGCTTGCGGCATTTTTAAAGCAGCACCCAGAGATTAAAGTTGACTGGATCATGGGTGGGCTCGCCCCCGATAACGACCAACCAATGGATGAAAGCTTGCGCACTGCAATTGCCAGCTACTGGCAGCAAATTGAACAACGCACGCAAGTGAGTTTTAATCACGATTATTGGCAGTTAAATACCCCATACCGCTCTACCTACCCAGCCTGCCGCGCCGTGATAGCAGCAGAAACCTTAAGCCCCAACAGTGCAGAACAGATGGTCAAAGCGATTCAATCTGCGTATTACCAAAAAGCACAAAACCCTTCTTTGCATGAGACTCTTGTTGAGTGTGCAGTAGACATAGGTTTGGACGGTGCTGAGTATGAAAAAGTGCTGTTATCGGCTGAAACTGAAAGTCAGTTGCAGCAGCATTTGGGCTTAGTGCAACAGCTTAGAGTGAGTGGTTTTCCGGCGTTGTTTTATGTGAATGATAATAATGAAGCGTTTGCTTTGGCGTTGGGGTTTTGTGAGGTAGGGGGTTTAGAAGAGAGATTTGATAAGTGCAAAAACAACATTGCATAGCAAGGTTACTTTTGCATAAGTTGAGTTTTTTGTGTGTAGGTCGTGCTTTAGCGCGATAGGCTTGAAAGCAGCGTTCAATTTAACCTTTTGTCGCGCTGGCGACGACAATTATAAGCTCTTGCTCAGTTGGCAGTATTTTCGGTAGCAGCGGCTTTATGTCGCGATTTCTAAATGTCTTTCGTCATTCTGAACTTGTTTCAGAATCTATGCTTTGTTCATCATTTATCTGCAATTTAACCTTTTTGTCGCGTTGGCGACGACAACCAAAGGGCGGCTGCCGCCGACCGCCCTCTGGACTCCCTCGGCGCCCCTCTATCTCGCTGTTTCTTCAAACAAGCAATTGATATGAACGTAAACGGCTGAATAGTCCATCCATGAACTAAATCAGCCTTGCAGCGCATCCATGCGCTGACATTACTCATCAATTGCTTATTTTCAGGCGAGATAGAAGGGGAAAGGGCGTTGTCTGTTGGTTTTGAGTGAAGGTTACAGTATGCAATAACTGCTACCAAAAATTCTAGAATTTGCCTTTCGATAGCAGCGGTTTTATGACACGATTTCTAACTGTTTTTCGTCATTCTGAACTTGTTTCAGAATCTATGCTTTGCTCATCATTTATCTTCAATTTGACTTTTTGTCGCGTTGGCGACGACAATTAAAGGGCGGCTAAGCATTTCAATTGGTTACTGAGCTGAAATTCATTCCTGAAGCTTATTCCTGTCAGCAACCATGGCAGAACTTCCTTGCGCTTGCGAAACTGCGTTTCGTTCACATGTAACCATCATCAGCCTTGCAGCGCATCCATGCGATGATATTACTCATCAATTGCTTATTTTCGGGCGAAATAGAAGGGAGGGGCGTTGTCTGTTGCATTTAAGAGAAGGTTACAAAATACAAGACTAGCCACTATTAGTGAGACTTATTGTGCTAACTTGTTAATAATTGGAATTAAAAACATTACGATTGCAAGCGGATATTGAAAAAGTAAATATTTTCTACATATACCAAGCGCTATTAACATTTCATCAGAATCAACAATGGTTTTATATTTACCAGTAATCAACAAAAAATAAAAGCGAATATCTCTCATCAACATCAATCTATCTTGCCCCTTTGAAAATGATAAAGTTAATTTTTCAATTTCTTGTTGCGAATTTTTTATTAATAAAAGATCATCCAATGAATTCAAGTATTTAAGCATTAGGATTACTAAGAGAAAAAAACATAAAAAGAATAAGTTAAACACCAAATCTAACATCAAAAGTCCCCTTTATAACCTGAGTTTACTGATACACCAACTGCAGTTCCGATCGAAGTACCAAAGGTCAAGTCATTATAATTAGTTTCTATGTTTATGCAGCCAATAGTATATATCAAGTGTCTGATAAAAAACGTTTATAACTACTGTTGAGCATAAATCATCCCCTAGATTCCCAATTGGGTTATAAATATAGCCCTTTTCAGTTTCAACATCATAACCGAGATCACTATTTTAAAATTATGAGTAGGCGATGGAGGTGAATTGTTCAAAAATGACGGTGGGTGTCCTGTTTATTTAAAATAATCTTAACTAAATAGTTAACCGCTAAAAAATTGCATAATACAAAACTTGAATCCATTATTTCCTTAATTCAATTCGCTCTAAATACTCCCTATTTCTCCTCACAACCCCCATAATCCTTGAGAAAGCCCAACAAAAAACAATCGAGAGAATAAAAATTTCATAAAGAGTAAAATACTTAGTTAGTGAAAATGTAATTTCACCATTTTTTTCGCTAAAAGATAAATCATCAGATTTTATTTCAAATGAATAAGCTACATTGTCATAACCATAACTAATTTTAATCTGAACTTTTCCTTGACTTAGCTTTTTTAAATCCTCGCAAAAAAGAGATTTAATAGCTACAAGGACATTCCCCTCGATTTTGTCAACATTAATATAGTGGACCCCCTCAACAGAATCTCTACAACTATAACTAGTGATTTCGCTATTAACCCAATAAGGCTTTTTGTATTCTCTGGTCCCTCTGAATTCAATTACGTAAATAATGAACACTAAACTAAGAAAAACAACAAAATATAAAGGCAAATCTAATTTTTTTAAATTATACATATAGTACAATCCTGAAAAAGTTATTGATATATTACAGGTTTTCTCTGTGAGAGTAGGTAATGTTGTAGCGTCGTACCACCTAGTAGGCTGAATAGCTCCACCAACAGACGTGCCTATTGATAGTTATGATATTGTTTTATCAGTAGCTATTTTAGCTTCTGTTTCTGAAGTAACTCAACCATTTTTCCTTACATAGAAAATGGGAGAGTCAAGCCTTGCATTGTGTACTTGTAGTATTCAGAAAAAATGAGGCTGATCTATATGCTCAAAGAGCATGCAACTCTAAAATAGAAACTCACAACCAACAGACAACACCCTTTCCCTTTTATCACACCCTGAAAATAATAAATTGATGAGTAATGCGCTCGCATGGATGCGAGCCAAGCCATGCTTGTACATGGATGTACCTTCATGGCGTGTACGTTCATATCAATTTATTCTTTGAAGGATCTAGTGTGATGAAGGGCGCCGTGGGGGTGACGAGTGACCGAAACGCAGTTTCGCAGCGCGAGGAAGTGGAGGCATGGATGCCGACAGGCCCAAGCTTCAGGGATGAATTTCTGCAAGAGGCTAAATTGAAATGCTTAGCCTCCCCTTGGTTGTCGTCGCCAACGCGACAAAAGATTAAACTGAAGGCAAACTTTAAACTTGTCGCGCTAAAGCACGACCTACACAAATACCGATAGAGTACTCCACAACAGTATTTAAAATTGCTCATTTCACCTTGCGCAAAATAACCTTGCTTCGCAACGTGTATTTTGCACGATAGATGTGATGAAGGGCGCCAGCGGCTGTAGTTGTCAACGCGACAAAGGGTTAAATTGAAGACAGGTGATGAGCAATCCTTAGATTCTGAAACAAGTTCAGAATGACGAAAAGCAGTTAGAAGTCGCGGCGTAAAGCTGCTGCTACCGATAGAGTTCAGAAGCACTATTTTCATATCGCTTTGAAAATCTTAATTTTGAAATTCAACGCGACAAAGAATCAAATTGAAGGCAAATTTCAAACCTGTCGCGCTAAAGCACGACCTACATGCCAGAAACCTCAAACAACAACACCTGATTCAATTGCGGGCCATGCACATTAAAATTATTATCCGCCACCATCAGCAAACTGCGATTGCCATTTGCTAAAGTCGGGCCAAACGTTAAGCCCTCCAAGTTATCAATCTGCTTCGACCCTAATTTGTCAGTGATGGTCGCTAAATCTAATACCAAGGTTTTCTTCGCGGCTTTAAACGACTGGTTTTTTAAAGAAGCAATGTTCGATGTGTCGGTCGCATCTTTCGTATCGATTAAGTAAATACTTACATTATTGCCACCGTCTTTTAACCCTGAGGTATAAGAGCGCTCCATGGTTAAAAATTGATGTTCGCTGATTTGTAAGATCTCAACTAACCCCGTGGTGCGAAATGCATCGGGTTTAGCGCCTTTGCGGTCTACCAGTGGTTCAACATAATAGGCGAACTGTTTTTGCATTTGCTTGCTGGCAAAATCAAAGTGTGAAATACGCACCATGCTGCCGTGCTTTAAGGTGGCTTCTTCACCATCTTGTTTTAACGCGCCTTCCATTGACACCCAAATACCTTTACCCGACATATCGAGTGTTACGCCTTCAAACACCGCGTTATGGCGTGGGCCAGTGTTTTTGCCGATATTAAACATTTCAGGCAATGCAAAAGTGGTTTGGGTTTGGTTTATGTCACCTGCGAGTGATTGCATAAAAATAGCAGGCGGCTTGTTGTATTTCACACTGCCTTCACTAGTCCAAACGATACCGTTTTGCTTAGGTGCAGGAATTAAACTTTCAGGGTCGACAACACGCTTGCTCGATTTATTGCCCATCAGAGGGAATGATTTCTCGAACGTAATATTGCTGATTTTCGTGTCTTCAATCTCAGCACCTTCAATACTGATTTTGACCTGAAAATAACGTGGCTTGTCATAATCATCGGTAACCATTAAATACTTGCCGTTGAAGTATTCAATACTCGATAAACCACCAACTTTATCTCCATCAACAATTAATGACGCAGGGACAATGTATTCGTCGAGAAAGTTAAGTTTGATAGGGGCTGTGTGTGCAAAAGCGTTTGTAGAAAGCGTTGCCGATAAGGCGAGAGTCGAAAATATTAAATTGCGCATTGTTTTACTGTGTCGAATAAAAATCTGAACGACGAATATACGTGGCTGAAGTTTAGATTGCATCTTATTAGGATGAAAAAACTAGACAAATTATTAGGAAAACGAGTTTAAAATGATGTTGGCTTTGAATATTATCGCGAAATAAAATTGTGGTTTTAGTTGGTTTAGTGCAATTTCGTTGTTGGTATTAGTATCAGGCCTGGATTACCTGCAAATGCTGAGTTATCTTGACCGACATAACCAGTCGAAACATTGTATAAGTCAGTTTTTTTTGATGTTGTTTACAGAATAGTTAGTTTCTTGTTTTTGATTGAAATAATCTGAGCTGTGGTCAACAGTGCTTCTAACGTATTGATGTCGAATTAAATAAATTATCTAGGGCTCAGGTTAAATAGTTTGAGCTGGGATGTTTGAAAGCTTAGGGTGAGCCGCAAAGCTTTCATGATGTTAATGCTGATTAGGTTGGTACTATTTTTAATATACATCTTTACGATAAAGGCCTTGTCTTTCTAGCCTTGATAATACAGGCTCGCCTAATATATCAAGTAACATGCTTTCAACGTCTTTTGCCATACCTTGCAAGCTGCCACAAATAAATATTGCCGCTCCGTTGTTGACCCAGTCTTTTAACTTAGTTTGCTGGGCAAGCATGGCATCTTGAACATAGCCAGAATGACATCGGCCTACCTTTATGTTGCTATTAGTGCTCTGCCTAGAAAAAGCGAGATCGATTTCAGTTAAATGCTTGGCATTGAACCACTCTGTGAGTTCTCGATGCCAGGGTAAGTCATGCTCTGCGCATCGCTCACCGTAAAGCAGCCAGTTTTCATGATGTTGCTTTATTTCTCGATGTTTTAAGTGGCCTCTAAGCCCTGCTAAACCGCTGCCATTTCCGATCAAGATGAGCTTTTTATGCATTCCTAATGGATTAAATTTAGTGTTTGCTCTGATTGAGAATGCTTGCGTACTATTTAAATCTGCTTGGTGGCATAGCCAACCAGAGCCGAGACCCAGTTCACCTGATGGGTGTTTTTGTTCTCGCACCAGCAGCTTTAAACTTTGCTCTTGTGGCACACTGGCAATACTGTATTCTCGAACGGTATCTTGAATGTGTAAGCGAGCAATGTCACCGGCTTGCCATGTTAAACCACTTGGCACAGCGAGATTTATTTCAAATAAGGGAGCGCCGGGGCTATTAATATTTACTTGCTGTCGGTCAGTGAGTTTGAGCTGCTGAATAGGCGGATGAGTAGCCGATAGCATTGAGCGCGGCACAGCCTGTTTTAGCAAGCCTTTGCTCAATAGGTTTGAATTCCATTCATTGATACTGTTTTCATCAAGTTTGTTGACAAGAATAGGTTCGAATAATGGCTTGCAGAGTTTGCTTTTCAGAGCTTGATTGAGTGCAAGGCCAAATTGACAGTACTGACTATATTCTCTGTCTCCAAGAGCAAGTACTGCATAATTGAGATGTGAAAGTGTGCTTTTAAGTTTGCTTAGCTTATCCAGAAAGTGCCTGCCATTATCAGGGGCTTCCCCTTCACCATAAGTACTGGCAATGATTAACAAGGTATCAGTTTGATTTAATTGTTGCTCGGTGACTTGGTTTAAGGTTAAACACAAGGCAAGGTCGCCCTGAGTTTTAAGTTCAGTATGCAGCTCATGAGCAAGTTTTTTGCCAGAGCCGCTTTCGCTCGCGTAGGCAATGAGCGTTTTTGCATTACGTTGTTTATGGGTTTGCCACTTGGCAACAATCACTTTACGATAGCAAAATAGCGTAAAAACGAAATAGCCGACCAAAAGCAGGCCGGCTTGCATAAAGAGAGATGCGCTTAGCATTTTAGTCAGGTAGCACTTCTAAAACGGCAATGTAAGTGCCATTTCTTACCATCGCAGGGGCTTTGGCTTGGCTATCTTCATACTCAGCTTCTAAGAAGTAGCGACCAGCACCATTCCATTTTAATGTCACTATGCCTTCATCATTACTTCTGGATTTAATTTCTTCCTGTGCATCACGGAAACGAGTCCCTTCTTGAATTGCAGTAATTTCAGCGCCGACAGCAGGTTTACCATCAATTAAGAATTTGAACTGTGCTTCTTCACCAGCATAAAGTTCATTTGGGTGTGTAATAGCAACGAGTTCTAAACCTTTATTCGTTGGCTTTAGGGTTTTATTGGTTGGTGCGCCTAAGGTAACGAAAGTTTCCATACGACGAGCGTATTGGCTAATATTTAAATCATCGGCTTTTTTAGGTACGCGTTTTTCAAACTCAGCCATAGAGAAAGCCTCACCACGACCCGGGTACCATTTTGGTTTGCCATTTTCTTTCCATTGGGCATACAAGCCACTTGTTTCCATGAAAATTTTGTATGTGCCCTGCTGTTTTAATGCCAAGTCAAACACATGACGGTATTTGCCTTTGTGCATATTTTCAACTTGGGTTGCTGAACCATCAGGTTCATTTACTTTCACTCCAGTAAATCGACCTGGATTATAATTTGAAACGAAAATATCGTTTGAAACGGCGGCATCAAAACTTACCCAGCGGTTTTCACCTGATAGCTGTGTTTCTTGTGGCACAATCCAAGCTCGGTGTGCGTTAACGTTAAAGCAACTAGCAGCTAAACCTGCTAATAATAGCGACTTAAGAAAGGTTACTTTCATGGGGAGGGTCCTATGGGTTAATAGTGAATGAAATGGCGCCAAGCTCGGTTTTACCCGATTTGTTAAATGTCTGCATGTCTGCTTGCGGCCAGTTGAACGGAATATTAATGAGTTCTCTGCCACCGACTTCGCGAGCAGCTTCAACGCGTAGGCGATATTTTCCAGTAGGTAGATCTGTTAATTTGGCTTCTGCAAGAGAAAAGTTCAACTGGTGCGTACCAGGGCCTTGAGTCGCCCCGCTCATACCATCAACAGGTAAGTCAAGGTTACGCCCCGTTCTGCGCCACCATTGACGCATATCTTTTAGCCACTTTTCGCCTTCGTTATTACGCATATCAACGTCGTACCAGACAGCTAAGTTGCTCACTACCTTGTTTTTACTGTTTTCAATCCAAACTGCAACGTAAGGTTTATGGTATTCAGCAACATCCAGTCTTGGGATCTCGACCGAGACATTAATATCACTCGCTAAAGTTGGCGCTGTAACAACAGCCAATAAGGCTGAGGCTATAACTTGTTTCATATTTATTCCTTAATGTGCACTGAGTATTAAAATTAGAACTGGAAAAATCGCACCAGCAACAACTAAGGGCCATGTGCTTGGACGTTGATTTGCATAGCGTACAAGCAGCCATAAACCGCTCAAAGAAAATACGATGCAAAGGATTGAAAAAAAGTCGATAAACCAACGCCAAGCGTCGCTGGTATTTCGTCCTTTATGTAAATCGTTAAGGTATGAGATTACTCCGCGGTCGGTGTTCTCATAGATAAGCAATCCACTTTCAAGCTCAATGGTTAACCAAGCATCACCGCCAGGTTTGGGCATGCCCAAATACACTTCGTAGTCATCCCACTCTGCATCTGTTTTTGGTGTGGCAATATTGTGTTCATTTATCAAAAACTGCCTAACTGCTTGAGGAAGAGGGCCGCTTCCTCGACTGCTCAGCGTTTGTTTAATACCCTCACTAAGCTCAATTTCTAATGTGGTTACCACTGGTGTCGCTTTGATATCTGCAGCATGATTTAGAGTGATCCCCGTTACTGAAAATAGCAACATACCGACAAGGCATAATGCAGAAGTGATCCAGTGCCATTGTCTGACAGTGCCAAGCAAATTTGAAAGTTTCATTATTAATTACAACGGGCTGACGACTATTTTATCCAAGGCAATTATACATATGAAATTTTAAATGAGAAGCGCTTTTATTTGCATTAATTGAAGTAGGAAAATGTACGAATCAATACTCTACATGGGATTGCATATGAAACAGGTAACCTAGAAGGAAAATTTGCCTTCTAGGTTAAGGTAAAGCTGGTTACTGGCCGCTTAAACGCTTACCAAATGAAATTGCATAAGCCATTGAACGCATTTTCAGTACTGGGTCGTCACTGGCCGTAAAGCCTTGAGAAATCACATTTGGGTCAAAGTTGATTGGCGTACAAGCATCTCCGCCTGATTGTTTAAGTACTACTTTACCAAGTGCGACTTGTGTTCTGTCTGCTGGCCATTGAACAGAGGGGTTATTTACCACATCTTGCTTTTCACCAATTACAGCATTAAGCGTAAAAGATACAGTACCTTGAGTAAGTTGATTAGCGAGCTTGTCAGCTAAGAAAGTGGACTTAAGCTGCTGGGCTTGTTCTTTTGATAGTGTTTTTACACCTAAGTCTGGCGTAAGTTGCCAGCGAAATTTTACTTGCTCAGCGCCATTACCATAAAAGAAAGTATGTAAACCAAAAAATTCAGTGTTGGCATATGAGGCCGGTGTTTTAGCTTGTGCATTCCAAGCCACATTGCCTTGCACGCTCGGGTTATTCTTTATGTACTCTTGGGTCTTCTTTGGATCGCGCTTACCACTTTCATCGGGTAATAAGGTTGATAAAAAGCCAAAGAAGGTTTCGGGATCTTTGCCTGCAAAAATAGGGAAGTTATTACCGGTAAAGATATGTCGAGCGCCACCCGGTAAGTTAATTTGCATGCCCATACCGCGGGTGCCTGTTGTTCGTTCGTCTGCGATTGGGTTACCACCACCCATTGAAAACCTTATTGTGACGGGGAGTGCACCGCTACTTAAAAGAGGCGCATTTTTGAATAAGTTAATTTGCGTATTGGGTTGAAACTCTCCAATAGCACATACACCAGAGACATGAGCTTTACGAACGCCAGGGTGTTTACCGTTTAACTTTTCAAATAATTGAATAAATTCATTTGCGGATACAGGTTTTTCTGGAGCAGCAATAATTTGGCCTGAAAAAATAAGCGCGACTGCAGCGCTATAAACGTAAGTATGTGTTGTCATATCGATTACCTGAAGGTGACTTAATTATTTATTTGAATAAGCTAGTACTTTGCAAGACAGGCAATCGATTTAATTAATTTCAAATTTGCGTTATTTAGTGCATTTTGAGCGATTTTTAGCAGCTTTTATTAACTTCCTCCCCCGCAGCCACCCCCAGAGCAGCCCCCAGAATCACCACCCCCGTCAGCAACACCACTAGAGCCACATGAAGCTGAGCAACCTATATGTGTTGCACAATAACCCTCTTTACCGAGCCCTTGGCAATTAAGTTGATACTTAAATCCATCTTCGATATCAAGCAAGGCATCTATTGCGAATAAAAGTGGTAATCGGGTAGGTTTTAGAGGAGAAATTCTTTCTTTAGCACATGCTAGTTTCCAAGCGGTTTTTATGCCTTGTTGAGCTGATTTGGGAGAAGACATGGCTTCGGCTGGATGGTGGTGTAAAAAACGGCCAAACGCTTTTTTGCAAAAGTCCTGATAGAACTTGGTAAACAAAATGAGTTCATGCCATGCCACATCAACAACCTGCGAAGGCATTGAAACGGGCTTACCTTTGGCTAATAAATTTACATGGAACCATTCTCTCAAGCCCCTTTCTACTGTTTTTAACTGTTCGTCAGACAGATGCGGGTAGCGGCTTTTAACCGTCTGCAAAACCTTTGCGGGTACCTTAAAGTTTTTTATGTGGGCTTTTCTTTTAGCTAATTGTTTTGATTTAAATTTGAAAGCTGTAATTAGCAATGCCACTACTGCAGTAATGCCTATTAAGATGTGTGCTTCCATAGCGTGTCCTGAGATTCTTTATTTTTATTTATCAGCACTGTATCAGAAAAGTGTACCTATTTGGCAGTATTAATTTTTGTGAGAAACCGTATAAAAAGCTGTTCTGTAAATCACCTTTCTTATATGTTTTAACTCTTATAAAAAAACGGGATGATAAAGTGGAAAGGTTGTTTGTATATGGGACGCTCGCGACGGGCAAGCCAAATGAGCATATTTTGTAGGAAGTTGAAGGTGAATGGTTGCCTGCGACTGTCAAAGGGGATTTGCATCAAGCAGGGTGGGGAGCTGAACTCGGTTTTCCTGCAATTAAACTAGATGATGCAGCTGGTGAAGTCTCGGGGCTGTTATTCTGTTCTTATGCCTTGAAAGAACACTGGGCAATGCTGGATGAGTTTGAGGGTGAACAGTACGAGCGGGTTATAGTGAATGCAACCCTTGAGAGCGGCGAGCAAGTTGAGGCATACGTTTACTCACTGGCTTCATCATAAAGTGCGTAATTAAACCTTAAATAACGCGGCTAATAAAAACGGGCGAGTCAGAGTTCGCCCATGATTTTAAGCACGTTTTAGTTTGCCTAGCTTTTTCACATAAGCTTTGAAAGTCATCAAATCCACCTATGTGCTGGTCATTAATGAATATCTGTGGCACGGTTCTTCGCCCGCCGCTCAGCTCAACCATGTTGTTAAATGCATCTTGGTCATCTGATACTTCAATTTCTTTGTACTGCCAGTTTAATTTGGCTAGTAACGCTTTGGCTGCTTTGCAATAAGGGCAGTAGTCTTTATGAAACAATGTGATGTTGGCCATGGGGTTGGTATTTGATCCGGTTTGCTTAATTTGTGCAAGCAAGTTTAAATAGAGCCCATTCATTGCACTATGTCATAATATTCGAAAATCATGTCCGAAAGTCCAAATATATACTTAAATGACCCCGATCCTTTGAGTGTGCTGTTGAAGCGCTTGTCACTTAACGCCGAGGTGTATGTGAACGGCGACTTTTGTGGCACATGGGCCGTTGATACATCAGGTAGTCGTCGTATTCCATTTCATTTAATTGGTGATGGTGAGGCTTGGTTGCATATGAATGGTGAGATTAAGCAACTAAAGAAATGGGACTTGGTGATTTTTCCGCACGATCATCAACATATCATTGCCAGCTCTGCGGATAAGCCTGATGAACAGTTAATAAACGCCCCAATGAGCAATGATGGCGCAGTAACCAATATGGTCTGTGGCTTTTTTGAATTTAAGCATGCTCAGATGAATCCGCTATTAGATGCAATGCCTGAGGTGATCCATCTCCAAGCAAGTACAAATACTGATGATGCTAAAACTCGCAGGCTGATTGAAATGATGATCAATGAGTTAAAGCAGGCTAGGGTAGGGTGCTATACCGTGGTTGATCAATTGGCTTATCTGCTTTTTATTGAAGTTTTAAGACAACAAGTTGAAACAAGTGCATTAAATTCAGGGCTATTAGCTGCGATGTTTGATACGCGAATAGCCAAGGCATTGAATGCCATTCACCAAAACCCACAACGCAATTGGCAGTTACAAGTATTGGCCGACGAAGCGCTGATGAGTCGCTCGAACTTTTCTGACAAGTTTACAAGTCTGGTTGGCTTAAGCCCGATGAAGTATTTAGTTAAATGGCGAATGGTTGAGGCATATCGTTTGCTTGTGAATACTGAGAAAAGTGTTGCCGACATAGCAGAGCTCAGTGGCTATGAATCAGAAGCGGCTTTTCGTAAAGCATTTAAACAACACCAAGGTGAAGCACCGGGTGCGGTAAGAAGTGAGTTTAATAGGATTTAGCATGACAACAGTTCAAATGGCCCGTTATATGATTACTTTTGTGTGGTTGTATCACGGTATTTTTCCAAAGCTTGTGCATGTTGCGCCACTCGAACAGCTCATGACGGGCAGCATAGGTTTTTCAGATGATATTTCTTATTTAATAACTAAGGCGGCGGGTATTGGCGAAGTGATATTTGGTTTGTTATTTTTCGTTTTTTATAAAACTAAGCTCATGAATATCTTAAATATACTCGCACTAGCTTTTTTATTACTCTCGGTTGTTATGCTTCAACCGCAATTGTTAATTGAAGCTTTTAATCCAGTGACCACAAACTTGCCAATCATGGTATTTAGCTTTGTACTCTTAAGCGAAATCAAGCAAGGTAAGTTGTAAATTAAGGAAAAGATAAACATGAATAACCCAATAGAGAAGTTCAATGATTTATGGCAACAAGCATTACTGGATTCGCCTTTGCAGCAGAAGAGCGCAGTTTGTGTATCGACAATAAACGCAGAAGGATTTCCAGAAAGCCGCTTTGTAGATCTAAAACAGGTTGATGAACAAGGATTTGTGTTTTGTACTTATTATGATTCAAACAAGGGTCAAGAAATCAGCCGCAACCCAAAAGTTTCACTGAGCGTATGGTGGGATCACATAGGCCAGCAAGTAAGAGTTGTCGGACTAGCTGAACAGATCTCAGAGCAAGCAGCAATACAGTTTTGGCAGACACGTTCGCGTTCAGCACAACTAACCACATTAAGCTGCGAACAAAGCCAGCCGCTATCGTCAGAGTCAGCATTAGTTGAGCAGTTTGATAAAACTCAACAAACACTTGAAGGGAAGGAAGTAACAAAACCTCAAAATTGGGGAGGGTATCGTATTCGACCTGTCTCAATTGAGTTTTTAGCATTCGCAGAAAGCCGCTTACATCTTAGGACTCGTTTTACCAAAAAAAATGATGTTTGGACAAAGATGTTGCTGCAACCTTAAAGCATAAAAAATGAATACCCTAGCCTAAGCTAAGGTATTCAAATTACTCATTAGAAAGTAAAGCGAACTGTCACACTGTGGTGACCATCTTCTTTTACTTTAACTAATACTTTTGCACCCTCAGGAATAACAATATTAGCTGACATTTTGTTACCGCCAGCCGAAGTAAGTTCAACATCTGATTTCTTACCTTTTGCAAGCACTGTAATGTCACCTGTTACTTTTTCCGTTGGGTAAGGCTTTCCATGGTCACGAAGATATAAGCTAGCACCTGACTCTTCACGAACAAGTTCAAAGACCATTTCGTGTTCAACTTTCACTACGCCACCATGAAGGGGCTTTGTATCACCATGTGCTGATGCATTTGGTGCGAAGAACAGTGCGCCAAGCGCTACGAAAACTAATGTAATAAATGTGTTTTTCATGTTTTATTTCTCTTTATGTTGATATTAAGAAGCTTGCTCCTTCGCATTTACGCAAAGGGAAGCGAATAATTAAATCTCTTAACCAAAGCTCAGGTTAAATAAGTTCTTTTGAGTTATTACTCAACCATTTTTCAGTGGGTTTTTTACCAAACTTCCAGTACAGCAAGGGTGTTAATAAAGTATCTAATAAGGTCGAGCTTATAAGACCCGAGAAGATAACAATTGCAACTGGGTGGAGTATCTCTTTACCTGGCTGATCAGCCGCCCACAACAAAGGTATTAACGCGAACGCTGTTACCATCGAGGTCATAAGTACAGGTAATAAGCGCTCTTTTGCACCGCGAATAATCAAGGCTTTATCGAATGACTCGCCCTCAAAGCGAATTAAGTTTAGATAGTGGCTGATTTTTAAGATGCCATTTCGTGCTGCGATCCCCGTTAAGGTAATAAACCCAACCACAGATGCGACCGACAGCGAAGTGTGGGTTAACCACATCGCAAGCACGGCTCCAATTAAGGCCATAGGTAAACTGCACATAATAATGTTTGCAAACACCATGGATTGATAACGCAAATAAAGTACCAAGAAGATCAGTGCAAATGACAAAACTGACAGCACAATGAGCAAACGCATGGCTTGTTCTTGCGCTAAAAATTGTCCTTCTAGACTAATGAAGCTGTCATCAGGTAGTTCATGGGCGATCACGATGTCGCGAATATCTGCAAGCAGCGCTCGTACATCGACATTTTCACTGTTTGCATATAACACTAAACGGCGGCGTCCATTTTCACGAAGCACCTGATTAGGGCCATCAAGCAATTCAATATCAGCAATATAGGCAACTGGAATTGCACCCGCTGGTGAATCAATTAAGGTATTTGCAATGGCTGTTGGCGTTCTGTTTTGATCTTCTAAACGGAGTACCAACTCAAAGCGTTTTACCCCATCAATCACATCGGTCACGCTGACTCCCTCAGTAAGCATGTTTAATTGGCGAAGCGCAGAGCCTGGTGTTAGGCCATATTTAGCTAAGTCTTGATACCTTAAACGCACACTCAACTGCGGAATAAGCACTTGCTTTTCAATGTTGATATCGACAAGGCCGGGGACGCTTTCAAGTTTTTTTCTAAGACTTTCAGCACTGATACGTAAGCCCTCTAAATCATCGCTAAACAGCTTAATCGCAAGCTGCGCACGTACACCCGATAGTAAGTGGTCGAGTCTATGCGAAATTGGCTGACCGATAGCAACTTACCCTGGCAAAACAGACAATTTGTCACGAATTTCAGCAAGTACTTCATCGCGACTTCGTTCAGATGAAACTAAGTCTACATCTACCTCTGACGAGTGAACGCCTTCAGCGTGTTCATCTAATTCTGCACGGCCTGTGCGCCTACCCACTTGCGTGACTTCTGGCACAGACATTAATAACGACTCTGCTAAATGCCCCATTTTATTAGATTCTTCAAGTGAGGTACCTGGCTCAAAAATAATACCAAGCACCAGCGAACCTTCATTAAATGCAGGTAAAAATGCGCGAGGAAATTGCGAAATACTCGCCGCCGAAAGCAGCGCTACAACACCTGTTAGCGCAATCAGCTGTTTTGATTTAGGCAGCGCCCAATCAATCCAAAGGCTTTGTAAGTGCTTTAATTTTACTACCAACCAGCTATCGCCTTGGTGGATCACTTTGGCATTCGGTAATAAGTAGTAACACAGCACAGGGGTCACCGTCATCGACACCAATAATGAACCTAAGATCGCAACAATATAGGCAAGCCCTAACGGCGAAAACAATCGACCTTCAATGCCTGGTAGCGCAAACAGCGGTAAAAATACCAAGATAACAATCGCGGTTGCGTAAACAATGCCTGAGCGCACTTCTACACTGGCTTGCCACACCACATCAAAAACAGATTTTGGTGATTGCGATTGCGCGTTCTGTTTTAAGCGCCTTAGAATGTTTTCAACGTCTACCACCGAGTCATCCACTAATTCACCGATGGCAATTGCAAGGCCGCCCAAGGTCATAACGTTAATGCTTTGGCCAAGCCATTGAAAAATTAATACCGTCACCGCTAAAGAAAGCGGAATAGCAAACAATGAAATAAGCGTTGTTTTTGCTGAAAATAAAAACAAAAACAGTACGATAGTGACCATAAAGGCACCATCTCGCAGCGCTTCTGTCACATTATCAATGGATGATTTGATAAAATCTGCTTGGCGGAACAGTACTTGTGGCTGGGCAATACCTTTTGGTAAACCTGCATTGAGCTCTGTTAGGGCTGATTCAATTTGTGTGGTTAATTGCACCGTGTCGGCATTGGGTTGTTTCTGCACATTAATCACCACCGCGGGCTTGCCATTAAAGCCGCCATCACCGCGTTTTTCAGCTGCGGCATAACTCACAGAGGCAACTTGAGAAAGTAGCACTGGACGACCATCATGCCAGCCAACCGCCAAGTTTTTCAGGTGTTCTTCATCAAGCGTGCGGCCTTGGTGGCGAATTAAATATTCTTGATTGTTTAAATCAACAAAGCCACCACCGAAATTAGTAGCAAAGTCATTTAGCGATGCTTTTAGTGACGCTAAATTCACATTTAACTGACGCATGCGCATTGTATCGGGTGCAACACGCAACTGACGTACTTCACCACCAATAGGGATCACCTGTGACACACCCGGAATAGCTAATAATCGTGGGCGCAATATAAAATCGGCATATTCGCGGGCAGCCATTGCATCAGTATCATCTTCGGCATCAATTGGCAGCGCAATTAACATCACCTCCCCCATAATAGATGACACAGGACCCATCACAGACGTAATGCCCGTCGGTAGTTGCTCTGATGCTAAATCTAATCGCTCAGAGACCAACTGACGATTACGATAAATATCGGTATCCCATTCAAACTCAATGTAAACAATGGATAAACCAATGCCTGAGGTTGAGCGAATACGGGTAACACCAGTCACCCCATTGAGTAAATTTTCAAGGGGAAAGGTCACTAGTTGCTCAACTTCTTCAGGTGCCATACCACCTGCTTCAGTTAACACAGTAACAACCGGTTTATTAAGGTTTGGAAACACATCCACAGGCAGTTTTTGCCCTTGCCACACACCATAAGCCATCAAGACAAAGGCAAGCAAGAGCACAACCAAGCGGTTTTTTAAGCTGCTTTTTACTAATAAATTGAACATTTATAATGCCTATCTCACTTGGTTTAACAGTGATGCACCTGCCACCACAACGCGGTTATCTGCACCTAAGCCTTCGGTCACTAACACAAGCCCTGGCTCAAGATGTTGATAGTTAATTAGCTGAGGTAAAAAGCGCTCTGCCGAAAGTTTTATCCATACTTGTGGTAAATTATTTTGGCTCAGTACAACCGCATCTAAAGGGATCACAATGCCTTGTTGCTTTTTATTAATAGGCGCGTGTAAGCTGATGTTCTGATTGATAAATAAGCTGCTTTCAACATGCTCTTGCGCCAGCTCAAAATTAACATGCACTAAGCCATTCACAAGCTCAGGAGAAAAACCTAAATAGTTAAGTGAAATTGCTGGTTGCTCAATTACTTTTGCTGAAGTTAATTGCTTAGTAAGCGCAAAATCTTTAGTGCTTGCTTCAATTAAAAATTTGTTTGGTGCGATTATCTCAAACAAGGCTTCACCGGCTTTAACCCATTGCCCGCGCGAAACTTTGTGGTTAATAAGCACACCCGAGATAGGTGCAATTAACACCTCTGGTTTCTCTAGCCCTTTTTGCAGTGCTTGAGCCTGTTGTTTTAAGCTTAAAAGCTCAGTTTCTAGCTGCTCTAACGCTTGTTTTGAGGCTAAATCTCCCAGCTTCTTTAAACGCGCAACATCGCGATTGGTTTGCTCAATGCGATTGCGGATCGCAATTAATTCACTGGTTTGACTGGCAAGTTCATAGGCGGTGTCTTGATAACGAATTAAGCCAAGCACATCGCCTGCGTTCACTTTTGCACCTGTTGGATAAACACCAGTTTCAGGGGCGTCTAATCGACCATCACTGCTAGATTGAATTTTGGCGTAACCGTCTGGGTGCGGTTTTACAATGGCATCCAAACGAACATGTTTTTTTACTTCTGACTCAGTAACAAACTGGGTGCGAATATTAAGTAAAGCTTGGTGCTTCATTGGCATAATGACCGAGCCGTCAGCTTGTTTACCAAGCGCACCTTCAACTTTGTTTGACTTTTGATCTAAGTGTTCACCGTTAGGGCCATGTGCACCAGGTGAGGCAAATAAACTAAGCGAATATAAACTAAGTGATAACAATACCGCGTTTTTAAGCTTCATTATTTACGCTCCTTAGACAAACGACCGATAAGCAAACCAATCACAAATACCCCAATACACAGCAAAACAATCAGCCAAGGGAAGTCATGGTGATGATCATCATGTTCGTCATTTTCATGTGCGTCAGTTGATTCAAAAGCTTGGTGGTTTTCTAAATTTGCCACTAATAAATCACCATTTTCTTCGTTCAAAATGGTCATGACGATTTCATGTAATCCCGCTTGCTTTAGCTGAGCAAGCAGGGTTTGATCGGTCACAATATAGGCTTGTAACTGCGCTGAAAATTCAGCACTTGAGGCCATTTCGCCAAGCTCTAAATCGATTGATGCATCAGCTATTGGGGTATTGGTTTTAAAATCGTGGAGGTAAATAACCAGTTGGTTTTTAAGTAACTCGCCAGCCAATTCGAAGGTTTCGGTGAAACTTTCAAACTTCGGATTGGTCGAAGCCGCGACTTTAGTTCGCGTATCTAAATGTTCACCATTTGGGCCATGGGCACCAGGAGACGCTATCGCTTTGGTGATAAAAACAAGCGATAAAAGCAATAAAGCTAATATAAAACGTGTACTAAACTGCTTTTGATGCAGTGCATAAAATGTAATAGACATAGTTAATCCAAAAAAACAAAAACTCTAGCCAAGCAACAACAGTCACTGACTACTAAACGTTAATTTGAATTAAGCCCGAGGGGGAGGTGTGGTGTGTTTTATAAAGGGCGGTGACCAATTATTATTAATTGATACAATTGAGCCCATTGGTTTTATTTCGGCTTTGGAATAAGGGAAAGCATCTAGAGCAACCGTTGCACAGCAATGTAAGTCTTGATTAATGTGTTTTACTGCGTCTTTAGTAAATGAAATTTCAAACTCGCTTTCGTTGTCATGATCATGACTATGCGGCTGACCTATTTCATGAAGTAATTGGTGAACATCGCCTTGAGTATGGCGCTCTTCTCCATGCGCAATACTTCCGAATACCTGAGTACTCAGAATGCAAAGCATCATTATAAGAAGAGTTAATTTACGCATTAGGCGAATGTTTTCATAAGAGTTATAGTTGATGCTAGCATTGATATTTAACAAGCTCAATTTTTAATTTTCAAAAAATCTTTTAGTTATTGTCTTCAACAATTGAACTTAAAACTAATAAAATAGACAAGAAAGTCAAACTAAGCTGTTCTGAAATAAGCCTGACAATCAAACTTCAAGTGGTTGATACTCAAAGTTTGTTGGCGTTGACCTCTTCAACCATGTGCCATTCTGAATTAGCTTCAAGAATATGCTTTGGTATTTTCTCAGTCCAAGCTTTATCAACATCTAAGTTTATGTTTAATAAGTCTCTATTTTCAACTGATGCGAAACGGTAAATTACGTCCTTATATCTGGCGATGAACTTTGCAATGCCATGGAGAGATTTGCTGCAAGTATTCATGTTGGTGATAGCTTTACCAATAAATAAATTTGCTGATATCCAAACTCTCCAGAATATATGTCGAAAAATCCGAATCGCTTAAACCCAGTGCTAATGGATATTAAGTGCTTTTTTAAACTTATATTTTACAGAGCGCCAATGGGTCATTGGGGTGGTGGGCGCTGACTCTATCAAGCTGTCGAAATCTATATCGGCAAAGTTTAATTCGCCGTCATGCGCTAAAATGACGGACTTAGGCTGGAGTAATTTAATGGCCTGCAACGAGTTGCGGTAACGTCGAGGGTAAAACAGAGGAAATGGTGGGATTAATTTACCTTTTACTTTAACCATTAAATCAGCCACATAAACACGCTCTGAAGGGATATGATAAGCGGCAATGTCGCGGTCGGTGTGACCAGGGATGTGCATGACTTGCCATTCATCAAAGCCAGGTATGGTCATGCCGTCTGCGAGAAAATGGTCGGCTCGCAACTTTCTTGGGTAAAACAGATTTTGTTTTTTCTTGCCTTTTCGACCAGCAACATAAAGCGCGAGTAGCATATCAGTCCAATGCATTAACATGCCATCAAGGCCACGATACCAGTGCCCCGGAGCATTACATGCAGCAATTTTTGCCCCAGTGGTTTTAGCGAGCTTATGTGCGCCACCGGCATGATCAGGGTGCATATGAGTCACTAGAATGACTTTTAAGTCGCCAATGGAACGATTGAGTGTTTGCGCTATAAAGCTCAGTACAATGTCATGATCTGCACGACAGCAACCATCAAGTAGCATGAGTTTATCCTGATATTCAACAAGATAAATTGTTTGTATATAACCTTCTATTTGATGGATTTTCATGAAAGATGCTCCCCAATACGCCAAGCATTTTATAGCTCATCTGACCACTTTGTGCAAAATTTAGTGCTCATCTAATTCAGCATAATCTTGCTCTTTCTGTTCAGAGTGTTCTGTCACACATGAAAATGTCTGTAAAGGTAGAGTAAAGTCATGCCATAAATGGTGTTCGGTTTGCTCAAGTGAGTTGGGTTGGTAGTTGTTGTCTAGACTTGCCCTTTTAGCGACACTGTGGTGCACCACAGGCGTTAAGCTGGGGTCGATTTTATTGTCTTTCATCACACAGCAAATCCGGTCATCTAAGGTTAGCCAATCAATAAAAAAAGTACGTGTCTGTTGATGGTTAAGGCCTAACGCATTAGGGGATAGAGATAACTCGTCGTGACTGATAATGTCTTGAAGTGAATCGGGGCAAGCTTGTTTGAGACAATCGCTATCAGTGATGTCTAAAGTAAAGCGCGGCAAGTCATGTGTCTGTTGCATATATTTGAGCCAATTAATGGCATAGCCAAGTGCTACATCAGCGAGGCCATCCTTTTTATATCCGCCCCCAACATCTGAATGAGCACCAGCAAACCAAATTTCTGTGATCCTATTAGGATCATAGTTCATCAATGTTGGCTGAAATGCTTTTCGTTTTTCATCAAGACTGACTAAATGAGTAGCGTATTTTACTTTGTTTGAAATAGTTCGACCATACTCAAAAACCACCGAGAATTTAGGGCGTTTGCGAGTGCTTAAATCGGGCAGACCGATGCTCGCAACAGTATCGAATACACATAAAAATATGAAAGGGGGCGTGTCGTCATTGTTAATTGCATGCTCAATCAAAGAAACAAATCGTCTCGCTAAGGCAGCGCCGCGAGAAAACCCAGTGATTAATACAGTATCACCCGTTCGGTAGTGATTTAAAAAGTCATTTCTTGCTTTGTTTAGAATATATGATACGTCCCATGAATTAAACGCTAAGCCCTGATTGATAAAGCGGTTAAACCAGCCACCATATGTACCCACTCCTTGATAGTAAAAGCAGTGGGTGATGTTGTTTCTATTAGATTGGCCATAGTGCTCGCCATCGCGGTGTAGGTTACCACCCATTAAAAAGTGCAGTTTTAAGATATTACTGATGCTTGCATCTTTTTGTTCATCATATTGTTTTGCATCTTCAGGCTCATTGCCTGTGCCATCAAAATTAAAAACGATCAGCCTGCTCATTCTCTTCCTTAGATAATGTGTTTTTAGCAATAAAGGCCATTAAGCGCTTTATTTCGGATTAAATCCCTAGAGTAACCCCACATCATGCATGGACATTACTCTCCTAGGTAGCTGATTACTATACCAATTGTCTTTTTTCATTGCATCATTTGCTCTTTCAGAGTTGCAATAATTTTTATTTCTGCAATTGATTTTGCAAATCAATCTCATTTGCATTAATATGCGTCGCGATTCAATAATAACCAATTTAGGCTCTCTTATGATAAGTCGTGTATTTAAGTTAAGCGCTCTATTCGTTGCTACTTCGGCAATCCTTACTGGTCATGCTTTTGCGGACGATGGCAAAAAAGACATTGAGAAAATTCAAGTATTAGGTGATAAGCACAGTAACTATCTGGCAGTTGAAGCAGAAACAGCCACTAAGCTAGGTATTTCAATTAAAGAAACACCGCAATCTGTGCGAGTGGTGACGCGTGCGTTGATGGACGACTTTTCATTAGACGATGTGAATCAAGTACTAGAAACGACACCGGGTGTCTCAGTTGAGAAGATAGAAACAGACCGAACTTACTACAAAGCACGTGGCTTCGATATTCTTAACTTTCAAGTAGATGGCTTAGGCTTACCGCAAGAGCGAGGCTCATTGCAGGGGACGTTAGACACGGCAATTTATCAGCGAATTGAAGTTGTGATGGGTGCAAATGGCATGATGACAGGTGCAGGTAACCCATCAGCAACAGTTAACTTTATTCGTAAACGCCCAACAGCCGATTTACGTGCTGATGTGTCAGTGACTGCGGGTTCTTGGTCAAACAAACGAGTTGAAGCAGATGTGTCAGGTAGCTTCAATGATATGGTTTCAAGCCGCGCTGTTGTGGTTAAACAAAAGCGTGACTCTTATTTAGACCGTTATGCGGTAGATCGTGAAGTATTTTATGGCATTACTGAATTTGCTTTAACAGATACAACGACTTTAACAACCAGTTTAACCTATCAAAGTAATGATGCTGATAGCCCGCTTTGGGGCGCATTAGCGTTATTTGATAACAAAGGTCAGCCGACAAACTATGATGTTTCTACTTCAACGGCAGCAGATTGGGCTTATTGGAACAACACCTCAAAACAAGCATTTGTTGAGCTTGAGCAATATATTGGTGACGAGTGGAGTGTCATTGCACGCTATGCACATACGCAAAATGAGCAAGACTCAAATTTATTTTATGTTTATGGCACGCCAGATTCAGAAACAGGCTTAGGTCTTACAGGTTATGCCAGCGATTATCAACTACGCGACCGAGTCAACTTATTTGATGTGTATGCGCGCGGTAACTTTGAGCTATTTGGTCAAGAGCATCTCGTGGCTTTTGGGGCTAGCGAAGCCGATATGTATTACTTTGACCGCTCTTTATATGATTATCAAACCGGTAATGGTTTCCCGCCAATGCCTAACATGAATGAGTGGAATGGTGTTGCGCCGGTGCCAACTTTGGTTGATGTAAACCCTGCGGCCCCTGGTTCTGATGTGCATAGTGAACAAAGCTCTCAATATGTATCTGCGCGTTTTTCTTTAACTGATGATTTAAAGCTACTTGGTGGTCTTAGGTACACAAACTGGGAAACACAAGGGTTATCATATGGTAATGATAAGGGTCGTGAAGAGAGCGATACAACGGGCCATGTTGGCTTAGTTTATTCAGTGAATGACGATATTAATGTGTATTCTTCTCACAGCGAAACCTTTGCGCCACAAACTGAAAAGGATATTAATGGATTACAGTTAGCGCCAATTGAAGGTGATACTCAAGAATTGGGTGTAAAAGCTGAGCTATTTGACGCCAGACTTATGCTAAATGTAGCCTTCTTCAACGCAGAGCAAGTGAACATTGCTGTTGCAGATGTGGCAAACTCGACACCAGATAAAACAGTTCACAAAGCGGCGCCGGGTATTCAATCGAAAGGCTATGAAATCGAGCTAAGTGGTGAGCTTGGCTATGGCTTCAGCGCTAACCTAGGTTATACCAATACAGATATTGATGTGTCTGACACGTTTAATGCTGGCAATGTAGAAGCACAACTTGTTAAAGATTACACACCAAAGCAGGTATTTAAGCTAGCGGTTAAACATGATGTTGAAGCCATTGAAGGGTTAAGTTTTGGTATGAACATGCGTTGGCAAGATGAGATCAGCCGTATACAAAGCCCTCAACCTTTAGTTGTCACTAAGCAAGACGCCTATGCGATTGTGAATTTTATGGCAAGCTACGACATCAACGAACAAGTTAACCTGACCTTCAATGCCAATAATGTATTTGATGAGAAGTACATTAACTCACTGTATTGGGCACAAGGCTTCTATGGTGCACCTCGTAACTATGCATTGACTTTAAATTGGTCATTGTAAGTTTATAAAAAATTTAAGGCCGCTTATGCGGCCTTTTGTGGTTTATGACCATATGAGGGGCAATCAAAATGAAAAAAACACTTCATTTATGGCATCGCTATCTTGGATTAGTTGTGGCCATTCCACTTATCATTATTTCTTTAACAGGCAGTATTTTAGTTTTTAAAGAAGAACTTGATCATTGGTTAATGCCTGAACTTGCGGTAGTAGAGGGCGAAATAGGGAGCAGACTAAGCTACGACGAATTAAGAGCCGAGTTAAACAGCCAGCTTAAGGGCTATGAAATTGGCAGTTGGGAAGTCTTTGATGATGGCATAACAGCAGATCGTATTTATGTGCTCAAGCACGGTACGAGTGAATGGTTTAAAGTTTATCTTGATCAATACCAAGGGGATGTGCGCTCTGAGCCTGTTGCGGTCAATCATTACTTAACAGACTGGCTGCTTGATTTGCACTATAAATTTTTGATTGGTGATACAGGGCTCTGGATCACAGGTGTAGCATCACTCATATTGCTATTTATGGGCATCTCCGGGCTGGTAATTTATCGTCAGTTTTGGAAAAAGTTTTTTACTCTGAGACTGAAGGTAAAGCGCATTGCATTATTTAGCGATATTCATAAATTAGTTGGTATTTGGTCAGCACCCGTTCTATTAATTATTGGTTTCACAGGGGTGTATTGGAATATTTCTGAGATCATTCATCATGAACTCGAACACGGTGAAGAAAATCAATATGTGATCACTGAACGACTCTACAATCACCAACTTTCACTCGATGATATGGTGGCAGAGTCAACTCAGCAAATGGGCGGATTTAGGCCAACTTATTTACTTTTTCCATATGAGCCTGAATTTCAAATTACATTCTTTGGAGAAGTAAATAACACCAGTTTTGTCACTAGCGAATATGCCTCTACGGTGACTTTTAATAAGCAAACAGGTGAGCGTATGCCAAATTATGATATTCGTGAAGCGCCGTTTTTTTTAGTCGCTGTTGATAGCTTTCGTAAGCTTCACTTTGGCTATTTTGCTGGTCTACCTAGCCGAATTATTTGGTGTGTGATTGGCTTAACGCCGCTTATCTTTGCTATTACAGGTTGCTACTTATGGCTAAAAAGAAGAAGGCCAAAGAAGCGTTTATCAGCAAAAACACAATTAGCTTAGAAGTGTAAAAGCCAGAACCGTTTCTGGCTTTTAAATTAATTAGGCTACAGTTGAAAGTCGTATACCGAGCCTAAGTTCATAATTTGTGTAAGCTCATCTAATGCTTGTTGAGACTCCTGCATTAAACTTGGATCTGCCAAATCAGCTTCTACCAGACGGTCGCGATAATGTTTATTTACCCACTTAGTTAATGTGTTGTGCAGCGTATCAGTCATTAAACAATGAGAGTTAACTGCATTTAATTCTTGTTGTGATAATGCAACTCTTAACCTTAAGCAAGCAGGTCCTCCGCCATTTTGCATGCTTTGTTTTAAGTCCATATAAATGACTTCGCTAATCGGGTTACTTGCTTGACAAAGTGCCGCCAAATAGCGTTCTACAGTATCGATTGTTTGGCATTCGCTCGGAGCAATTAATGCCATTCCGCCATTTGGCAAGCTTACTAGTTGGCTGTTGAAGATATAGCTTTGAACAGCTTCATCAACACTCAAATCAGCGTCAGAGACTTCGATTAAATGTAGCGGGCGTGAGCCTGTGTAATTCTGTCTGATTTGCGCAATGACTTTTTTCTGTTGATAGAATGCTTGTTCATGAAATAAAAATACATTCTCATTGCCAATGGCGATCACGTCATTGTGGAATACACCTTGATCTATCACTGCAGGGTTCTGCTGAATGTAGAGCGTTTGCGCTGGATCTAGTTGATGACTTCGGGCAATTGCTTCACTGGCTTGACGAGTTTGTCTTGCTGGGAAAACCTGTGGTTTTACTTTGCTATTCATATCTTCGCCATATACAAAAAGCGCCAACCCTGAATGACCATAACTATCGGCTAAACGGGTGTAGTTTGCGGCGCCTTCATCTCCAAACAGGGGGTGTTGTGGTAAAGGTGCATGATGCGTAAACACAGATTCATCTGCAAAAGTGGCTTTTAAAATTTTGCTGGTGGTTTTTGCTTCAATAGCGCGGTGAATTTTGTTGTTTAAGTTCGCTGGGGTGAAATGCACTTTGCCGTCACCACTATCAGCACTTGGTGAAATGGTTGCCGCATTGGCTGTCCACATAGAAGATGCCGAATAGCATGCTTTTAAAAATTGCGGTGCTGATTTTGAAGCCTGAGAGATGACATTGGCATCTGAGCCTGAAAAGCCAAGGCTTCTTAATGTGATTAAGTCAGGTCGAGCATTGGGCGCTAATACACCTTGATGTAACCCCATCTGGCTAAGCGTATGCATTTTTTCTAAACCCTGTAGCGCAGCTTTTTTTGGATTTGCGACTTTATTGGCATTCGACTTAGATGCCACGTTGCCATATGACAGTCCGGCATAATTATGTGTTGGTCCAACTAACCCATCAAAATTGACTTCAGTGTAATTCATAGTTGCCTCATTGTGGTGCAATCGTGCACTATTTTAGTGTTTTTTTTATCCCGATAATTAGCTCTGTAATTAAAAAACCAATTATTTCATTGGTTTATTTTTGAGTTAACTATATTTAACTATAATTAGTTCAAGCTATATGCCAAACAGTTTAATTACACAGTATAAAGACGATTAATCCGGTATACCTCTACGGCTATTAATCAAGGCAGAATAGTCAATAAGTGATACTGACTCGAAAAAGGATAAGCCATGCTCTTGAAATTAAGTGCGTTTTTGAATCATGCAATTTTTATATTCAATGATGATCCTCTCACTGTAGGTGAAGTCCTGGTTATTCCTTTATGGTTAACAGTATGCTTTTGGTTAGTACGAACTATAGTTAAATCTGTTGAAAAGCGCTTAAGTCAAAAAAAGCGTGACCCTAATATTATTCAACTAACACGAAAAATCATCGTCATTGTGTCTATGGCGATTATCTTCTTGACAACCCTATCAATGCTTAATGTACCTATCACCGCATTTGCGTTTTTATCAGGGGCGATTGCCATCGGTTTTGGTTTTGGTGCGCAAAATATCATTAATAACTTCATCAGTGGCTGGATTTTAATTGGTGAAAAACCCATTCGAATTGGCGACTTCTTAGAGGTTGAGGGTGTTAAGGGCATAGTTGAAGAAATAAATACCCGCTCAACGCGAATTCGCCGTGTTGATGGTGTGTATATGCTTATCCCAAACAGCAAACTGCTCGAAAACACGGTGGTAAACTGGACGTTAAGAGACAGATTAGTGCGTGGTACGGTGAGAGTAGGCGTGGCTTATGGTTCTGATTGTGAGCTAGTCGCGAAGCTAATGTTAGCTGCTACGAAAGCCCATGACAAAGTGTTGGATGATCCCGAGCCTTCGGTTTTTTTCATAGATTTTGGTGATAATGCATTGGTCTTTGAGTCTTATTTTTGGATCAACTCAACTGTAGAAGGGGGGCTGAGACTTGTTTCGAGTGATATTCGTTTTGCCTTAGATAAAGCATTTAAAGACGCTGATATCGTGATTGCCTTCCCACAAAGAGATATTCATATCGATGGTGAATTGAAAGTCACTAGATAAATCGTTTTAATAGAATAGACCTCATCACAAGGCCTTTGAGAGAAAAGTCCATTGAATGTTATTTATTCTACGGCCATTTTTTAATGTGAAGCTTTTTATGTGATTTTACTGGGTAATTTCGTCGTGGGGTATCAGGTGCAGATAGCCCGATTGTCTTGTATATATTCAGTGATATGTTGTTTGTTTTAGTGGTGGCACAAGTGATTTATTTCCGCCGTAATAAATGGGTGAGTTAAACTGGAACAGACACAATTCCTCAATGCTGTTCAGCCATGACCGATCAGCATATTACTGAATAGTACCAAGCCATAGCCAAACACAGCTCCAAGTGGTGGCCCCCAATGTTTCTTGAGCTTAGACTGCGGTGCTATATCTTGGAATATTAAGTATAAGATCCCGCCAGATGCAAAGAGCATAATAGCGCCTAACATGGCTTCATGTCCCGCTAATACATAATACCCAAACAATCCAGCTAAAGGGCCTAATGGCACCAGTAAGAACATAATCATCAAAGTGGTTTTAGTACTCTTATTTTGTTCTTTTAATTCGCGAAAAGCATTAAAACCCTCAGGTAAATTTTGTAAACCTATAAGCAGAGCGAGCATTAGGGCAGAAGATGAGCCAGTGGCGACTAGACCACCTAATGCAATTGCTTCGGGCACAAAATCTAATGTCATACCCATTAATTGAGGCGATTTACGGCGTTTGAGTCCCAGTTGTCGCTCTATAAAGAAAAAACTCAGTGCCCCTAATAACAAAATCGCAATTGCAATAAACTGATTTGGTAAATTATGCATGCCTTCAGGCACTAATACGGTTGTTACTGCACCCAATAAAATGCCACCGCCAAATGCGATAAGAAAATGTCTCAGCTCTTTTTCTAGCCAATAAGGGCGAATAGATTCAATACTGGCAATTAAACCGCCAATAGGGATGCATAATCCGGCTAAGCTGGTGAGAAGAATAATATTTAGATATTCAGGCATATTTGCGCAGCCATTTAAGGACCCCATCAAAGCAAAGCCCCTTCAATATAAAAGATAAGTTCAACTCTGTTAAGGGTTTTATTGCATGTGTTTAGCTTTACATTTTGGTGGTTGGCGACTAGTTTTTTATATTAACTGTGTTGCTAAAAACACACATATTTACCACTTTGAAGTGGGTTATCATTTTATTTTGTCACCTACCAAGAGATGCCATGCAATTATCAACTGTCACGTTATTATTAATGAGTGGTGTCGGTGTATTTACTTCTGCTGTTTCGTTGGTTTTTCTGTGGCTGGCAAACAGAGATATCACAGCGGTGCGTTATTGGGCCATATCATCTTGTTTCCTGTTGACAGGCTTATTGTTATTTAACAGCCAAAGTGTTTTACCAGAAACCCTTAAATATGTGCTCCCTAATTTTGTGGTACAAACGTCATTTTTGTTTATTTTACAGGGTACTTACCGAGCTTGTGAGCAAAATGTTCCAAAAGTTGAACTCGCAACCTTTATAACTTGTTACGTCGTACTGCATCTTTTTTTTACCTTTATTTACCCCAGTTACCCACTTAGATTTACGCTTGGAGTAACGACTGTTTTGATTTTTCTGAGTTGGGTTTTATGGTGTTCATATCGTTATAGCCAAGGACGTTTTAAGGTCTCCAGCTTTTTGATACTACTTAGTGTCGTGATTTTATTTGCAGTGTCACTCAATAAGATCATCGATATGAATTGGCAAGGGGTGACTAATCTTCAGCAAGATGACTCTATGAAAGCCCAGTGGTTTATTATTGCTTTGTTTATGAGTCAGCTATTGTTTAATTTCGCCTTTGCGATAATGACGGGTGAAATAAGAAATAACAAAAATAAATCAGTTCAAAAACAACTTATCACCGCCAATGAAGCATTGAAAATTGAAAAAGCACGAGCGGAGAAACATTCAAAACTTAAATCTGAATTCTTGGCAAACATGAGTCATGAGATCAGAACGCCCATAAATGGGGTGATAGGGTGTTTGGAGCTTTTGCAAAATACCACATTGTCAAAACAACAAGATCAATATACTGAACTCGCTTATGCAAGTGCAAACTCACTGCTTGGTGTGATTAATGATATTTTAGACTTTTCAAAAATTGAATCAGGTAAGCTAGAAATCAATAATGAACCTGTTGAGCTACTTGCGTTATTAGACAGTGTCGCCAAATCATTTGCTATAGCGCTGAGTAACAAACCGGTTATGTTATTTGTCGATTGTCACCAAGTCACACATCATAATTTACTATTAGATCCAGTCAGAGTTCGGCAAATACTCAATAACTTATTGAGTAACGCAATTAAGTTTACTCATCAGGGACATGTAAAGTTGATCTTGAGCTCTCAATTGCAACATGATGGTCGGGTTTTAATAAACGGTAAAGTCATTGACACAGGTATCGGAATCGACAGTCAAGCTCAATTAAAACTGTTCAATGCATTTAGTCAGTGTGATGCTTCGACCACAAGGCTTTATGGCGGTACAGGGCTTGGTTTAGTGATAGTAAAAAGACTGTGTAATTTAATGGGAGGGGATGTTGAACTAAGAAAGAGCTCGCCAGATAAAGGCACTGAATTTGCGTTTTCAATCCAAGCTGGACTTGATGAAAGTATTATCGCGGAAGAACAGTCGTTAAATGTACCAAATTTAATCGGGTTATTTAGCCCCAATACAACATTTTCATCAATTCTGTTAAGTCAATTTGAATCGCGAGGCTTAAAGTTAGATATTTTGGATTCAAAATTTATTTCCCAATCACGCTATGACTTAATCATTTTAGACTTAGTGAATTGCTCTGATACGGGGTTAGAAAGTACATATTTACTTGAAAGTGCGCAAAGACAAGCTCAGCAAGTAAGTATAATTTGTGATGTGAATAGTAAATTACCAAATAGCCAACTGGTTAAAGGATCAGGGTGTGCGGTTTTCTACCATCCTTTTACTTGTTATGACTTAATGCAGCTATTTACAAAGAAAGTTGAGCAAATACCAACGACAACATTGGTGGTTGAAAATGAAGGTAGAGCAAAAAGCTTGGCAGGATTAAAAATATTGCTTGCCGAAGACAACAAGGTCAATCAAGTCGTTGCTACAAAAATGTTGAGTAATTGGCAAATAGAATTCGAAATAGCGAATTCAGGGCAAGAGGCTCTAACTATTCTTGAAAATTCGGAAAGTGGTAACTTTGATCTGATTTTAATGGATTGCCAAATGCCCATTATTGATGGTTATCAAGCAACAAAAGAGATCCGAGAAAACCTTAAATATAACAAATTTAAATCTATTCCAATTATTGCTTTAACCGCGAACGCAATGAACGGAGACAAAGAAAAGTGCTTACAAGCTGGTATGAATGGTTATGTGAGTAAACCAATAGAAGTTGGCAAATTAAATGCTGAAATAATGCGCTTAATAACGCCTTTCCACAAAGAGTCATCAGGGCATAGCTAAATAAGATTAAAGTGGAGAATTTAGAAACTAGGTGATAATCTGAACATTGAATAATAAGAAGGAGAAAACATGGATCCAGTTAGCCAAATTGTAGAATTTGTATTTCAAGTCGAATTCTTTCTACTGCTTTTTGTGATTATTGTCTTAAAAAGTAGCATCAAGTTTGTACCTCAAAATCGAGCTTGGATGGTTGAGCGTTTTGGTAAATATCAATCAACCAAAGAAGCGGGTTTAAACTTTATTGTCCCTTTTATTGATCGTGTCGCTGCGGATAGAAGTTTAAAAGAGCAGGCGGTCGATGTGCCTTCTCAGTCAGCCATTACCAAAGACAATATCTCATTAATTGTTGATGGTGTTTTATATTTCAGAGTGCTAGATCCATATAAAGCGACTTATGGCGTTGATGACTATATTTTTGCGGTTACCCAATTAGCGCAAACTACAATGCGTAGTGAACTGGGTAAAATGGAGCTAGACAAAACTTTTGAAGAACGTGATTTACTAAATACCAATATTGTTGCTGCGATTAACTCAGCATCAGAGCCATGGGGTATTCAGGTATTACGTTATGAGATTAAAGACATTGTGCCACCTAATTCTGTAATGGAAGCGATGGAAGCACAAATGAAAGCAGAACGTGTGAAACGTGCGCAAATTCTAGAATCTGAAGGTGATAGACAAGCGGCCATTAATGTTGCCGAAGGTAAAAAGCAAGCACAAGTTCTTGCAGCTGAAGCAGATAAAGCTGAGCAAATTTTACAGGCCGAAGGTGAAGCAAAAGCAATTCTAGCCGTCGCTGAAGCGCAAGCGGATGCACTTCGTAAAGTCGGTGAAGCGGCAAATACAGAGCAAGGTCAAAAAGCCATTCAGCTCGATTTAGCAACCAAGGCGATCAGTGCCAAAGAAGCGATTGCTAAAGAGTCATCTGTTGTGCTTTTACCAGACAGCGGCACTGATGCAAGCTCTTTGGTTGCGCAAGGTATGTCGATTATCAACTCATTAAATCAAAAACAAAAAGGCTAGCCTATGGAATTTTTGACAGACAATATTGCGCAAACACTCCTTATATTAGGTGTCATAGCACTGATTGTTGAAGTAGCAGTGCTTGGCTTTGCCACTTTTGTACTGTTCTTTGTAGGCCTTTCATTGGTGTTCAGTGGTGCCTTGATGTATGCAGGGTTACTCGATGCAAGTTGGATAACCGCTCTTTGGGTGAATGCCATTATTACTGCAGGCTTGGCAGCATTACTTTGGAAGCCACTTAAAAGGTTACAAGAAAGTCGTGAGTCAACTGATGTGCACAGTGACTTTGCAGAGCTTATTTTCACCTTAGAGCAGGACGTTGATGAGCATAACGGCTATAAATATGCTTATTCAGGCATAGAGTGGTTAGTTAAGAGTAAAAAACCTTTAAGCAAAGGCAGCCAAGTAAAGGTCGTGAAAAAAGACGTCGGTGTATTTTGGGTTGAACTTCAATAAAGAGCGAGATAACCCGCATTTTTAACTTTATAAAAGCAGGCGAAAGCCTGCTTTTTGTCATAATGGTTATTTAAGATGCTTTATTACTGAGAGCAGGCTCGAGGCGATAAAGAGTCTAAGGTAGTTTTATTCATTGTTATATCCCTACAACCCTTGCTCAACCATTTCTTTAATTTTGACAGCTTTTTCGAAGTGATCTAATTGATGAGTGTGTATCCACCAAGTAGCGGCTTCCATCAGTTGTTCTGGGTCATCGTTTTTATTAGCGAAAAAAGCGTAAAACGACACACCGACGGTCTCTCCCTTTTTCGCTATCTTTTGCTCACACACAGAGATGAATTTATTTCTTAAACTTTGACGCATTGATATTCCTTGTAGTCACATTCATACCTCGCCTCAAATAAAATCACTTGACTAATAGGAGGAGGTATAAACTTCACTGACATAGTAACTGAGAGAATTATGTTTATGAAAGCTATAAAGTTTATTGAAGGTGAAATGAACGTGAGCAGGACATAGTGATAAAAAATAATCGACTCAACATCCTGTAGGAGCCGATCATGACGCATCTAAGTTTTATTGTTGTTATGACTCTGCAATATTGCAGAAGGTATTTTTTATCAAGTAATTATGAATTCATTATGGAGGGAATATGGATTTATTAGGTTTTATCTTCTTTTTAATTGTGTCAATTAAGATGGAATTTATGAAAATTAGAATAAAAGGGTAATCTAAATTTCTTTTGTGATAGTATCACGTTTTTGGGGCGTGTTTAAAGTCGAGTTGACTTACAAATGAGAGGATAGAAAGTGGAACCTATTATTGTTGTTGTTGGTTTTCTTGGGGCAGGTAAAACCACGTTATTGAAACGTTTGGTCACTGAATATAGCCAAGCGAATTGGTCGCCTTTTGTCGTTTTAAATGATTACGAAAATGCCAATTTAGATGCGCAGCAGTTTTTGGATATGCTTGATGAGAAAAGTTTAAAAGCATTGAATGGCAGCTGTATTTGTTGCAGTGGTATTGGCGAGCTGAGAGAGTCGGTTAACCGAATTCCTGAGCGAGTAAATGGTATTACACTCATAGAAGCGAATGGCACAACTGATGCGTGTGCCTTAATGGGATTTCTTGGTGTGGGCATCGAAGCGCGTTTTATGCCTCCTGTGCAAATTTCTGTAGTTGATGTTAAAAATTGGCAATTGCGAGATGTCCATAATGAACTTGAAGCGAATCAAATACAAATCTCGTCGTTGATCACACTGTCACATACTGACTCTGTAAGTAAAGCACGTTTAGTTCAAGTTAAAAGCGATATTCGAGCGATTAATCCAACTGCAGAGATCATGCTTTGTGAAGAACTAGAAATTAATAAACTTCCTGAGCTGTTACCATCGAGTAATAGTGCAGAAAAGCTTGCACATCATAAGTCACATTGGTCTTCGTGTTCAGTTGATTTACCTAACTTACCAGACCCTATTTGTATTAAAGAAATCTGTGATGCGATCCCAAGCAGCGTGATCCGAATTAAGGGTTGTACAGTTTTAGGCACAGAGCCCGGTTATACTTATTTTGAACGTTGTCCGGATGGTGAAGTTTATGTCAGGCCTTACCGCGGCAAGCCCACCACCGGGGCTAAGTTACTAACTGTCGGGCCTGGCAGTGAAACGTTGTTGTTAGAATCGGCAATTCACAATAGTTTAGAAGCTGCCAAATTACGACAAGTAACATAGCTTAGCTCGAGGCATACAGTCGGATTGCTAGCTATTTTGTGGTAGCTAGCAACCTGATTGACAGAAGTTTCAAAAACTGCTGTTTTGCTAGTTGGTGTTCATCGTTATTAAAAAACGCGTCTTTATTTTGTTCATCAGAAAAACGAATGGTGAATATCTAATTTGAGCTTTGGTTGCTAAGTTTATCTTCGCACTCGCTCTTAACTCCTAAGCTCTAGAACATTTTAAATCATATTCAAGTTCACCATTGAAGCGACTTTAAAATAGACTCATTACAGCAACATATTGGTTATGTTACCGATTTTTTCACTCCAAGTTCGATTAAATCTTGAATATTAGATATGCATTTAGCATTTGGGTTTTATGATGTTTACCATTTTTTGAAAAGTGCTGTTTGAAAGTGTCTTGATGCAAGTTAACATTCAAGTATTAATAATAAATCTAATAAAAAGGGATTGTTTTGCAGTTTAGAGAGTTTGTTTTTCTTTCATCAAAGCGAGTTTTTGCGCTTGCTTTGTTGTTTATTTCCGTGTCCTTAACGGGCTGCACTTTTTTATTTGACGAGGCCCATGGTTACCGCGGACCTGTTGAAATAACCATTGTGACGGAAGATGGTTCAATTCCTCAGTTCCCCTTTTTAATTGATACTGGATACGCTGAACCAGGTGGACATGGTGGAAGCGGTCATGAAAGGGGATATGATTATTTAAAGTTGGCATATGCCGGTAAAGTGGTCACTTTTCCAAGAGAGCGTTTAGACTTATTACAACCTAATGCATACGCTATGGTTCACTTTGTAGTCCGTCATCCAAATTATCATATACAAACTTTAAGTGTAGGTTTGGGCCCGATTGACGCTGATGACCCTCACAAGCTCACAATTACAGTTAAGCCATTTGAAGACATGATGCAAGTGATAGCAGAGCGTGCTGAAGCCTTCAAAATTAAGCGAATGCAATTTCAACCCGATTCCAGAGAATACAAATCAGCAGACTTCACTTATCAACAAGAGCGCTTTGTACTAGGTAGGGCAATACATCGTCAAATAGATAAAACAAGAGACGTATACCTACCTGAGCTACCGTTAACTCTTCAACAAGAAGTAATTGATAAGTATCAACCAATTTTCAAAAAGTGGTACTACAGTGTGCCAGAGACTGACTGTGATGACCAAGTGTTCTGTAAGTATCAAATATTAGAACCTCGAAGGAAAGAATATGAAGGGTTGTAAATCCGAAGGAGTGTTACACATTCGAGGTCGATTAAATCTTGAATATTAGATATACATTTAGCATTTGGGTTTTATGATGTTTACCATTTTTTGAAAAGCGCTGTTTGAAAGTGTCTTGATGCAAGTTAACATTCAAGTATTAATAATAAATCTAATAAAAAGGGATTGTTTTGCAGTTTAGAGAGTTTGTTTTTCTTTCATCAAAGCGAGTTTTTGCGCTTGCTTTGTTGTTTATTTCGGTGTCCTTAACGGGCTGCACTTTTTTATTTGACGAGGCCCATGGTTACCGTGGACCTGTTGAAATAACCATTAAGACGGAAGATGGTTCAATTCCTCAGTTCCCCTTTTTAATTGATACTGGATACGCTGAACCAGGTGGACATGGTGGAAGTGGTCATGAAAGGGGATATGATTATTTAAAGTTGGCATATGCCGGTAAAGTGGTCACTTTTCCAAGAGAGCGTTTAGACTTATTACAACCTAATGCATACGCTATGGTGCACTTTGTAGTTCGTCATCCAAATTATCATATACAAACTTTAAGCGTAGGTTTGGGCCCGATTGACGCTGATGACCCTCACAAGCTCACAATTACAGTTAAGCCATTTGAAGACATGATGCAAGTAATAGCAGAGCGTGCAGAAGTCCACAAAATTAAGCGAATGCAATTTCAGCCGGATTCCAGAGAATACAAATCAGCGGATTACAATTACCACAAGGAACGCTTTGTACTGGGTAGGGCAATACATAGTCAAATAGATAAAACAAGAGACGTATACCTACCTGAGCTACCGTTAACTCTTCAACAAGAAGTAATTGATAAGTATCAACCAATTTTCAAAAAGTGGTATTACAGTGTGCCAGAGACTGACTGTGATGACCAAGTGTTCTGTAAGTATCAAATATTAAAAGCTCGAAGGAAAGAATATAAAGGGTTGTAAATCCGAAGGAGTGTTGTTTTAGGTACATTGTTTGGTGAATATGTCGGCTGTTATCCATTAAAAATAGCTGACATATTCAACTCTTTTATGGCATTTTTTAGCGAACAATACCAATTATCTTAATTAAGTGATCTATTTTGAGGCAAGGAAAACTTATCGATAGCACCGCTCACGCATCCTGCTATCGCTGAGGTACCTTCATCCATGTAGGCAAGGCTAAAATTTTGCGATTTAGTTGTTCTAAATGAGAAGTTTTTAACGATGCTAGCGTCAGTTTTAATCCCTAAAAATGATTAAGTATCACTGCGTATTGGTATAAAGTCCTTGCTGATTCGTTCTTTTCTCTCATTTTCTTCCATTAGGGTCTGAACACTATGAAATTTTATCGAGTCCGTTTCGATTTCGATAAATTGTTTTTCGGTTTCGAAAATAATATTTCTATATTTGCATAATGGTTTCTTAAAATCTATATTTTTCATGCTCTTATGTTTTGGCATGGCACTTGATTTAACTACTGTACTAAAGATTAAAAACAGTATGAGATCAAGTTATGGATGTGGTCGTAAAGCCCAAAAAAAACACCAAACGGCATCTAAGCATTTTAGCGTTTGTGTGCTTGCTACTCGCGGCCTGTGTTTGGCTATTTTTGCAACCAAGTCATGCACAGCAAATTAAAGCAAACGAGATTTGGTCGGCGAAGGTCGAGCAAGGTTCATTAAATTTAGAAGTGTCAGGTTTTGGCCGTTTAAAGTCGAAAAAGCCGCGTTTACTCACTGCCAAAAGTCAGGCAACGGTTGATGAAATTATTTTAAAACCGGGTGCTGAGGTAACTCCCGATAGTGTTATTTTAAAGCTTTCAGATCCGAATATTACCCAATCGGTGCGCGATGCAAAGCGTGCTTACATCGACAGTCAAAACCAGCGTATTCAAACGGATATTAACCAAAAACGCGAATTACTTGCTCAACAAGCAGAATTAGCTCGCATCCAAGCAGATCTCGAAAGTGCCGAACTCGAAGCGAATGCACAGAGTCAATTGGTCAGCAAAGGTATTGTCTCTAATATCGACTATCAACGTACTAAATTACAAGTCAGACAGTTAACTCGACGTTTAGAGATTGAAACTGCTCGCATTACCCAGCTTGAAGCCCTGCACGCAGCCAATTTAAAAATTGCCGATTCTAATATTTCGGCACAACAAGAAGCATTAGATTTAGTACAACAACAACTCGACAGCCTAACGGTTAAAGCGGGTATTCATGGTGTGGTGCAATCACTAAGTGTGGAGCTCGGGCAAGCGGTGAATTTAGGGGAACAATTGGCTCTAGTGGGCAGTACCACTGACCTTTATGCTTTGCTGAACGTGCCACAGTCAAAAATGCAGTCTATTCAACTGGCGCAAGCGGTAAGCATCAATACTCGTCGTGGTGAGATCTCAGGGGAAGTGATACGTATTGATCCGGTGATCAACAACGGCAATATTCAGGTTGAAGTGGCACTAAAAGGCGCGTTAACCGACAATGCACGGCCAGAGTTAAACATCGAAGGCACAATTGCTGTGGGTCAATTAGAAAACGCTCTGTTTATTAAAAAACCCGTCAACGTAAAAGCTTTTTCAAATTCCATCTTATTTAAGTTAACCGATAAAGGCTCAGCCATCGCTACTCCAATTCAGTTTGGTGCGGCAACAGACGAGCAAATTCAAATCCTTGCTGGCGCAGAGCCTCACGAGCAGTTTATCCTAAGTGATATGACTCGCTGGCAAGCACATACCCACATTGCCATTGTGAAGTAAGTCAGGCAATCGCGATATAAAAAGGAAAGATCATGAGTAATAACAAAATAAAGCTAACCAATATCACGAAAAAGTTTGTTACCAGCGAGATGGAAACCCATGCATTACGTGGCGTTGACCTAGAAATCAATGAAGGTGATTACGTATCGATTTCAGGCCCGTCTGGCTGTGGTAAATCAACCCTGTTATCGATATTGGGATTATTAGACACCTCGTCAGACGGTGAATATATGTTAGCCGGGCACGATGTCAGTAATCTCAGTGTTAATCAAAGAGCAAGTATGCGCAATGAGCATATTGGCTTTGTATTTCAGTCGTTTAATTTAATTGATGAATTATCAGTTTTCGACAACATAGCACTGCCATTACGCTATCGTGAACATCCTTTATCGCAAGAAGAAATTAAACAAAAAGTGAACGCTTGCTTGGCTAAAGTTGAAATGACGCATCGAGCTGGTCATAAACCGAATCAGTTGTCAGGCGGTCAACAGCAGCGTGTTGCGATTGCCAGAGCCTTAGTAAACGACCCGGCAATTTTACTCGTTGATGAACCAACCGGTAACCTAGATTCTAAAAACGGTGATGCGGTCATGATGATGCTAGCTGAATTAAACCGACAAGGCACCACCATTTGTATGGTAACCCACGACCCAAGATATGCAGATATGGCAAAACGCAAACTGCACCTACTTGATGGCGTGATGGCCGATGAGTTTAAAATGGAGCTGGCGGTATGAGTATCATCAAAGAAGAATTTAAACTCGCAGTCAGCAGTTTATTGCGATTACCGGGGTTTAGCCTAACGGTTATCTCTACCCTTGCAGTGACATTAGCTGCACTTGCGGTGGTGCTGAATATCAATTATTTGGTACTGACTAAGCCTTTACCATACCCGAATGCTGATAAGCTCGTCGTTACCGACCAAAGCGAAACAATCAATGGCGAGACGCAATACGGCTTTCAGATTTTATCGGCGCAGTATCATATTTATAAAGACGAGCAATATATCGAGCAAATGGCTCTTATGAGTTTGTATAGTGCAAAACTAAGAGATCTGCCCGATACACCTTATCTTGATGGTGTTCGTGTAACACCTGAGTATTTTACGATGCTGGACGTGCCTATGCATTTAGGTCGTGCTTTTAATCAACAAGAAACCATTAATGATAAGCAAAGAGTGGTGGTATTGAGTTTCGAGGCTTGGCAAACGCACTTTGGAGCAGATCCACAGGTGATTGGTACTTATACAACTATCGCTAATGATAAATATCAGATCATAGGTGTAACAGCGAGTCATTTTAATGCGCCAGAAGTATTTGGTAATTTTTCTATGCATGCTTGGTTTAGCTTTGACCAAGAAATTAGCCGCACTAGTAGCTGGGGAAGTATTACCGGTGGAGTAAATGGTGTAGCAATTCTCAAAAATGGTGTATCAATTGAGCAAGCAAATAGCGCACTTAGTGAGCAAATTAACGAGTTGTATCAAAGTCGTGATGATGTCGCTGCTAATACCGCAATTGGAGCACGCTTCGTACCCATAAAACAGAAAATAGTCGCAGATAGTGGCGAAATGGCATTGTTGCTATTGGCAGGCGTGATCACCTTGTTATTCATTGCGGTCACTAACATTTGTAATTTATTTTTATCTCGCGCGGTGCAAAAAAAACGCGTGATGGCCATTCAAGCGGCATTGGGGGCGAAAACACACCATATCTTTTTAGGCATGTTCAGCGAAGCGCTGTTGTTATCTATGCTTGCCTGTATTTTTGGCTTGCTTATTGCCGGCTGGTCTAAGGTTTGGTTAGCAAGCGATTTACAGTATATGTTCCCGCGAATGCAGCATCTAACTCTCGACCTAGTGACAATTTCGGCAAGTGTTGTAGTGAGTGTATTTATTAGTATCGTCATGGCGAAGCTCGCCAGTCAGCAGGTGCCTTACAAACAGCTTAATCAAACATTGCAAAGCAGTGGTAAAGGTACGGGAGCACAGATATCTAGTCTCACCAGAAATGTACTGGTTGCCTTACAAGTTGGGTTAGCCACTGCTTTATTACTTGGTGCAAGCACAGTGTTATCCCCTGCGATTAATAAATTGGTTAAAGATGTCGGGTTCAATGCCAATAATGTAAATTATCTTCGCGTCGATACGGGTAACTTGAATGAAGGTTTTCATGATGTTGCGCAACAAGTCAAAAGCCAGCTTAAATCGTTACCGCAAGTTGAAGGTGTTGCTCTGACGCGCGCTTCACCTTTGCAAATGGGTTGGGAAAATTATTTATACGATGAAAGTAATGAAATGCTAGGTATTGTCAGTGTCGGTTTCTTTGACGAAAATAGTTTTTCTTTACTCGGTATGCCGATGCTTGAAGGGCGTAGCTTTAGTTCATTACAAGATCCAGAAAATACACCGCAGGAAATTATTATTAGTAAAGCACTCGCAGAGCGTTTGTTTAAGTCAGAATCTGCAATAGGTAAAACATTGCAAGCAGCACCGAATGAGCCACTCACCATTGTGGGTGTAGTTGATAATGTTTATGTGCCGGATAACCGTGATAGCTATGCAGAAGAGCGTTATTATTTACCGTTTGAAGCCGGTGCTCGTTTTGCTTTCACTTTCAAAAGCAATAGCCAAGTCGATAGAGCACAATTACTCGAAGCCTTAAAAGAGGTTAACCCGCAACTGAGCATTGCTTATTTTGAAACGCTAGAGAATATGTTAACGACTCGACTTAGAGCTTCTAAACTAATTGCGATTTTAACAATGAGTTTAATTGTATTAGCGCTAAGTCTGGCTGCTGCGGGTATTTATGGCGTACTAAGTTACAGCGTGCAAATGCGTCGTTACGAGCTGGGCATTCACCTATCACTTGGTGCGCATACTGGGCAAGTTATCAAAATGGTATTAAAGCAAAGTATGCAGCCAGTTGTATTTGGTGTGCTTTTAGGTGGCGTACTAGCGGGAATAGGCTATTTAATTGGCACGCGACTCCTTGCGATGCAAATAACTGGGGAAATTTCAGTGCTATTACTTGCCATTCCTATTATGGTGGCGATTTCTGTATTAGCCTGCTACTTACCGGTACGTTCTGTAGTGAGCTCAGATCCTCTAAAAGCGCTGCGTAATGAATAACCTTAAGGGTTTTCTGAAACTTCGCTGAGCATTAACCTAGTCTTCTTAATAAAGGCTAGGTTAAACTCGTTTCACAGCTTTAAGCGTACAGCTTGTAACTAAATAACATCCAAGGAGCAGCAAGGGCATGCCAGCAGCAAAACAGCATATTTTGATTGTAGAAGACAGGGCCGATGTAAGGCTCAGCCTACGTTTTTTGCTAAACAATCATGGTTATGAGGTGTTTGAAGCTGAGAGTCCTGCTGTTGCCAGCGAGTTCTTACACTCTCATCATATTGACTTAATTCTGCTCGATATGAACTTTGAGTTTGATACCACATCGGGCGAAGAGGGGTTGGCATTCCTTCGTACACAACAAAAAACGAACTGTCCTCCCATTCTGGCGATGACCGCTTGGTCGAGTGTCTCTTTGGCTGTTGAAGCTATGCAACTGGGCGCGAGAGATTTTTTTGCTAAACCTTGGGATAATCATGCCGTTGTGATGATGGTAAAAAAGCACCTCGCTTTAGCACAGATTGATCATCAGAAAACAATTTCTCAACAACATGAACCAGGACCGTTAGGCAAAAGCGATACTTCATTAGACAACAATACAAATTCTATTTTGTGGCATAGCCCACAGATGCAAAAATTAAAAGCGCAGTTAGAGCGTGTTGCTAAAACTGATGCGACGATATTTTTGCGCGGTGAAAATGGTACAGGTAAAAGCTGTATCGCAGAATATTTGCACGCTCACTCAGCACGCACCGGTGAGTTTGTCTCGGTAAACATGGGTGCTATTCCTGAAAGCTTGTTTGAAAGCGAGTTATTTGGCCACAAAAAAGGCGCATTTACCGATGCCAAACAAGATAGAGCGGGGCGCTTTGAGCTTGCCAATAATGGTACATTGTTTTTAGATGAAGTCGCGACAATGGGGCCGACTCAACAAGCTAAACTGCTGCGGGTGCTCGAGTCCAAACAATTTGAGCGAGTTGGTGATACACTGACCCAACAGGCGAGTTGTCGCATTATCGCGGCATCTAATGCCGACTTTGAGGCCATGCTTGCAAGTGGTGAATTTAGAACCGATTTATATTTTAGATTGAACACCATCGAGCTCACCATTCCTCCTCTAAATAAGCGTCCCGAAGACATCATTGTGTTGGCAAAGCACTTTATTGAATTACATGCCAAACAATATCAACTTACTCCTTTACCCTTAAGCAAATTAGCCGAACAGGCTTTGCTTGATTATGCATGGCCGGGTAACGTACGAGAGCTCAGTCATATGATGGCAAGAGCAGTTTTAATGGCTGAAGGTGACTGTATAAACGAGCAGGATCTTGAGTTTAAAGTACTGCACAATTCATCGAAGAATACATCTTCAAAAAGTTACATTCCCTTAATGACCCTCGAAGATGCTGAGAAAAAGCTCCTCAAAATGGCATTGGCGCAAACTCACAATAATGTAGAACAAGCAGGCGAATTACTCGGCATAAGTAAAAGTGCCATTTACCGCCGGTTAGAAAAGTTTGGTATGTCGACTAAGTAAATTACTAAAAAAAAAAATAATGAGCCAGCACATGTTCAAACTCATAAACAAAATCACAGAGCGACTAGAGTTACGCTCCATCGAAAGCATCCTGACACTGTTTATTGGCAGTTGTTTGCTGGTTTTATCGGGGTTAACGGGCTTTATGCTTTGGTATAGCTCAGCCAGTACCTTAGTGGTTTGCACTGTATTGGTATTATTAATTTGCCCGTTTGCGCTGCTATGTTGGTATGTAAGGCATGCTTTGCTCAACCCTTATTACCGTTTTTCAGCTGTCCTTGAAGCGATAAGAAATGAAGACTATTCACTGCGCGCCAACCCTAAATTTAATCAAGGCGCAGTTAAACTCTTAGCTGATGAAATCACCAGCATGTCGGCAGACTTACAGAGCAGAAAATCGCAATATGACCAACAAGCGGTGCTAGTACTTAGGCTCATTGAGCAGCTTGCTACTCCTATTGTAGTTTTAAATAAAGAGCATAAATTACACCATGCCAATGAAGCTTTTTCTAATTGGCGCAAGCAACCGTGGCAGACTCTCAGGCATACAAACGCCGATGATTTGGGCTTCACGTTATCCGCAAATAAATGGCAATTAAGTGATGAGTCCCTTATTGCAAAATGGCAGTTACGTCATAGCCAATTCACCATGCAAGAGCAAAGCTATGAATTGTTGGTACTAACTAATATTGAGCAGGTGGTGTATCACACAGAGCAATTAGCTTGGCAGAAAATGACCCGCGTATTGAGCCATGAAATCAATAATTCGTTGTCACCCATTAAGTCGTTAGCGCAAACATTACAAGATATGCTTAAAGGCAATGATGACTTTGCTAAATTAGACCCTGCTTTACAAGTTATTGTTGAGCGCAGTGACGGCTTAATGCAATTTGTAAATCGCTATGCGAATTTAAGCAAACAATTCGATGTTCATATTGTGCAATGCGAGCTCGCACCGTTATTTCAGTCAGTGGGTAATTTGTTTGATTATCCTATTAAGATTAAATGCGATGCGGTTTATGTATTTGCAGATAAAGTATTGCTTGAACAAGTCTTGGTTAATTTAGTGAAAAACGCCATTGAAGCGAGTAAATCGCAACAACTTATTGAGTTAAATGCTTATGAGCAAGGCAAGCAAATTGTGATTGAAGTAAAAGATTCGGGGTCGGGCATTCAAAATACTGATAATTTGTTTGTGCCGTTTTACACCACCAAAGCGCAAGGTAAAGGGATAGGACTTAATTTGTGTAGAAACATGATAGAGCAACAAGGTGCAAAACTAACGCTAAGCAACCGCGAAGATAAAACAGGCGCAATTGCTCAGTGTTGGTTTGACATATAGATACTAACGGATACCAAAAAGATTATCGTCAGAAAAGACTTTCAATAGCTTCACTGGAGCACTTAAACCATCAATAATACTGCCTCTGACAGCTGCATCGAGCAAATCCCGTAAAACGTGATATTTACTGTCATGTTCCTCATCAAGGTTGATCATATTCATGGTCCAGCGAGAAAAAGTACGACTGGTGGCGGGTTCGAGATAAAGTACCTTGGCTTGCATATGCCGGTCGTCATTTTCAATTTTTCTATACAAGTCTTGAATAATGGGTAAGTCACCTTCTAAAACTTGTAAAAACCAGCCGCCGTTATAAAACAGACTGCCCGTTACACGAAGATTGATATTGTTTTCGCGCGCTACTTTTAAAAGTTTTAAAAAGTCTACGCTGTCTAGCTGTCGACTCGCTTTGCTGAGATAGATGAGTTGATGGATTGACATGAATAATCCCTTATCGATATCTGATATGTTTTCTATCTATAGATTCGAACTGATTAAAACGCAAAACAACCGAACAAATAAAAAGATGTGAAAACTTAATCGATCTTTTTTATACGCTGTGACGTAAAAAATGCCATGTAGAGTTTTTAGGTCTTATTTATGCAATTACCCGTTTTTCCGCTTCCTGTATTTTTGCTTCCTGAAGGAGTAACACGCCTTCGTATTTTCGAGCCGAGATATAAAAAACTGGTATCTATTGCAACTAAAGAGCAAGGCTTTGCACTCACCATTTACAAGCCAGATGCAGAGTTTGAAGTATCTGAATGGGCGGCTTGGGTTGATATAGTCGATTTCTTTGAAGAAAAAGGCATGCTACATATTGATGTAAAAGCAAAATCGCTTGTAAAGCTCAGTGATATTTTTTTCGACGAAGACAATTTACGTTTTGCTAAATGTGCTCCCATCCCGCATTGGGAGCAAGTAAGTTTAAGTGAAAATCACATTGCGTTAGCCGATAAACTAGAAGAGATATTCTCTTTACACCCAGACATTCAAAGCCTTTACCCATCGCCGCAATTTGATAATCCAAACTGGGTTTGTGCGCGTTATTTAGAACTGCTTCCATTGTCTATGGAGCAAAAGGAAGTGTTTGTTGATCAATACAGTTTTGATAAAGCTCAAAACTTCTTACACACCATAATGTTAGGTTAAATTTGTAGAGTGTCCTACAATTAATAAAACTAATCAATCTAAGTGATCCAAATCTGTTTCTTAACGTATGTAATACGAAATGCAATTAATGGGTTTAGTCATGGTGAGCACAGATAATAGGAATTCCCATCCTTCGATGAGCACAACAAAACAGTCTCAAACTATGCCTGCTGAAATCGACGGCAAGTTGTTGTCATCTTGGTTAATCAGCGTGGCTCAAGAGCGTGATAGACGTGCCTTTGCTAACTTATTCAAATGGTTTTCTCCAAAAATCATTGGTTTTGGGCGCAAACAATTCAATAACCCTGTAATGGCGAACGAGCTATTACAAGAAACTATGACCAATGTGTGGCGAAAAGCTCATCTCTACAACGTAGAGAAAGGTGCAGCTACAACTTGGATTTACACGGTTATGCGTAACATCAGTTTCGATATGCTTCGTAAAATCCAATCTAACCAAGAAGACACAATCAGTGAAGAGATCTGGCCTTTAGCGGAAGCACAAAACAGTGATGACCACATGTTTGCCGATCACTTAATGGACAAGCAACTAGCGCAATACCTTAACAAGTTGCCTGAAAATCAGAAGCAAGTTGTTCACGGTGTTTATTTTCAAGAGCTTTCTCAAGAGCAATTATCAAAGCAGCTTAACATTCCACTTGGTACTGTGAAATCACGTTTAAGACTCGCACTGACTAAACTCAAACAACACATTGGAGCAGACTATGATTAAGCACCACCCTAAATTAGAACTGCTCGAGAGCTATGTGGCTGGAGAATTACCTGCTTCAGTGAGCGTCATGATTGCTGCGCACTTAGAAATGTGTCCTAAATGTCAGCAACAAATCACAGAGTTGACAGCAAAAGCAGCCGACAACTGTTTCGGCAAAGATGCGTTTGCTTTTGATGAATCAGAAATACAGTTCGACTTTGATGCTTTTATTGATGACGTAACAGAAGATACCAGTATCGATGAATTTGTTGAACCTGAGCCTCAAGAAGTTAAAGTAGCAGATACGCCATATTGCTTACCTCAGGTTCTATGTAACTTAGAGCGTTCTAACTGGATGAACTTAGGTAAATTGTCACGTTCACGCATCGAGCTGGAAGACGGCGATTTACGTATGAGTTTGTTACACATAGACGCTGAAGGCTCTGTGCCTAATCATACACATAACGGCTTTGAGATTACCTTACTTGTTGATGGTAGCTTCGAAGATGAAATGGGCACTTACAAACGTGGTGATTTCATTTGGCTCGATGGTAAAAACACGCATACGCCTTTTACTAAAGAAGGGTGTTTGTGCTTAACTGTATCTAGTGACTCGCTTCACTTTACTCAAGGACTTAGCAAATTGCTTAATCCAATAGGTAAGTTTATTTACTAGGAGACAGCTATGAATGAGTTTAATCCTGAATTTTCTTCGCCAATAAAAATTGGTATTAGTGCCTGTCTAACGGGCGATCAGGTCCGTTTTGACAAGAGTCATAAAAAATCTGATTTCTGTATGAATCAGTTAGGCAAACATGTTGAATATGAAAAGTTCTGCCCTGAAGTGGCGGTCGGTTTGCCTATTCCAAGACCGACCATTAGACAAATTAAATATGATGATGTGATTGCGGTTTCGCGTCCTGATGGCTCAATGGATGTCACAGAGAAAATGACCGAATTTGGCCAAAAAGTGGCATCTCGCATCGACCATTTGAGTGGTTTTGTTTTTATGAAAGGCAGCCCTAGCTGCGGTATGGAACGTGTTAAAGTTTATTACGAGCATGGTAAAGGCTGTGAGCACAATGGTGTCGGCTTGTTCGCTAAGCAAATTCTAGACGCACACCCAAACTTACCTTGTGAGGAAAATGGCCGCTTAAACGATGCCGTTTTACGTGAAAATTTTGTTATGCGCGTATTCACTTACAAAAAATGGCAAGAGCTGGTGGCGTCGGGTTTAACCAAACACAAATTGATCGAGTTCCATAGCAAAAACAAATATTTGGTGATGAGTCATAACCTCGAAATGTACCGCAAAATCGGCAACATGCTAGGGCAATCGAAAGCGCCTTTAGAAGAGCTTGCCGAGCAATACATTTCGATGTTGATGTCTGCATTGAAAAAGCCAGCCTCACGTCGTAACCATACGAATACTTTGCAGCACTTACAAGGTTACTTCAAAAAAGTACTCGATAAAACAAAGAAAGAAGAGTTAACCGATCAAGTCATGGCATATCGTCAAGGCCTAGTACCACTTCTTGTACCTTTGACTTTGATTAATCATTATTTACGAGATTACCCGAACGAGTATTTGTCAAAGCAAGCGTACTTAAATCCATACCCTGCAGATTTAAAACTAAGGTATAGCCTATAATGAGTGCCCTTTATTGGATAAGGAAAGACTTTAGACTCGACGACAACCCCGCATTAATTCAAGCCCTATCGCAAGGATGCAAACAGGCAATTTTCATTTCTACTCCTCGTACTTGGCAGCGACATAATGTTGCGCCTATTCAGGTCGACTTTATGGCACGTCACTTGGCATGGTTTGAGCAACAGCTTAACGCCCAAGGTATTGAGCTGACTGTGATAAACGGCAGTGATTTTAATAGTCAAGTCGAACAGTTGTTGAACTTTTGTTCTGAGCATCAAATCACACGAGTTTTCGCAAATAGCCAGTTAGAGATAGACGAAGTTGACAGAGATAAGCAAGTAGCAGCATGTATTGAGCTTAACCTATTCGAAGCCGATGTGATGTTGCCAAAAGGCTCTGTGCGCAATAAGCAGGGCGAAATGTTCAAGGTCTACACGCCGTTCAAAAAGGCTTGGCTACAAGCAGTTAAGCAAAGTGGGTTTGTTCAGAACTACTTAGGTAACAAGGTGGCGGTTGATGTTGATTTCGATGAGCATAAATTTAGCTTTGATTACCCAAAAGTTGACTCGTCGAAGTGGCCGTTGGCAGATACAGCGCTAAGACAAGTATTACCGCGATTTTTAGCTGAAAAACATGATGACTATGAGCTATACAGAGACAGACCTGATTTAAAAGCAACCAGTGGTTTATCGCCTTACCTAGCCATCGGTGCTATTAGTCCAAAACGAGTTTTCATTGAGCTGATTAATCACATGCCAAATGTGCTTGAAGATATGAAAGCGCCACAATTTAGCTGGTTGAATGAGTTGATCTGGCGAGAGTTTTATCGTCATCTTTTAGATGCGTTCCCAAATTTAAGTAAAAACAAAGATTTTCAAGAGAAGTTCCACGGCTTCACTTGGCCAGATCATCAAGCAAAATTTGAGCTTTGGTGTAATGCCCAAACTGGATTTCCAATTGTTGATGCTGCAATGAAACAGCTTCAACAAACCGGTTGGATGCACAATCGTTTACGTATGATAGTCGCCAGCTTTTTAACAAAGCATTTGCTGGTGGATTGGCGCAAAGGTGAAGCGTTTTTTATGCAGCATCTTATCGATGGTGATTTGGCTGCTAATAATGGTGGTTGGCAATGGGCTGCGGGTACAGGGTGTGATGCACAGCCGTATTTTAGGATCTTTAACCCACTCACACAGAGTGAGAAGTTTGATCCCGGCGGAGATTTTATCCGTAAGTATCTACCAGAATTAGAAAATGTGCCGACCAAACATATTCACGCACCGCAAGCTTATTTGGCTGCAACAGGTCAAAGTGATGTGTATCTCGATGCGATTGTTGATTTAAAAGAAGCAAGAAATCAGGCACTAGAATATTACAAGAGTGAGTTATCTTAAGTATGTCGAATAATGCCTTGATATCAGATTTTTTGAAGCTGTATAACCAATTAGACAAGTCGAACCTCGAACTACTCGGTGAAGTGTACGGTGACCATATTGTGTTTGAAGATCCGCTTCACAGAATAGAAGGTTTGCCTGCGCTTACCGACTATTTTGCTAACATGTATGAAAACCTGAACCAAGGCCAATTCGATATTCACACCTCATTTGAGCAAGACAACAAAGCCAGTGTGTATTGGGTGATGACTTTTTCACATAAAAAAATAAAACAGGGTCAGCCACTTAAAGTGAACGGTAACACTTACCTTGAATTCGAAAATGGCAAAGTTGTGTACCACCGCGATTATTTTGATGCAGGTGAAATGATCTATCAGCACTTGCCAGTGTTTGGCACTGTGATTAACTTAATCAAGCGCAGGACTGCAGCATGACTACCCAATCTAATGTAGTCGTCATCACAGGTGCCTCTTCAGGTATTGGCGAAGCTCTAGCGCTTGAATATGCACAGCAAGGGTTCGCGGTATATGCATGTGGAAGGAATCAAGCAAAATTAGATGCATTAAGTGAGAAATCAGCAAACATCACACCTTGTATTTTTGACTTAAATGACAAAAACGCACTTAAAAGTGCGTTGCCAAAAGACTTAGCCATTGACCATTTAATTCTCAATGCAGGCACTTGTGAGTATATAGATAATCCTAAACAGTTCGATGGCGCGTTATTTGAAAGAGTCATTCAAACCAATTTAATTTCCGTAGGTTATTGCTTAGAAGCTTGGTTAAAGCAAATGAAGTTTGGTGGTCAGGTTGGTTTGATGAGTTCAAGTGCCGCCTATGTGCCACTGACGCGCGCTGAAGCCTATGGCGTATCAAAAGCGGGTATTACATATTTGGCTAAAACGCTCAGCGTAGACCTAGAGCCACAAGAGATTGGAATTAGTGTTATTCACCCAGGGTTTGTAAAAACACCGCTTACAGACAAAAACGACTTTGATATGCCTGGCATTATTGAAGCCGATGATGCGGCTAAAGCCATCTTCAAAGGCATGAGCAAAAGTACATTCGATATTCATTTTCCTAAAGGCTTTACGTGGACGCTTAAAGTCTTATCTCTTTTACCCTTTAGACTCTGGCGTCCGCTCGCTAAAAGGATGATAAAAACATGAAGAAAGTTGCCATCATAGGTAGTGGTATTTCTGGTTTAACCTGCGCTTACTTGTTATCAAAAAAATACGATATCAAGTTATTTGAAAAGAACGATTATATTGGTGGTCACACGGCCACCGTTGATGTCGAGGTCGATGGTAAAGAGTACGCTATTGATACCGGTTTTATTGTTTGTAATAACAAAACCTATCCGAACTTCTTAAAACTGCTTAGTCAAATTGACGTTGACTATAAAGACACTGAAATGAGTTTTAGTGTGCACAACGTACAATCGGGCTTAGAGTACAATGGCAATAATTTAAGTTCGTTATTTGCGCAGCGCCGCAACATTTTAAACCCCAAATTTTGGGGGCTAATTAGAGAAATTCTGCGTTTTAACAAGGCGTGTAAGGCGTTACATTCTCAACAAATTGCCCCTCATTTAACACTGGGCAATTTTTTAGACGAACAGCATTTTTCAGAGTATTTCAGTCAGCACTATATTTTGCCAATGGGCGCTGCTATTTGGTCAACCAGCTTGCAAGAAATGCGCGATTTCGAACTGCGCTTTTTTGTGCAGTTTTTCTATAACCATGGTTTGTTAAACATCAGCGACCGCCCGCAATGGCATGTGATTAAAGGCGGCTCTCGTGAATATGTGAAGCCGTTAACACGTGAGTTTGCAGATAAGATTTGCCTCAATAGTAAAATAAGTTCTGTAACGCGTAACGACGATCATGTAGTTGTAAAGCTTGCCGATGGCAGTAAAGAGCTCTTCGATGAAGTGGTATTTGCATGCCATTCAGATCAAGCTCTTACATTGTTGGCAGATGCGAACGAACAAGAGCAGCAAGTACTTGGTGCTATACCTTATAGTGAAAACCAAGTGGTGCTTCATACCGATACCAATATGTTGCCAAAGCGTCCACTTGCTTGGGCTAGCTGGAACTACCGCTTAGACAATACCAATATGCGCCCAGCCGCGGTGACCTACAATATGAATATATTGCAGGGTTTGCAAAGTGACACCACCTTCTGTGTGACATTGAATCAAACGGCCATCATAGATAAGTCTAAAATATTAAGAGAATTCACCTATCACCATCCGGTATTTAACAAGCAAAGTATGGCGGCGCAACAGCGTCGCTCTGACATCTGCGGCAAAAATCGCACCCACTTCTGTGGTGCATACTGGTATAACGGCTTTCACGAAGATGGCGTGCGTTCAGCACTAGATGTATGTAAACGATTTGGGTGTGAGCTGTAGTTATGAATAGCGCGATTTATCAGGGCCAAGTCAGACACAGACGTTTTAGTCCGAAAAGTCATGAGTTTAACTACACTATGACGCAACTCGCGCTAGACTTAGATGAAGTTGAAGCGTTAGCAGCAACTCATTCAGTATTTAGTTTGAAAAAATTTGCGCCTATGAGTTTTTTTCAAGCTGATTATGTAAAAAATGAACCGGGCAATTTAAAACAACGTATAGCAAGTAAAGTTTCCCATCTGGGTGGGAAATGGGATGGCGAAAAAGTCACGTTAATGGGCCAGTGCCGATGTTTCGGTTTTTATTTTAGCCCAGCAAACTTTTATTTTTGTTATCAAAATGACGGTGAATGTCGCTACATGTTGGTTGAGGTAAGTAACACGCCTTGGCTTGAGCGGCATTACTATTTGGTCGATTTACAAGGCGATATGAAAACCAAAAAAGATTTTCATGTGTCGCCTTTTATGGACTTAGATATGCAATATCATTGGCGCGTAAAGCCGCCAGCAGAGCAGGTCTTGGTTCATATTGAAAATCATAAAGAGCATAAGCAATTTGATGCCACGCTTGCGATGAAAAAGCGTGAAATAACAAAAAGTAGTTTGTTCAAAGCATGGCTGTCGGCGCCGCTGATGCCAGTTAAAGTAGTCGTTGGCATTTATTGGCAAGCTGCTAAATTGTTTGCCAAACGTATCCCGTTTATTGCGCACCCTGAGACTAGAGGTTAATAATGGAACAGTCATCTACCAATGTCACCGCAACAACGAATCTAGAGCAACTTTCTTGGTTTGAAAATAAATGTCGTAACCTAGTCATTTCGTTACTCGATAAATTACAAAAAGCCAGTTTAGAAATAGAAGAAGCTGGGCAGATAACTCGTTTAGGTAATGTGGACGCTAAGCTATGTGGCAAGATAATCGTGCAGGATGCGTCTATGTATGTCGACTTCGTAAAAGGGGGGAGCATTGCAGCAGCTGAAGCTTACATCGCGAAAAAATGGACGACGCCAAACTTAACTGAAGTTATCCAAGTATTTGCCCGTTGCCAAGAACAGCTTGATGAAATCGAGAAGCAGGGCGCGTGGTTTACCCAACTGAAAAATAAGATCTTTCATCGTAAAAATGCTAATACCCAAAGCGGCTCAAAAAATAACATCTTGGCGCATTACGACTTAGGAAATGATCTATACACCCGCTTTTTAGATAGCACCATGATGTATTCGAGTGCCATTTATAGCGATACAGTAACCGAGCTTCATGAAGCGCAGCTCAACAAACTTAAAACAATCTGCGACAAATTAGATTTAAAGCCGACAGACCATTTAATCGAAATTGGCACTGGTTGGGGTGGCTTGGCAATTTTTGCTGCCGAAAACTATGGTTGTCAGGTGACAACAACCACAATTTCAGATGCGCAATACGAATTTGCAGTTGATAAAGTGAAAGCAAAGGGACTTGAAGATAAGATCACTTTGCTTAAAAAAGACTACCGCTTACTCGAAGGTAAGTACGATAAGTTAGTTTCAATTGAAATGATTGAAGCCGTTGGTCATGAATTTATGGCGGAATTTTTCGCTAAGTGTAATAGTTTGCTTAAAGACGACGGCTTAATGCTTGTTCAAGCCATTACCATTTTAGATTCTCGTTACGATCATTACCGTACTAACGTTGACTTTATTCAGCGCTATATCTTCCCAGGAGGGTGTTTACCATCGATTGCGATCATGAGCAAACATGTCGCCGAGCAAACCAATATGATGCTCGATAATATTCAAGATATTGGTTTGCACTATGCAAGAACACTGGCTGATTGGCGTAAAGGCTTTGATAAAAATTGGCAAGCGCTTACCGAGTTTGGCTTCGACGAGCAGTTTAAACGATTATGGCATTTCTATTTGGCGTACTGTGAAGGCGCTTTTTTAGAGCGTGTGATAAGCACTCATCATTTAGTGCTTCGTAAGCCTAATTATCGAAACAATACCGATGAACAAATTTGCCGTTATTAACTTCTTCCTATTCCAGCTTGTATGGTTTACCTGTGCTTTGTTAACCGAATATGCAAGCTGGCTTTTATTACCCTTAATTGCCCTGCATTTCGCAGTATTTAAGGATCGATCCCGAGACATCAAGCTACTGCCGATTGCCTCTGTTGGTATTGCATTTGATTTTTTGATGTTCAAGTTGGGTATTTTAACCTTCAATGAGAGCTTCTTTCCGGCTTGGTTATGTCTGCTTTGGCTGATGTTTGTGCTTAGTCTTAACTATTCTTTTGAGTGGATGAATAAACTCAATGTGTTTATTAACGCCTTAATAGGTGGAATTTTTGGCCCGCTGAGTTATTTTGCTGCGGTTAAATTTGGTGCGCTGGGTATGGGCGTTGCGCAGACACAATTTTTGTTTATTTATGCACTTGGTTGGGCGTTAATCATGCCACTGCTGATCTTTTTAAATAACAGACCGTATTACAAGTTAAACTAAATCAACAGGAACACGTCATGCGTGTGATTTTTTTAATTTGTTTTTTATTTTCTTTTAACGGCTTTGCCTCACCAGTACAAGACCTCACAAAATACGGTGAGGGTCAAATGTCTGTGATGTTTTGGGATCTGTATAAAGCAGAATTGTTCGGACAAACACCCAGCTATCAAGCCGACACCTCACCAATCGCGCTGAAAATCACTTACCTCAGAGACATAGACAAAGAAGACTTGATAGAAGCCACGTTAGATCAATGGGTTCACATTGGTTATGAAAATGAAGCTATTCCAGATTGGGTAACGCAACTTGAGCAGATTTGGCCCGATATCAAAGAAGGTAGCCAACTGACGATTCGTGTTCACCACGATGGTGCGTCAGATTTTTATGATGCAACGAGCAAAATAGGCAGTATGACAGATCCGCAATTTGGCAAAGCATTTTTAGCGATTTGGCTTAGTGATAAAACCTCGGAGCCGAAACTGCGTACGCAACTTATTGGAGAGACAAAATGATCAGAGTGCTGACACTCATCTTAGGATTAATGTTTATAGTTGGATGTTCAAGTAACCATATTGATGATTATGCCGACAAAACACCTGTGCTTAAGTTAGAGGATTTTTTTCAGGGCGAGCTTAAAGCTCATGGTGTGGTGCTCGATAGAAGTGGTGCATTTCAGCGTAGCTTTACCGTGAAGCTGAACGGCACTTGGCAGCAAGAAAATGGTCGGCTAAAAGGCAAACTAGATGAGTGGTTTGTTTATGATGATGGTGAAAAAGACACGCGTACTTGGTTAATAACTAAAACCGCTGACGGTGAATATACGGGCACTGCAAATGATGTAATTGGTCAAGCAAACGGTCAGGCCCGCGGTAATGCTTTATACTGGCGTTACGACCTAGAAATTCAATATAAAGGTGACCCTTTGGTTGTTACCCTCGACGATTGGATGTATTTGGTGGATGAAAACCATTTAATTAATCGCACTGAGATAATTAAGTTTGGTTTTAAAGTGGGTGAAGTGTTATTGAGTATTGAGAAGGTGTAAATCACCTTCTCATGTTTCTGCTTGCGTGAATTAGTTCTTTCGCTTCTCAAACGAACTAGAAATAACTAATAATGAAGTTATTATTATAGTAATGTCATGAAGCGGTACTGCGATTAAAGAACCGAGCTTAATTGCCAATAGAGCAAATAGTATGCAAGGGAGCACAGTTGCTAAGAATTGATGTTTGTAGAACCTATGGCCAACTAAACTAAAATACAAAGCTGCTAGAACAGTTCCAACAAGCGCTGATATACAGTAAGTTAAACCATATTGTACAGTAAGAGTCACTTCTTGATTGTAGACGTCCAGTCCGAAGACAAGCATAGCTGCAGTCAAGCCAATTGCTATGTAATGCACTAATAATTTTTTATTCATTGTTTTCCTTATTTTTCCTTATGTTTTCTTTCCTACAGATACCCCATTAATGACCACTCAGTATGTTGGTTAATTTTGTTGCTCTGATAGTTGCTTCAGTCTCTCGGCTTCTTCTTTTATCATAGCTTGCAACTCTTGCATATTCTCCTGAACACGTGCAGCGCCAATCTGCGCACCTTGAGCCATAAGCTGAGGCATTTTCTCTATGGTTTTTTTACCTGTCGGTGTTTCGTAAAAAGCCGTTAATTCTTTTAATTCTTGCGCAGTAAACGCTTGCGAATAAATATATATGAACTCGAATTCTAAACTTTCCCAACTCATATGTTTTTGGAAAAACTTCATCATTACGGATTTGAAAGGAGCCAGAGTAGGTTGTTGCTGAATTTGAATGTCTACCATATTAGACATAGAGTCATTCATTACTTTATCCATATCCATAACTTTCATTAGTTTTGCAGCTTCAACTTCCGCCTCTGAGTTTGCGAATGAAGTGAATGGACAAGTCAATAAAACTGCAAGTAATGTTATTTTTATGGTTTTCATTTGGATGTCCTTAAAGTATTTTGCGCAAAGGCTGACCTTCACCTCGGTAAAGGCTAACGGGCGTCAGTGTTATTGCTTCATTGATTTTCTTCAGTTTATAGTAGTTTTCGGTACATTCAAATGAAAATGCTTTATCTGCTCTTAAGGTTAGACGTTGCTTAGGTTCGTTATTTATTTGAGCAAAAAACTGCCTATTTTCTTGTGAGATAGTCATGATGCGTTGCTCAGTAAATTGATACTTTCCAACTAAGTCTTCAGCGAAACCTGTATTAGTATAAGTAATTGGCGAAGGTGATAAGTTTAATTGTTTTGCAATCATATCTAGCACTAATGGCCCCGGATGCTTAGCGTCATTGTTACTAAATGCCACTGCATAGAGATCATTCTCTGGGAGGTAAATAGACCAAGTCATAAATCCTGGGATCCAGCCTTCGTGGTTAATGGTCGTTTTGCCGCTAATGGGGTAATTATAAAGACCAAATCCGTAAGGCGAAGTTTCTCCATTATTTAAAACAGTTGGAGTTATCATTTTTTGATAATTATGTTTAGAGATAACTTTTCCATTCACGAGCGCTTGATGCCAACGACTCATATCTTCAAGGGTTGATGTAATTGCACCTGAGGCATAAATCCAACTTCTGTCTACTTTGATAGGTGAATCATTGTGGCTTGTATAGCCTGTAATGCCAGTGTTTCCTTCACCTTGTTTAGTAACATATGAGCGATTCATTTTTAATGGGTTAAAAATATGTGTTTTTAAATAGTCGGCATAAGTTAAGCCCGATACCACTTCTATGACTTTGCCGAGTAAGACATAACCTGTGTTTGAGTAGTTAAATACCTCGCCTGATTTGGCAATCGGAGTTTGCTTAGTGATCTCTTTGATTATGTCATCAAGACTTCTTTCTTGGTGCCAAATATTTCTAATTCTCGGGTCATTATTATAGTTTGGTAAACCGGAAGTATGGCTAAGTAAACGTTCAATGGTGACTTGTGCATAGTCTTTTGGTAATCCTTTAATGAAGTCTCCAAGTGTATTCGACAATTTTAATTTATCGCGTTCAGCAAGCTGTAAAATAGCTGCAGCTGTAAATTGTTTTGATACTGAGCCAATTTGAAAAACGTCATCAAATTTGAGTTGCTGTTTGTTTTGTATATTTGCAAGACCAGCAACACCACTGTAAATCACTTTTTCAGATTGCTCTAACCTGACAGCTATTCCTGGCGCTGAGTTTGAAGTATGGCATGCGAGTATTTCATCAAAAGGAGATTGTATTGCGTATGAATGTGGTGCAAATAAAGATGATACTAATAAAGCAGTCCTAAGCATGTGTGTTCCTGAATTGATGTTTATTTAAAAATTAGCTTGTGTTTTAAGTGTTATTATTAGACTAAATAAAAATCAAACTTTTGAATTTAATCAAGTAACTAAACTTACATTACTAAAGAATTAAAGCTGAACCAGTTATGAATAATTAAAGTGTGGGACTAAATCTCATTTACTTGAAATGTGAGTTTGCTGAGTAATAGCATGTGTGTTGAATTAAATAGTTTTATTTAGAGAAAAGGCCTTAGGCAGTGATGTCTAAGGCCTATATAAACTATAGTTAGTCTACTTTTTTAAGCAAAACTTCTACTGCTTTTTCAATTTGTTTATCACGACCTTTCTCTACAGATTCAGGATCGTTCTTAACAAGATGATCTGGCATTGTTTGGTTATTTTCTAGATATTCACCTTTGGTGTTTTTCATGCCCACTTGTGGTACACCAGCGCGGAAGTCGCCTGAAATCCCCATTTCCCACCAAACTGCTGTCATTGTGCCTGGCACAGGCATACCCACCATTTCACCTAAATCTAATTGATCATATGTGTATGAGAACGCATGGGCATCACTGTAGTTACCTTCGTTGATAAGCAACACAGAAGGTTTGTTCCATTGATCAAGGGGATCACCATGGTACTGACGGCCACGAACATGCATGGTGAAGTATTCTTCGCCACTCAGTAGTTTTGCAAGATCATTGTGTAACCAGCCGCCGCCATTAAAGCGAGTGTCAACAACAATGGCTTTCTTATCAAAATGTTTACCTAAAAGACGAGAGTACACGGCTCTGAAGCTAGGATCGTTCATGCCACGCACATGCACATAGCCAAGTTGACCGCCTGATAACTCTTCTACCAGAGCTTCTCTTGATAACACCCAGCGTTCGTAAAGTAAGTTATTAATAGTACGGCTATTTGTTGGCTTGATGACCTCATCAAAAAGCGCACCATTAGAATCTGCAAAAGTGAAACGTACACGCTGACCTGCAGTGTGGTTTAACAATTTGAATAAGTTTTGTGAATCGCTCAATTCAATACCGTTTACAGCTTTAAGCGTTACCCCCGGTTTTACTTTGCTGCTGGCTTTATCAAATGGACCTTTAGCCATTACTTCTTCAACCATGAATGGGTTTACATCATTGAAAAACAAGCCTAAGCGGCCAGTTGCATCATCCGTTGGCTTACGTGCAGGACGGTAAGATGAACCAATATGTGATGCATTTAATTCGCCTGTCATTTCAGCAAATAGGTTCGCAAAATCACGGCCATGGCCTATCGATGCCACTTTTGCACGGTAAGATTGGCCAACTTGATCCCAATCGATACCGTGATAATCATCGCGATAGAATTTATCATCAATGATGCGCCAGCTGTGATCGAACATAAATTCACGTTCTTTGGCGGCTTGTAGTTGCATCACAGGCTTGGTCGAAATTGGTTTAAGCGCAATTTTGTTGCCTACTTTACCTTGACGTAGCGTGCCATCGGCAAGAATAACAATGTTCTTTTCATCTTCGCTAAACGTCATGCTTGCTCTGCGTGCATTTAGTTTTGCAACCAACTCTGTTTTTCTATCGCGAATTGAATGACGCCATAGATCATAGCCTTTCTCAAAACGCGCAAAGTAGTAAAGTGCCTTGGTGTCTTTTGTTAAATATGCTTGACCAAGATCTGATGCATGAACAGTCAGACGCGCTGTGCGTTGTTCGATGTTATCCCACTCAATCTCAAGCTTTTCAGCTTTATCTTCAGTGTTCTTATCGTCTTGCTTCTCTGCTTTTGAGGCGTTTTTCTCAAGCTCTTTATGCAGTGCATACTCTTCTTTAGAGAATCTAAAACGGTCATAGCTGTCTTGCGTTAAGAAAGCGGCCATAACGTCGAATTCTCTGCCCCAACTACCATGATCACGTTGGCCATAACGGGCACTAGCCCAAAGCACTGCTTCACCATCGGTATGCCAAGAAGGTGAGGTATCGTTATAACCGGATAAGCTGATATCGCGAGGTTGCTGTGAACCATCTGATGGGAAAACGCCGATATTTGTCACAAACAGTCGACTTCTTGGTGCGAAATCCGCAGTCATCCAATAACTATCTGGTGCCCATGCAAAGGTGATATCGCCATCTGCATACGAGTAGTTATGCTCTTTACCCAGTGCAACGTTTACTTTTTTAGATTCGCGATCGATAACTTGAATTTCATCGCGAGCAGATAAAAACGCAATTTTTTTACCATCTGGTGAGTAAATAGGTTGGAAGCTATCCGTATCTACTTGATGAACTACTTCTTCTTTTAATTTTGTCGCGGCAAAGAAATAAGGCTCTGACTCATCGGCAATCGATGTTTCATATAACCCCCAGCTGTTGCCTCGCTCAGCAGTATATAAAAGCGTTCTGCCATCTTTATGAAATGACACAGAACGCTCTTGTTGTGGCGTATTGGTGATTGCGCGAGTCGTACCGAATTCTGTGCTTGCAACAAACACTTCTCCACGCGCCACAAACGCCACTTCTTTTCCATCTGGCGAAACAGAGTATTCTGTGATTTTGCCACCTAGCATGGTTGGCATCATATCGTCTTCTTGGACGTCATTGGCGATATTGATCTTTACATGCTTAGGCTTGTCACCTTTTGACGTGTAAATACTGCCATGGTGTGCAAATGCTAATGTACCATTGTCACTGATAGATAAGCTGCGAACAGGAAATTGCTCAAAATCAGTGATTTGCTTTTTGTTGTCGCCATCTAAATCGGCGCGCCATACGTTAAATGCGCCCGACTTTTCTTCAGACGTATAATAGTAAGTATTATTATCAGCCCAGACCGGGTTGTGGTCGCCGCCCGCAAAAGTTGTCAGTTGGGTATGCTCACCTGAAACTAAATCTTGTAACCAAACATCACGGGCAAACGCAGAAACATCATGCTTTCTAAATTCGTTTTCGTAAGCCTTTTCATCACGATAAAGTACTTTCTTGCCATCAGGTGAAAACTTTAATTCAGATGCTGGAATGGTTGATAGCATCTTAGGGGTGCCGCCGTTTAATGACACCGTATAGCTTTCAGTTAAGCGGGCAGTAGGAAAAATCGTAGAGTCTTTAGAATCTTGGCGTGCTGATGTGAAAAGCACTGCTTTATCATTTTTTGCGAAATCTTGAGGCACATCATTGGCTGAATGATATGTAAGTCGTTTAGCCTTGCCACCCGATGATGGCATAAGATACACATCTAAGTTACCGTTTCTATCGCTCGCAAATGCGATATGCTTGCCATCATTAGACCAAACAGGGTGACCATCCCAATCACTGTGCAAAGTCAGGGGACGAGCAGTACCGCCTTTAGCTGGTACAGTATAAATGTCACCCTTATAAGAAAAAGCAATTTGCTTACCGTTTGGTGAAATGCTGCTGTGTAAGAACCACTCTTCACTTTTAGAGGCATGTGCTTGAGCAGTTAAAACAGCTAATGCACAAAGCGTATACTTGGCTGATGGCATTGTTGTTGTCCTTTTCATTTTGTCTTTTTTATCGATTATATTACTACGTTACATAGTAACAACGCATTGACACAAAGTACCAAAACAATAGACAAGTGAGCATATAAATACGTTAAAAGTCCATTCTTTGTCTTTTGAGAATTAATAGTGAACCTTGTGGTTGTTCAGAGCGTAATCACTTTTTGATTAATCCACAGTTTGAGCGAATTGAGGTTATTACTTTGAAGCTTAGTAAATTAGAAAAGTATTTCTATGTCGATAAAATTATTTATCATTCATTAGATTTGGCTTTATATAACGTAAGTGTAGTCATTGATGGTAAAGAATACATGGTGACCGACGAAAAAGGACAGCGTTTGAAAAGTCATAACTTCGTCGCTTTACAAAAGAAATTAAAAAATGTTAAAGCTGAGTTACAGGTTATGCGCCAGCTGAGTGCGTACGATGAAATGGTTGGTGGGCCGAGTAAAATTAACAACGAACTCGAAGTACCACTAGGTGATAACAAGCTTTATTAATTTTAACACCCAATTTATTTTGGTATAGAAAAGCGTCTAAATTTCACTAATGGCGCTTATCTTCTTTTATATTCCTTTAAAATCACTAAATCTACTCAAATTAAACTTGTATTATTTTTATTAAATTTTTTTTAATAATATTTTGATCGTTTAGAAATTACTCTCCGTAACTCTGTATGAACTTTAAACACAAGAGGAATGTAGAGGTGGTTAAATCAATCAAACTTGGAGCAGCATTGAGTATTTCATTGTTGCTAGCAGGCTGTAATGACGATGACAATAAAATAGAAATACAGCCCCCAGTACAAGAGCCAAACACAGTTTATGACGTAGCCGCAGCGAGCGGTGATTTCAACACATTGGTTTCATTACTTGAGGCAACAAACCTAGACGACACGCTAGACAACGCTGATAGTATGTATACCGTGTTTGCACCGACTGATGCTGCTTTCGCTGCACTAGGTCAAGAAACGTTAGATGCATTAGCACAGGACCCAGACAAGCTCAGTAGCATTCTTACTTACCATGTGCTGGGAAGTAAAGTTGTGGCCGAAGATGCGCTATCTGCAGCGGGTAGCACCGTATTAACAGTAAACGGCGCGAATATAGCACTTTCACTTTCAGGTGATGATCTTTTAATTAACACAAGTACAGTAACTGATACAGATGTAATGGCCGACAACGGTGTAATACATGTGATTGACGCTGTATTAATGCCTCCTGCGCCAACTGAATCCGGTGCAAATATTGTTGATACTGCAAAGGCTAATGGTGAATTTACTACTTTAATAACTGCTTTAGAGCGTACTGGTTTAGACAGTGTGTTATCTGATGAGTCAGGGTCGTTTACTGTATTTGCACCAACTGATACGGCATTCGCAGCTATCGGTGATAAATTAATAAACACTTTATTGGCTAACCCTGATGTACTTTCAGATATTTTAAAACAACATGTTTTACCGATAAACGCAGATTCGGTCACGGCCATGTCACTTAATGGCAAATCTGTGAAGACTGTGCTAGGAAACGAGTTAGGCATTTCTATCAACAAAGAAACTAACACATTAATGTTTGGCGGTGCCAAAATCATTACTAAAGATATAGTAACAACAAACGGCACTATACACGTCATTGACAGTGTAATTGTTGGTGATATTACACTTCCTCAGAGCTATGGCACAATTGCAGATGTGGCGACTGAAAATGGTAGTTTTGATACCTTGTTGTCTTTACTTGTTGCTACAGGACTAGACAGTGAAGTGTCAGATCCAACTAAAACTTTTACTGTTTTTGCACCTACTGATGCTGCGTTTGCTGCATTAGGTCAAGATACATTAACCGCATTGCAATCTGACACCGAAACGCTTAAAGGTATTTTACTCTACCATTTAATAGTAGACCAAAAAGTTATGTCTGATGCGGCAGTATCTATTGCGAATAGTGAAGAAAGCTTAGTTAAAATGGGTAATGATGCCAATTCAGCTCTATCGACAACTGGTTCAACATTGTTCATAAACGACTCAGCGATATCAGCAGCAAACGTGATGGCTGATAACGGTATTATTCATGTTTTAGACAAGGTGATCATGCCGCCTAAAACAGCGGATGAGCCAAGCAAAAATGTGGTGCAAACAGCCTCCGATACTGATAGTTTATCAACGCTTGTTACTGCATTAAGCGCTGCTAATTTGGTCGATGCGCTCAGTAACCCTGAAGCTAACTTTACAGTGTTCGCACCGACGAATGATGCGTTTAAAAAAATACCAGCTGATACGCTAAATGCTTTACTTGCTGATAAAGATGCACTAGGTGCTGTGCTTAAGCAGCATGTTTTAGCTTCTTCTGTCGACAGCTTAAATGCTTTCGCTGCTAATGGCGCTGAGGTAGAAACCCTGCAAGGCAATAAGTTATCAGTTAACTTGGTTAATTTTGCTGGCGTGTCAAACACAGACAGTGACGTAGTCACATACAGCAAAGCAACAGGTACATTGGTGACAGGGGCTGGTTCAACAACTCCTGACATGACACTGTATGTATTCGACAATGATTTAGAAAGTGCGTCGAGCCAGTGCGTCGATACATGCGCAACAAACTGGCCGCCAGTAACTGCAACAGCTGATGGTATCAAAAATATACCGGGTTTATCGCTGGTTGAACGAGGTGATGGCTCAATGCAAGTTGCTTATTTAGGTCGTCCTTTATACACATTTATTCAAGATGAAGCGGCCGGAGACATGAAGGGTAATGCATTGAATAACGTATGGTGGGCAGTGAAATTGCCAACATCAGGCCTACAAATTGAAGGGGCGAATGTGACAACCACAGATATTTACACTTCAAACGGTGTAGTTCACCTGATTGATACTGTAATAACTGAAGTTAAATAATTTAATTTAATCTAATCTAAGCTTTAAAGCGCCTTGCATATGGAATTATGGGGGGCGCTTTTTTATTCGTAAGAGGCTAGGTCTTCAATGACATAATTACTGATAGAACGAATTTAATTACTGTCAACCAAACTATGGAAGAGCGTTATTTAACAGGAAACTTACTTAAAACTCTAACCATTTCCAGCTCTGAAATAGGTTTTGCGATGAAGTCATCCATACCACTGGCAAAACATTTTTCTTTGTCTTCATCAAATGTGTTTGCTGTCATTGCAACTATGTTTGGTCGTTGATTTTTATATCTCGCTATAATTTCTTTCGTTGCATCATGGCCGTTCATTACAGGCATTTGTATATCCATAAAAATAAAGCTGTAATGTTTCTGCTCTAGCTTACCTAGTGCGACTTGACCGTTTTCTGCAATATCATATTTATAACCAAGCTTTTCAAGTAATAGGCCTGCAACCTTTTGATTAATTAAGTTGTCTTCAACAATTAAGATGGTATGAGGCTGTAACTCTGAGGCCGATAAGATGTTATGGGAGGTCTTTTCAGGCGATTGAGGAAGCTGTTTTTGAGCGACCTTTTTTAAAGGTAAGCTGACAGTAAACTTAGTGCCTTTATCCAACTCGCTATGTACTTGAATTTTACCATTCATTGCTTTTGCTAATTTAGCAGAAATAGCGAGACCCAGCCCGGTGCCACCATATTCTCGAGTTGTTGACCCGTCACCTTGAACAAAAGGCTCGAACAGCCAGGTTTGTGCATCTTTAGTCATGCCAATACCAGTATCTTCAACTTCAATCGTTAATTCATAGTCGTTCTTTTCTAACGCTTTACCTGATAGAGTAATAGACACACTGCCTCTTTTGGTAAATTTAACTGCATTATTCAATAAGTTATGCAAGAGCTGCTTAATTCTCAACGCGTCACCAATCAACTGTGTTGGTAACTGTACGTCTAACTGCTCAGTGAATGTGAGACCTTTTCGGTTAACCTCAGGTTTAATCTCAATAGTGATGCTTTCAATCAGCTTGGATAGTACAAATGGGCTGGAAATTAGCTTGATATTGTTTGTTTCTAGCTTGCTATATTCAAGGACGTCTGTAACAACTCCGAGCAAATTTTCTGTGCTTTCATATATGGTATTAAGCATCTCAAGTTGATGAGACTCTAACTGTGTGTTTTGTAGCAATTGCACAAGATTCAAAATACCATTCATCGGTGTTTTTAGCTCATGTGACATATTGGCTAAAAACTCGGATTTAAGCTGATTTGAACGTAATAGCACCTGTGCTTCGTTTTTTAGTTTTAGTCTCTTATGTTCCTCAGCTTTTGTAATGAGTAAACGTTTGACTGCGGCACTAAACAACTCAATGATAATAAGAGAGGAAGAGTTAAATGCTTGATCTTGCTGCAGAAACACCAAAGTATTAGATTTGTTTTGTTCGAGCGGTAGCACTTGATAAATAAGGTAATATTGAACTTGGTTTATGAGCACTACAGTGTTGTTTTTAAGCTCTTTGATTGATAGTGACTCAATGGTCTCTTTTAGATGCCTATTTTCTTCTCCATGCAGGCAGTCTATGTGTTTTTCATTGTCTATCATAAGACAATAATCAAAGTTTAATGTCCAAAGCAGCTTGTTAACGGCGTTGAGCAAGATCTTTTGAGACGAGAGTTCAGCATGCATACTGTCATCGGCTAGATTACTTGTAAGCTCAATTAGAGAAGATAGTTGGTAAGAGTCAATTACACTGCCATTCATAATTACATTACTATGTTATCTTTAAGTAAGTTAGCGAACTCTTCGTCAACGACTAGCATCATACCCTGAGCTAATGTATTAGAGTAATTTACAACACTTGCAAGAGACATGAGTTCAAACACTTGGTTTTTGGTTAAGCCGTTCTCTAATAAACAAAGATGATCTTGCTCAGTAACAGAAGTATTATCACTCGACATTTTAACAGCAAAATCTATGGCCACTTTGACTCGCTTAGGACTTAAGTCTGATGATTTTTGTAGCACTTGATTAATGGTTTCGTCGTCAATATTTAAATATTTGCACATAGCGCAGTGGATAGAAGTGCAATAGACACATTCACGCTCGTTCGAAATAGCTATAAACACTAATTCTTTGAGTGCGCGAGGCAATTCACCTATAAGTAATACATTTTTGAATAGTGTCCAAGTTGTAGAGAGAATGTGCGGGTTGTATTTACCAAGCACTTTAAAATAATCGACAAGCCCAGCATTACCTAAGTGTTCAAATATATCGTCATATATTTCTTTCACTGAACTATCTGAGTCTGCATACTCTAATGTATCGTAAATACTCATAACTACTTCGCTCCTTCAGTTCGATGAAAATCTAAAATTCATAACTTAAATCTTAGTTCTTTTTCATCAGATAAAAAGAAAAAAACAGTAAATTTTATCATTTGGTGTGGTCTGTTATTTCTGAAAGAATAAATATGATTACAGCGTGTTTTTACAGTTTTTTATAGCTGCTTAAGATTTGTTGAAATTCACCAGAGTACTCTAACTGAATAAAAGCCTTTTCTATGTTTATTAATAGTTTGATGACTCAGAGATTCTATATTTAACGCAAAGTAGCCGGTTACTTTATTGGTAATTAAAGGAGGTTGTATATAGACATCATTAAGCGCGAGTGAGTGCCTAATCTCATGGTCAATATTCAGCTTTTCTTCTAAAAATCGAAAGGTTCTATCTTTCATCAATAGAAAGGTTTTAAGGTCATTATTTGGCATTTTGAAAAAATATTTATCGGGATTGTTCAGTGCAGATGAAAGTTTAGTAAAGACATTGTCACAAAGAGCATCTTCTTGAACACCAAATACTCATGGCTTACTTTTAATATCCTCAAAGCAGCCCAATATGACCGTTGGACTGGCTTCGCTTACAATGAGAATCTGTTCAATTCGCTGTGGGCCAGTAAAGTGAATGTATTCAGACCCTCTGCGGTTTTAATCTCACTAATCATCATATCTAAATTACCTATTTCGAGCATTTTTAATACTCTTATTTAGGAAATTAGTACAATTTACAGGTGCAGCCAGCTTGATTCAACAAAGCTTTAGTAAGCTCGATATCGACACCTTGCTATTGCAGGTTTTTGTTGCGAAGTGATTGTGGCGCTTAACTCTCAACATGCAAAACATGTTCACAACTCAAAGTGCAAGTACTTGCTACAAAGAGCGCAAAAGCAATGAGCTGTTTAAACATGATAGATGCAATGATCTTATAACATCATTTGAGTCTGATTCCGTTGTGCTTTTATTACTCTACTATTGCGAACTTTTTAATATCGCCTTCAACACTTTCCATCTTCGCAATGAGTAAACTCCCATCTGGTTTTATATCATAATGCCAAATAAGAGACCCTGATTTTTTTAAATTAGGTGTATTCGGCTCCAACATATCAAATCGCCAGATATAATCCTGCTTCGACCACTGACTTAGCCAGTATAAAGATTGGTTTTGAAATCTTGCATCTCGGAAGTTATTCGCTTGTTGCTTAGAAAGTGTTGTTAATACTTTAAAGTTATTAAAGCTGTCTAAAGTATTCGATGTTATTAGCTGTTGATTTTTTAGTAGCAACCATTGCTGCGTTTGGTGATGAAAACCAATAAAATCATTTTTTAACTGGGTTTGTCTAAGAATGCGGCCGGTTAGATCAAAGATATAAACCTGCTCACCATCAGAGCCCCACACTTGCTCGTTATTTATCCAGCCCGCGTTTTGCAAAGTGAGTGGTAGGTTTGATGCAAACTGTTTCGTAGTACGGTTTCTATCATATAAAACAATGTCGTTATCACGGTTAGACAACAACAGACTATTATCGGGTGACCAATTTAATATGCCGACATATTCATGACCTTGGTGAAAAGAGAGCTGCCGAATTTTATCATTAGCATGTAAATAAACTTCACACACCCCAGTGCGACGGGACATGAACGCTGTTTCTCCAAGCAAATTACTGACGGGCAAATAATCAATGCTTGAGCTTGAGAAAATCGGCAGGTCATCATTATCTTTGATATTAACCTGCCAGCTCTCAGCTGCTGCAAAAATATCTCCATGTTTATCAACAGAAAGAGTAGAAAATATGCCTTGGGTAGAGCGCATCACACTATATTGCTGATTGTTCAAATGTGTCGCAATGAGGTTATGGTACTTACTTTCATCATTTGTGATTACTGTTTGCTGCTTAACATCAAAGGCTGCCAGCCAAATTGGGTAGGGCCATGACAGATGTATATTTCCGTCTAGAGTAATCAGCTTTGTATGGTAATTTACCTGTTTTACAAGAAAATAAGTTTGGTTTTCCCATGCCTTGAGTGCTTTTATTAACTTTTCACCTTTGTTCAGTGGCACGGGTATCTTTACGAATTGTTGTGTGCTCAAACGATACAAAAAACCATCGCTGTTACCCCAGTGGTGAACAACGAGTGTGAGCTCGTCATCTGACTGCCAGATTGGCGCTTCAATACGGTCACATGAAATCGCTTCAGATTCGTGTAACTGCTTGCCATTACTGCTAATAATTTTTAAAACACACTTATCTTCAAGGTACTGCCAAAATGCCACAAGGTCTTTTTCTGGGTGCCAACTTGGGTGTGCGACTCTGGTATTGAAAGTATGCTCGTAGAGGTGATTTCCTAACTTATTGGCAATAACGAGTTGATTAAACTTACTGACATACGCAATAAGGTCTTGCTCTATATGCGCGGCAATATCAAACTCTAACCCCAGCTCATAACTAATGTCTTCAACCTTGTACTCAGGTGGTGTAAGTGGTTGAGGAGTCTGGTTAAAAAAAGCAATAGCACTAAAGCATGCGATGAAAAATACAATAAACAAGGTTAAATAGAGCGGTTTTCTTTTCGGTGTGTCAGCGCGTACAAAAGAAGCCGAGTTGAGGCTAGGCGAAGCCAATTCAAAATTATGGGTATTCGGCAAAGTATCAACTGATTTGAGTCTTACTTCAGCGATAAACACATAGCCTTTTTTTGGAATGGTTTTTATATATTTAGGCGTTCTTGGTGTGTCTTTTAATACCTTACGTAGCTTCGCGAGCAGTTGATAAAGGCTATTCGCTTCAACTATGGTGTCTGGCCAAAGTTCATCATTTAACAGGCCTTGCGATAAGGTTGTACCTTCTTGGGTAATGAACAGTTCAAGTAATCGAGCGACTTGAGGCTCTAACTTTTGTGTGTGTTGGGTTTCACTACACACAAGTTCATCTGTTTCTGGATAAAACATCCAAGTGTCAAATTGATATCCCTGTGACGAAGCTGGCATAAAACTCTTACTGCAGTTATTTAAATCACTCTCATAACCGAAAGTTATCTTTATTAAGATAAAAGTCAATGTTTATAAGGCTTCCATGAGAGTTATTCAGAAAAATTTCAGGTTTTTTCATTGCAAGTTTTGTTGCAATGAGTGCATTGAAATTCAGTTGGAAGTCGTTATGAAAATTTCACACATAGCAAAAGCGATAGCATTGGCCTCATTCTCAATAGCGCCATCGGTTATGGCTGAAGCAATCGTACTTGATGGCAAATTAGATGAACCGCAATGGCAGCAAGCAACAGCATTTAATACTTTTTACAAAGTCGTGCCTGCCACGCTCGAGCAAACAAAAAAGCAAGTTAATGCCAAAGTCTACAGTAATGAAAAAGGTATTTACGTTGGCATTATTAATTATCAAAGTGCTGAGACGCGAAAAAAACAATTCAATATCAAAGATAACTTTATGCAAGGCGAGTTCAATCGTATTTATCTCGACTTTGGCGGTGATGGTAGTAGTGGTTATTTATTTGCAACAACCCTAGGTGGCGGCACGCAAGATGCGGTACTTACGCCGCAACTAACAACTGACTACGATTGGGACGGAGACTGGCAAAGCCAGTACTTTGAGCATGACGATTACTGGTCAACCGAGGTGTTTATTCCTTGGCACACTGTATCCTTCCACCATTCAGCGGATGAAAATGGTCAATCAAAAGTTGGAGTCTCTATTCAGCTCTATGATATTGCTAATAATTTTATTTACGCGAGTCAAAAACAAACAATTAGTAATAGTGACTTTTATTTAGCAATGCCAAAAGTATCTGCTGAGATCCCAAACCAGCAGCAACTGGCGTTTATCCCTTATATTACCCAGCAAAATGATTTATCAGACCGACAAGGAGATAAGGGGCAAACTGATGTGGGCTTTGATTTAATTTATAAACCTGCGCACCATCAGAAGCTGAGCGTGTCAGTGAATCCAGATTTCGGTCAAGTTGACAGTGACGACGTAAATATTAACTACAGTGCAGTTGAAACCCTAAGAACTGACAAACGCCCGTTTTTCACTCAAGATATCAGCGTTTTTAATGTTCAGGCAGAGCAAAATACCAAGCTGATACATACCCGCCGAATAGGTGCTGGCAGTGATGATGGCAGTGAAAATATCACCCCAATTGATGCAGCCGTACGATTTGTTCATCAAGGAGAGCAATTGCAACTAGGTGCATTTGCTGTTGAAGAATCGAATTTAGACAGTGATGCGGGCAAATCATTTTATGTGGCAAGGGCGAAATATCGCCAAAATAATTGGCAAACAGGCTTGTTAACCACCCATGTTAAGCGCCCATACCTAGATAGAAGCGCTAGCACATTGGCTTGGGATAGCCAGTATCAAAGTGCAACTTGGTCATTACAAGGGTCGTTACTACTTAGCCAAATTGATACAGACGCTGAAATAAATACCACACAAACAGGTAACGGCCTGAGCTTAAACTTAGGCTATCAGTTTTCACCCAATACTAAAATCTCGAATCGTTACTTAAAACTAAACGACCAGTTCGACAACCGTGATATGGGTTATTTGGTTAGAAACGATTGGCAGTATGCTCAGTCTGAGTTTGAACATTCGGTGAATTACACGAATGATTGGGTCACACGTGTGAAGCATGTGGTAAAACTCAGCCATGAAAGTAATGGCGCGTCACAAAGTTTACCCGCTTGGCAAACATACTCTAGCCAATTTATGTTAACGACAGGGGCGCAGTTTAATTTAACTTTTGATTACTTAACCCAAGGCGAGCAAGATAATCTCGGCTTTAACACGACCGCATTTACCCAGCCCTCGTCACAAGGTGTCAGGCTATTTTACCAAAGCCCATATGTAGGAGACTTCAGTTGGGCAGCTAGCTTTGAATATGACAAAGAAGGCTTCGACTCAACATCAACCCAATATGCGGTTGACTTAACTTGGATGCCCCATGCGAATTGGAGCATAAATTGGAATAACTATTTAAGAACCGGTGAAGGTTGGCTGGTGGCAAATCAGCAAAATGTGATCAGCGAATACGATAGAGATTACTTTGTTTCAAATATCATCGTAAATGGTCTTATCACTGAGAAGTTAGAGTGGTCTAGTTCAATACAAGTCGCATTCTTAGACGCCAAAACTCAGCAAGTTTTTGCAGTACAAGAGCAAGGCGAACTGCTTAAACAAGAACTTGATACAAGTTTTGAAGACAATCGTTTAACCGCTCAGTTTAAATTGCGTTATCGTATGGGACCCTTCTCAGATGTTTTTTTCGTTTACCGAAGAGGCAGTGTTGATAGCGCCAGTTATGACCGCGATTCAATCGGACAAAATAGTTACGGCAATCGCACCAGCACGCTTTGGACAAACCCTATTGAAGACAGTGTGACGTTTAAGGTTCGATATTTATTCTGATAAACATAAGCAAAAAATTAGCTAACACAACCAGGGGGCAGGATGCCCCCTATTTAATTAAATGGACTCAAACTCAGTCAGTTAGAATTTACAGTTACCTAATCAAATGCCACTTAGTTTGGCGGCCAGCCAAGTACCAGACAGCCTTACCATCAAATACCGCATCTTGTTCTAGCTTGATTTGGATCCATTGATTATCCCATTCAGGTAGCTGCATTTTCACATTACCTTCAATGGCATACACCGTATTTGGATATAATTTCCAATCACCTTGAACTGGGGTCGGGCCTTGATTATCCCACATGCCAATGGTTGGGCCCGGTGCGTGGCCGACAAAACCCAGCGGGTGAGTGTAAGTGCTGCTGATGATGTTCTCAGCTTCACTTTGCTTAATGGTGTTGGCTAAGACCTGATTCCCCGTTAAACCTGTTTTGAAATTACGGGTGAGAATATCTTGCCAATGATTGCCCAACTTCAGGGCTGATTTTAAGCCTTCTGGCACATCGGTTTCATTTAATTTTAAGACGTAGCCCATCTCTTGCGTGTCGGTACATTGATTTAAATAGCAAATACCTACATCGGTGTGAATGATATCACCCGGTAAGATTACACGGTTATATTCGCCTAAAAACGGGGCGTCTTTGTCAACTTTATCGCCTTGGCGTTGAATATTCACATAAGGTTGGAACCACGGCCTGAGCTGAAGCGCTTCAAAACTCTCTCTCAAATACCAAGCGACATCATCGGTGGTCGTCACCCCAGGCGTAATGACTTTATTAGAAAAAGCTTCAGCAATAACGCCGCGAGCCAGAGTAACAGCAGTAGGGTAAACTTGTAGTTCTTTTTCGCTGCGGGTCTCAAGCCAACGGATCACTAAGTCTTCTGCACTGACTAAACGCTTTTGGTACTTCTTAGGTAAATTCTCAAGTAGTTTATTATGTAAACCAACGCTTAAGCCGTCAGCAAGCGCCCAATCTTCACTAATGTTAATACCGATACGTTTCGGATCTCGCTCAGCAATGACTTCAGCTAAACGTTGCCACTGTTGCGCTTTGCTACCGCCTTCCCAGACCGTTGGATATAAATCGCCGATTGGATAGCGACTGACACTGAACCGCTCGACACTGCCATCTGGTTGTTTTGAAAAAACGAGCAGTGTGGTGCGTCGGGCAGCAAAAGTGGGTTGTGGAACCAAGGTATAAAATAATTTGTCTTCACCGTATTCGCGATTGATCACCAGCCACATATCAAGATCGGCTTCTTGCATCAGCTTTGGCAGCAAATTGTCGAGTCTATCTTTTACCATGTTATTGATTGGTGCAACACGCTCTTTGAAAGACAATACGTCGGGTAAGGTGTCTATTTCGCGCCCTTGAGCGGCTTCTGTTGCTACTAATTGAGCACTCACTCCTGAAAGAGCGAGCATTAAAGCAAGTTTTTTAAACATACTGACGGCTTCTTCTAAAACTGAATATCTTATTTGATAGTATGTAAGGCGAAATTTAGCTGCAAGTTAGTTTCGGTAGGAGGCTTGTTTTAAGCGTTTATTAAACAGGAACGCGCAAATCAGCAATTTTAATGTAGTTCATCATTTTAAATGAGTAAAACCTGGTCGGTATGAGTCAGAATTTTTGCTTTAACTTTTATAGATTTACAAGCTTAATGAGGCTTAATTGTGTGTCAATTAAGCCTCATAATGAACAATGCTTTTAGTTTGCAAGTTGCTGCTGTAAATAATCAATGGCAGCATTCACTTGGTTATCAACCTGATTTAATACACTGTCAATGCTTCTTGGGACGATAATATTGGGCTCTATTCCTCTGTTAATTAAAGGCGTACCATCACGGCGATTTGCTTCCATATTGGTGTACACAAAGTAAGTACCGCTGTCTTGCTCGGCTCCCTCAAAGATATTCATTCTTAAAATATTGCCATTAATTCCTGAAGTTGTTTCACCTAAAATGGGCAAACCACCATTTTGAACAAAGATAAAACTGTGTTCGTTTTGGCTGATACTATGCCTCGATGAAAGCGCAACAGTAGGTATATTAAAGGCATTTTCTGAACGGTAAATCCGTTGCGTGATCACCTGCTTTTTAGTGTCTCGTTGATTTGGACTACCTTGCCAGTGATAAGCGATGGTGTCATTAGTCGCGTCGTTTTTTATTAATAGTGCTAACACGCCCTGCCAACCCCGCCAGCTAGTAGGGTATCTTCTCATATCTAATATTACTGCTTTGGCTCCACTCAGCTCATTACGTAATTCAGTAATATCAGCTTCTTGAACGTTATAGACATTGATTTTTAAAATGTTGTCGTCAACATATTCAAAAATATGGTCACTCTTAGGTACATAGGGCATCCCAACAAATGGTTCGCGCTTATTTAAGTCTTTGGGGAGCACTTCAATGCTATGTATATCATTGTTCGGTTTACGAATTTCATATTTCACAGGGTTAAAGTGCTTGGCATAAACATCAAACCTCGCACTGAGGTTTTTTCTGTGCAATGTATTCTTTAATGAATAAATCGATTTGTTGTCTAAGTAATTGTTTATTTCTATGCCATCGACTGAAATCACCTCATCACCTACTTCTATACCGTTTGGGTGAGCTGAATCTAACTGGGTAACAATGGCTTTTTCTTCTACTAGTTCGTAGGTAAACGGGATGTAACTTTTGAATCTATATTCTTTAGGTGTTGGGAAGACAATAGAAATATGATTATCGTTTAACTTTGAAAACTCAGCAAAGAGGCTGTTTTGCTTTCTTAGTACATCATCGTCAGTGCAGGCAGTTAAAAGGGGCGTTAAACTTTGTGCCCAGTCAACGTCAATTTGCTGAAAGTAAGGCCAAAAATGTGCAATGCTTGCCCACATTTCAGAGACTGTGGTCATACATATTTCAGGGTGTTCAAAGTTGTTGTCTATTTGCCATTTACCTGGCTCTTGATAGGTATAACCTTGTATTTGCTTATCCGTAGGTAAATACAAAGGTAAGTATAATGTTTGTGCTCCATAGTTGAGTTCTGCAAACCGTTCGCTCGCACTGTATTCATCATTTTTTAAAGAGGAGAAATCATCAGTTAACAAAGTTCGAGTGAAGACACTTTGATTTATTGGCGCATTTTGTTTCCAAGTAGAAACGGTGGTCTGATCATTAATTTCAGGTAATTGTGCTCTATTAAAAGCGATATAAGGTGCGATTTGGCGAAGCCGTTCGATGCCCAGTTCAGTTCTTTGCGCTGGTTCAGTTTGACTTAAATCGACTAAACTTTCCGCGATAAACAAGGGCCAATTTGAATCTTGATTCTCGGTTGAAGGGTAAAAATATTTCACGGAATAGGCGACCTTAACAAAGTCTTCTATGTCAGACATTAATTGCTGGTCAAAATCTATTGTGGGCTTTGCCTGTGGCGAGCTTGGAAAAGGTGATACCGCTTTGAGTTTGTCTGGTTCTTGTACATCGTTCTCTTGAGCGTTTCGTGTTTCACTCCCACCACAGCCAAATAACACAGAGCTAAAAATTAGGCTTAATACAGTTCTTTTCATGATAATTCCCTTTACTTTTTAGGTACAAGCTAGTGCTTTTTTTGTACAAAGTAAATATTTAGAGCGTATTAATATACCTTACCTAACTTTCTCTTTTGTACTTTCTTGGTTTACTAAGCGATAGCCAGTGATACAAAATGTGCCCGCTAAAAACCATAGAAAACCAGCAATAATAGAAAATGCTGTCACTTGTTCAGGAAAGAGTACGCTCAAAGGCAAAGTGGCGAACCCTCTCAGCGTGCAAATCACTGAGATCGTAATGATGGCTGGTTTTAACATTGGCACTTTTCTGATCACCCCTGCGCCAGACAAACAAAAAATGGCTGTTGCAACAAACAGCAGTGATACCAAAGTTGTTTCTAAGGCTGCACGCCAAGGTGCAGATTTAGAGAGTTCAATGAGAGCTTCAGGCGCCATTTGTGCACGATAACACTCTGGACCTAACACAATACAAGACATATGAGACAAGGCTGTGAAAAGGGCAAGTGCTGCGACGCTTACTAGCATAAATGACCCTGATGAGGTGATTTTCATTTTCTTTCGGTTCCTTTGATAACAAAAAATAATTAAGACATAGGTTAAATGTAAGCGTTTCAATGTTATGACACTTCAACACTCTCTGTTGCCTTCGTTTTAGTTTTTAAAGCTTCAATCAAAGGCTCAACTCCATCCTCTTTACCTAAAATCAGTAGCAGTAACAACAGCCCCCCGGGTAACAAGATAAGCTTCAGGATTGGTCCTAGTACATAACTATAAAAGCCAATGAAAGGTAAAAAAATACAGGCACCAATAATGCGAAAAAATAAGTCCATTGTAATCTCCAAGTAAAAAAAATGAGCGCGCTCATAATAGTATTGAGCGCGCTCATTTTTCAATAAGATCTTGGCATTTTTTTTTAAACTTGTTTTAATGTCGCGTGATTTTAGGAGGTAGGGTGTCAAAACGAGAGAAAACAAGATCGCGGATCTTATCGGCTGCATGGCAGCTTTTCACTGAAAATGGCTATGAGAAAACCAGTACTAGAGATATTTCTTCAGCGGCAGGCGTTGCGACGGGTACCGTTTTTAGTCACTTTCCAAATAAACTAGATTTACTCAAATCAGGTCTAGAAACCCAATTAAATAACTTATTAACTGAAACTGCTAAGTCAGACACTTCAACAACACCCATTGATAGGCTGCTGCATTTTGCCTCAGCACTGTATCCGTTTTACTTATCTCAACGAGAGTTTAGTAAAGTTTTATTCAAAGAAATTTTATGGCAAAGTCAGTCACTTGACCCACAGTTGAATGCTTTTAAACATCAATTGGCGTTTGGAGATGAGCAAAAATTGGCATATGCCGATGTGTTAATGGACGTGTATTTTATGACTTTGCTGGCTGGTTTAAATGATGATGCAGAGAATGACGTTGCACTCATTGCGAAGTTAGAAAAAAAACTTAAATTGATTTCTGTGAAGTAACAACTCTAGCCCCTTTGAAATCATTGGGACGCGAGTTGATTTAGGGCTTTAAATAACAGGACTTAAATACTCTTAATGAGCTAAATATAAAGCGCTAGATCTTAAAAAATTGCACGGATTGATATCCGCTGTTGGTGATGTGTATTTCTAGCGGCTCATTATTTAAAACTGATTGCTTGATGCCCAAGCTCAGTGTTTGCAAGTCTTTTAATACTTCTGGTGCAACGTCACCACCTTGATAAACGGGAAACTTAGCAACCCATACCCCTGCTTTGTTTTTCTTCAAAAGCAAAACTTCACCTTGTAAGCCGTCATAGACTTTCTGAGCAATCAAATATTGGTGAACTTGCTCTGCAATAGACTTATCTACACTCGAAGTTTCATATACGAAAGAGGCATCGCCATGTTGTAAGTTGCTAAAATTATTACTTAAAACAATCGCACCCAACACAAATACGATAACTGAAACAAACACAAGAATGGCTTTAATCACGTTATTTATCCAATATAATTCTGATAATGATCTATTTTAAATGATTGCCAAATATAGGCTATAAATTGGAGACTAACCGACTATTTTCAATGCTGAATGAACAGCAATGAAAATAGCTGCCTATAAGCCAAGCACTTAAAAAAGACCAGTGTCTAAACCTTAAATTTACTGATGTCTTTTTCTAATTCATTTGAGATGTTTTTTAGGTTTTGACTGGTTTGTGCATTTTCAGAGGCACTATTCGCCACGCTCTTGATACTGGTTGTAATTTGATTAATGTTTTCGGCAACTTCATTCGCAACGGTCGTTTGCTCCTCGGTAGAGGTCGATATAACAATGTTTAGATCTGCAATTTCAGAAATTGCTGAAGTAATTCTTTGTATTGAATCAGCAGAGCCAGCAGCAATAGAGACGCTCTTTTCTGTTTGATCGGCTGCTTGCTCCATACTCTCTACAGTACGCTTTGACGCATCTTGCAGTGATACAATCATTTCACTGATTTGCTCAGTCGCTTTTTGCGTATTGTGCGCTAACTGTCTGACCTCATCTGCCACAACGGCAAAGCCACGACCTGACTCTCCCGCTCGAGCAGCCTCAATTGCGGCGTTTAGCGCAAGTAAATTTGTTTGTTCGGCAACACTTTGAATGATCTGCACGACGCTATTAATTTCGTTAGTTTTACCACTTAATAAGTCGATATCGCTTTTAGTTTGGTTGAGCAATTCATGTAATTGATTAATGGCTTGGATATTATCCTGAACACTTTGTAATCCTGCTTGAGCAAGGGAGTCTGATTCATTCGCTTTGTGTGATGTGGTTACTGCGGTATCTGCAACGCCTTTAATCGCTGAACTCATTTGAGTAATGGCTGTTGCTAACATGGTTGTCTGCTGCTCTTGTTGCTCAGTACTGTTGGCAATCGACATGCTGTTGTCAGATAGGCCCTCAGTTTGTGAACGCAAATTAATCACAAGATTCAGCAAATCAGTAATTAGCGCATTAAAATGAGCAAGCATAGTGTTTACACTCGATGCAGTTTGAGCAAATTCATCATCACCATTTTCATCTACACGCAGGGTTAAGTCAGTGTTGTCAGCAATGTTTGCCATAATTTGGTTTATGTTATTGAGTGGCATTGTAATCGAGCGATTTATGGCAATCGCTAAGAAAATAACGATTACAAAAAGAATGATACAGACCGTAACTAATATCATTTTTTCTTTTTGATAGTCTGCAGCAGCTTGGTCTGCAAATTGTTGCGAGGTATCAAGTTGAAGATCAATTAGCGCATTTAAGCTTGAACTAAAAGGGTCAAATGTGGCGTAAAGTACTTTAACAAATTGTGAGGGGGATTCTGTTAAAGCTCTGTCAGATCTAAGTAGAGACTTATACTCTTCTACTTTCGTTTTTACATTATCAAATAAAGCTTCACTATTTCTTATAAGCCTCGACTCTTCAGGTGTAAGCTCTGTTTTAAGATATGCTGTCCATTGCGAAGAAGCTAAGTTTTCTGCATCGTTTATAGAATTAAGCAGTTCAGCTTTAGACATTAAACCTGCATTATATTTATGCAAGTTATCAACGATACTTACTGCATAGTTATCAGAAACAACTTTAATTTGTTTGAGCGGAACCACTCTATCGTTATTTATACTTTGAATGCCAGCAACTAAGTTACCAGTAAGCACCAGCGTTACCGCAGCAAGTAGGAGGAAGGCTATACAAGGAAGCGCAACAAGTAAAATTAGTCTTGCTTTGACGGAAAGTTGGTTTAATAACATCTTTTTACATCCAAACTTACTTATCTTGTAAGTATTAATCAGTTTTAAAAAATTACTATAAAAAAGTTATGGTAAATAATTTATTTTTCAAACTTATGGCAAAACTGCATCTTGTATATGAGTAAGTCATCTTTTATTGAAATGACATGTTTATTGGTGCCCGGTTGCCAGCAAAAGATGTAGATTAATACTTTACTCTTGACACCTTAAGGTATCAATGTGTACCTTAGGGTTACATTTTGAGTGTTTTATAAATATCAACAAGGAGTTGAATATGGAAAAGGTTGCAGTTTCTAACTCAGAAAGAGAACTTCAATATATTACTTGGCACGCTTACTTAGCGCTTGTGATGGGTCTACTTTTTTGCTCAGCGAGCTTAGAGCCATTTTTAGATTTTCAATCATCTAAGGCGTTAACATTTGTTTATGGTGTAGCAAAATTTGGTTTGTCAGTGTATTTCATCTATTTAATGTGCAAAGTGGTTACAACGATGTCTAGCATCAAGAAGCGTAATTTTTGGACCGCCAGCTTTGAAGATGAATACCTAAACCATCTGAATCTATTAGGGTTTAAATGGTCTTTCCATAGTGTGATTTTTACTCTTTCACCTTTTCTATTTTCAAATATATCCTCTTTAATTTCAGAGAGTTTTCCTGCTGATAGCATTTCTGCTAAGGCACTTGCGACGTTAGTGGTTGGGGTGATGTTTATATGCTATGCGTTACCTGTTTTATATGGGCTAAACAAATCAGATGAATGAACAATTAGAGAATGATATTCATTCAGTAAGGGTGCTAAATAAACTCTCACAGCAGCAGTTGGCTGATGCTGTGGGAGTCTCTCGTAAAACAATTAGTACCATTGAAACTGGTCGTTTTACACCGTCAGTGGTGATTGCTTTAAAAATAGCTAAGTTTTTTGATATGCCTTTAGAGTCGTTATTTAAATTAAAGTGATGGGCTTTAATTAGGGCGTGTTTATCTTTGAGGTATGAATTTTGTTCAAATCAAAGGCTTTCAATACACGAAATGAGCTACGAAGCTTAATAGTTTATGTGAGTGGCGAATGACAAAGTAGTGGAAGCCTTTGGTTGAACTCTCAGAGCAGCGCGAGTTGGCCATTTATTAGGCGTTATCGGCTGACTTACATAGAATAACTATGCCACGCAGCCTCTGCCTGGCCTAAATACCCAACTCACTGCTGCAAAACACACAGCAAAGGTCAACACGCCCTAATCTCTTTGAAAGGTTACTTCAATGCTTGCTTTGGCAAGCGCATTCGTATTTACCATATAGCCGACAACGGCACTTTTGGTATCTCCAGACACATTAAGCGGATTAGCTAACGCGAAAACTGTGAACTGATAGCGGTGCGGGCCATGTCCTTTTGGCGGGCAAGCACCGCCAAAATCATTACTGCCAAAATCGTTATTGATCTGTATCGCGCCTTGAGGCAACAGCGTATTATCTAATATTCCCACACCAGTTTTTAACTCAGCAGTATTAGCTGGTAGGTTTACAAGTTGCCAGTGCCACCAGCCACTTCCCGTTGGGGCATCTGGCTCATATGCAAATACAGCATAAGCTTTGGTATCTTTGGGTGCACCACTCCAAGCAAGGTGAGGTGATAGATTGTCACCATCACAGTCAAAGCCTTTATAAACATGTTTTGAGCTAAGCACTTCTCCAACTTTGATATCGTTACTGGATAACTCAAAAGTATTTGTTTTGGCAAAGGCGGTCATTGAAATTAACAATGTTGCAGCTAAAGAGACAAAACGCTGGTGCATTCGTATTTCTTGTTAAAATTAAAATAGGTACAAGCTACTTTAACAGCTGAGCAAAATTTATGATCTGCTGCTTTGGTAGGGTAAGTGTTTTACTGCAATCTAAATGTAAAAGCCCAGTCATGTGAATATCGAAATAGCTGAATACTTTCTCAAAGAAACCAGCAAAAATAGGGCAAACTTCTTTACTGGCAGAGGTTGTCAGTACAAATCCTTTTTTATTCTTAAGCCCTTTACCTATATGTTTAATCTCAGGGTTCTCTGTTAATTCTGTGATGCGGTCGATTAAACGTTTCATATTCGAAGTGACGCCGTGCCAGTAAACTGGAGAGGCAAAAACGATATTATCAGCCCATGAGAGCGCTTCAGCCATGTCGTAAAAGTCATCTCGACTATAAAGGTTGTGATAGTTGTAATCGGCATAATTGTGCGAGTCTAAATTAAAGTAGCGGGTATGGTTTTCATCTAATTGTGTTCGCACAGCTTGAGTCAGTTGATAGGTGTTGCCTGCTTGATTGGCGCTAGAGAAAAGTATGAGGGTATTTGCCATTGTTCGCTTCCTTTTAGTTTGAATGGCACGTAGCTTAAAAGCTCAACCTAACTTTAGGTAAAGGTGTTTTTTCAAATTTTTTGTCAGCTTGGTACGAAGCTTGAGTTTTATCCAATAACTCAAAGATAAACTTAATAGATAACAAGGTGACCCTCATGGCTAAATTATTCGGAATTTATTGTGCATCGGGGCTGACGCAACAGCATGACTTTATTATTGAAAAGTTCAAGCTAGAAGAAAAAAATCGTGTCGACGGCCAGTTTAATTCAGTGCAAGAGCGCGCCTTGTATATGGCGACACTCGATTATCAAACCTTCGGGCCAAGTGCTTTTTTGCAAACAGATTCGCAAATTGCAACGCTTGTTGGCCATCCGCTGCTGTCTTCAGATAGAGTCAGAGACTTAGATACCCTAAATAAAAACTACACCGATAATATGCTGAAGTCATGTGAAGGGGTATTTTGCATGGCCCGCTACAACATAGAATCAAACTGCTTAGATATTGCGACAGACGCCCTAGGTATTCGTCCATTTTATTATATGTATTATGAAGAGGCGTTTATCTTTAGCACACAGTTCAGCTTGTTAAAAGAGCTAGGCTTACCACTGACTTGTAATGAAGAAGGCATGATGGAGTATGCAACATTAGGTTATTACCTGTTTGACCATACTCATTATCAGGAGATTTCATGTATTCAACCTGGTCATCGTGTACAAGCGTCGAGTTTAGGTGTGCGCAAAACCCAATACTTTGATTGGTGTGCATTGGCTAAAGCGGGTGAATACTATGAAGGCGCATTAGAAGGGCTTAAGCAAGACTTAGACAATAACGTTGATAAATATTTAGGCAATGATAAACATGTTCTCACTACGCTTTCAGGCGGTTTAGATTCAAGACTGATTGCTTGTTTATTGAAGCGCCGTAATTTAGATATGTCAGCGCTCAACTTCTCTCAGGTTAAAACCCAAGATTTATACTGTGCACAAGCTTTTGCTGATAGTCAGAACATCAACCTTGATGTGATCAAAGTAAAAGACACGCAAGCGAAAACGGTTGAAGACAGGCTAGGTAAGCATTGGCGTAACGGTGCTCACCCAGATTACTATCGTGTCACTCGCCCGGGACTTTCATGGTCAGGTAATGGCGGGAGTGTTGGCTTGGGTGTGATTTACTACTCTGAAAAAGTGTATCAAGCGGCGTTAACTCAAGATGTTGAGCATCTAGCTGATGCGTATTTATCACAGCAATTTGCGTATATTCCTAAGTCGATTATTCGCGGCGCTGAAGGCATGCAGGCAACATTGAAAGCCAATATTATTCGTTCTTTAAAGCAATTCGGCGATGTGCCTTTAGATAAAGCCTATTACTTATTCTTACTGTTGAATGATCAACATCATCATCTGGCGATCCCATTCGATAAAGTTGATGATTACCAAATGGATTTCTGTCTGCCATTCTATTCTTGGAAAGTGTTGCGTCATGTGTTATCTCAGCCTATTTCTCGGGTGAGAAAGCACCGTTTTTATCATGACTTTTTGCAGTATGCGTTTCCTGAAGCGCTTGATGCTCCTTGGCAGGCTTATCCAGATCATATTCCTTGTACTTTGCCAAAAGAAGGCATAGATCAATGGCAGATCAAACGTCCAAAACAATTTAACACTGCAAAAGTATATGGGCTTTTATTCAGCCTGATGTTCAGTCAGCATAAGCGCATGGTCAATATTCCGTCTTTTAGCGTCGTTGCTGTGCTACATAGTTTGGGTTTAAAAGTGTATAACGACAAACTGAAAGTGGTAGAGAATATGTTGAAATGGTAGCTGAGTGAGCACTATCATGAAATTCAAAAAATAGCGTGTTAGCCCTAGTCTGGGTTAACGCGCCAAGGTGGATTTAACCTATTCTCGCCGGCCCAATAGAGTTTGATTGTATTGCCAGATGGGTCAAACAACACGGCTTCACGCCATAAGTAACGTTCATCGGTGGGGAGTTGCGCAAACTCGATGCCTTTGTTTTGCAGTGTAGAAACCCACTCATCTAGCTGTTCGTGCTCAAAATAAATGGTGGTGCCGCTATTAAAATCGTTTTCGTTTAGAGAAAGAGAAAATGTCGCTTCCCCTTCAGGACACATAAATCGTGCGTAGTGTGGTGTATCAACTATCAGTTCAAAGCCAAGCGTTTGGTAAAACTCTACGGCGATTGGCATATTTTTAACTGGCAATGTGACCTGATTTAAATTCACGGGGTAATCCTTTTTATTTAGGCGATTACCCCATGCTACACGCTGAATTATTTTTGAGCTAGTTTTGCTTGTTGTAAGAAAGATTTATACAACTGTTGTACATTCACCTTGGCATTGAGTTTAGCGGCAATCAGGTAAAGCCCAGCAAGCTTACGATGTATAAACAGTGCATCGATAGGCGGAGAGTGCCACTTGGATTTATCAGTACTCATCTCAAGTCCTTTGTCGCGAATTTGTTTGGCAAGAGGGCTCGTAGCAAAGTCATAGGATTTATCTTGTCTAAGCGGTTCGCAAGCAAGCATAAAAATATCCACGACTTTATGTTTGTACTCCAAGTCTATTTCAGAGTTGAAGTAACCAATTTGCTCAGCAGCTGATGCCACTAAATTTCTATTTTCAGACATGGCACCAGAAAATAGGGCAAAATAACCATTACATACTGATTGTGTGAGCTCTCGGGTTGCACCAAAGTCCAGTAATACTATTTTTCCTGTATCGGGCTGATAAAGATAATTGCCAAAATTTGGGTCGGTTTGCACAGTATTAAATTTTAGAAGCTCAAAGAAAAATAAGTAGATTAAGTCGTTTGCAAGGGCGTCACGTTGGGTTTGTGGCAAAGACACACAGGTTTCTAAATCGATACCTTCAACAAACTCCATACTGAGTATATGTTCAGTGGTTAAATTGTTATCTACTTTGGGTATCTTAAATTGCTCGAAGCTTGCAAGGTTCTCTTGATAGCGCTGTAAATGACGCGCTTCAAGCTGATAATCAGATTCATCTAAAAGCTGTTGCTTTGCCTCAGAAATGAGCGGCGCCATGTCGATATGCTTGGGTAATAGACCACTCATTTTTAGAAGGCTTGCCAGATTATCGACATCGCTTTCTATGCTTTTTGCGATCCCGGGGTACTGAACTTTTACCGCTAATTTTTCGCCATTTTCTAGTGTGGCCTTGTGGACTTGACCAATGGAAGCGGCGGCAAAAGGTTTTAATTCGATGTGTGAAAACTTGTCGAGCCAGTTATCTCCCCAGTGCGACTTAAGTACGCCGACTAATTGTTTGTGGGGCATGGCATGGCCTTCGGACCTCAGTCTTGCCAGTAATTTACTTAATTCGGGAGGCAACACTTCACCCGAGTCCATAGATAAAAGTTGTCCCAACTTCATGGCTGCGCCTCTAAGTTGAGCGAGCTGCTCAGCCAAATTCTCAATATTTTTAGGGGATAGGATCAAGGATTGTTTATTTAGCTTTTCACCTTTGGCGACAGACTTAGCACTATCTAACAGAACGTTGCCAGCTACTTTCGAGGCAAGCAAGCCAAATTTACTGAGTCGAGATAAACGAGACGTTGGAACTGATTTACTTTTATCCATATAAAAAATTTAGTGCTCTAAAATGCTGAACTTTTGTTTCTACGATATGCAAATAGTTTCAGATCGTTCTTTCTCAATGCAACTAGCGCAAAAATTGCGTCTTATCTTGTCGAGTATGAATGACTTCATCCAATACGAGCGGTTTGGCAAACCCAGACACGCCCTCATGTGCTAGTAGCCATTGTTTTCGCTCAACGCCTCCAGCGTAACCAGTTAATGTGCCCGATGCACCAATAACTCGATGACAGGGCACAATCAGAGTTATTGGGTTTCTGCCGTTCGCACCACCGACGGCGCGCACAGCTTTTGGGTTGTTAAGCTGCTCTGCGAGCTGTAAATATGAATGAGTTTGACCAAATGGAATATCACACAGTGCTTGCCAGACCGACTTTTGAAATTTAGTGCCTATAGGGTCAAGGGGAAGATCAAAGTTTTGGCGAGTGCCGGCAAAGTATTCTTTGAGTTGCGTAATACATAGGGTGATGAGCTTTGACGGTACAACAGGCTCTCTATGTTCGCCACAGAAAATAAGCTGACATATTCCTTCATCGTTTGCTTTTATTTCCATCGTGCCAAGTGGGCTCCCAAAGTAGTCACAATACATTATAGTTTGTCCCATAGTTGAAAAGTAAGGTAGCTTCGCCAAGGGGCGGCTTTTTCAGAGTCAAAATCATCGTGTGCTTTTAGTGCTTTAATCACTCCAAGATCGGTAGCGAGAAATATATCTGGGTCGCTTAAGCCGCGCATTTTGGCATAATTTGCAGTCCAAGGGCCGATCCCTTTGAGTGCTAGCCAGTTATCTGGGTTTTGCGCTTCAACGGGTTGGTTTTGAGCAAATTGAGCAAATCTTGTAATGGTTTGTTTGCGACTTTCAGGCATTTTAAAAAATGCTAGGTCGCTTTGCGCAATGGCTTCGGGTGTGGGGAAGTACAGCACATTTTCACAATACGCCTCTTCTTCATTGGCTTGTTTTTCACCTAAGGTTTCAACCAGTTTAATCACTAAGTTTTTGGCAGCAGTGACAGATATTTGCTGACCCAAAATAGCGCGCATACCCGCTTCGAACACATCCCAAATACCGGGCAAGCGTAACCCTGAGCTTATCAGTGTATTAGTGCCAAGTGCGTCGGTGAGATCTTGCTCAATTTGCTCGAGCTCGGCGTCTAAGTCGAGCACGCGGCGAATATTACTGACCACAGGCTTGAGAACACGATTGTCTTCAAGGCTAATTTCGACCAAAAACTGATGCTTCTCAGCTTGATGGTGAGCGGTGAATTGTCCTTTAACACCTTGATAAATGAAGCTGCGGCCATAAAAATTTTCGCCAATCCATTCAAGCCCCGGAATAAGTCTGGCAGATAAAAAACGCTGCATCTTTTGCCAATCAAATGGTGGTCGATACGACAGTTTTAAGGTCAGTTTTGCATTATTTTTATTTGTCTGTTTACGCATTTGAGTCGGAGTAAGTTTAAGCTGTTGTTTGAAGCAATCGTTAAAGCGGCGAATACTGTCAAAGCCACTGGCGAGCGCAATTTCAGTAATAGGCAAACTGGTTTGGTGCAGTAGCTTTTTGGCAAACAAACACTGCTGATAGAGTGCATACGTTTTTGGAGAAACGCCCATTTTCTCGTTAAATAGTTTTCGTAAATATCGATCGCTGACGCCTAACCGTCTAGCGAGTTCAACAATAGAACCAGTTTGTAATGCTCCTTCATCAATTAAACGAACAGCACGATTTAAGGTTGCGCCATTGCCTTGCCAGGCCGCCGAACTTGGCGCGCTGTCAGGGCGACATCGCAAGCATGGACGATAACCAGCCTCCGCTGCCTGCACTGCATTTTTAAAATACTCTACGTTTTCTTCTTTTGGTGGCGATGCAGGGCAAATCGTTCTGCAATAGATACCCGTAGTTTTGACAGCAATAAAGAACTTACCATCAAAGCGGGGATCTCTTGAAAAACGGGCTTTTTGACAGGTTTCTAGACTGAGCATAGCTGCTCCAAGTAACGATTATTGCAGTCATTATATGTGGATAGTGCCAGACTACTAGCCAAAAACGGCACTGAATGTAAAACCAGCTTTCACAGGTCATCTAAAATTACTTGAGTAGAGTATTGTTTTAGGAAAACTGAAACTGGGTGTTGTGAGGTGGCGATTGAACATTATTTATGGTTTGGCATTTTTTATATTGGTGTTTTCTCAATACAGTCTGGCTGCTCGGTTAGCCCATACAAAAGTCGACTTCGTTGGCTTGTCTGAGCTCAACGAAGGGCAGAAAATTAAAGTGAAAAGCTGGATAAACCATGGCATAGACGCAACCCAAAAAACACTCGGGCCTTTAATACAAAAAAACGTACCAATATATTTGAAACCGCAATATTTTGCTTTTGAAGCCGTACCTTGGGCCGAAGTCATTCGCGGCGAGCAAGATGGTGTTGAGCTTCAATTTAGTCGCTATGCGAGTCTCAAACAATTAAAAAACGACTGGACGCTGTATCACGAGTTAGCGCATTTATATCACCCGTTATTAAATTACGAAGACTTCTGGTTGAGTGAAGGTTTAGCGACTTTTTTGCAAAACCAAATCATGAAAGACAGCGGCATTATTACTTATGACAATATGATGATGAGACTAAGAGCTGGGCTTGAGCGCGGACAATCTAACACATATCGTTTATCACATCTTCAAGATGCGCGCTTAGCGAGTGTGAGTAGCAATATGTGGCAACTCAACGCTCAGCAGCGTGTGTATTGGAGTGGTGTGGCATTTTTTTAGAAGCGCAATATCAACTCAAATTGCAGCAAGCCAAATATAAAACCATTGCTGAGCTGATCCAAGCCTATCAGGCTTGCTGTAAAGTGTCAGATCAGCAATCGGGTCGTCAATTTTTAACGGAATTAGATAAGCTTTCAAAAACGGCTGTGTTTAATAATTTGTATTTAAAATATAAAAATCGGACAGACTTTCCCAAGTTGAAACAAAAACACTTCAATGCACTGTGATACCAATCCCAATGTCGCTGCGAAGAGGATCTGAACAGTGGTGACTTAATAAAGAATCGCAAACCGGCATACGAAGTTGAGTATACGATGTTGTTACTCTTGATTAAATCACAGTCTCAGAACTAAGAGCCTATCTTGATGATATTTATCATAAATATTCCAGAGAACATTATCCATGTGTTGAACAATTCAAAGATTTAATAGGGTAAATCGACTAAAGTCTAGTGTCCCTCAACGTCAGCGTAAACTAGCGTGAGAGTGTAAAGACCATAAATTAACCAAGGTTACTTGGCGAAATTAAAGGCACCATTATGACAACAAAAAACATAAACTATCAGTCTTATTATCAAGACTTTCAACAGAACCCAGAGGCATTTTGGCTTAAACAAGCACAAAAGCTGAACTGGCACACACAGCCTACTCAAGGTGTCAGCCAATGTTATGAGCAACTTGACCATTGGTTTGCAGATGGTGAACTGAACACCAGCTATTTGGCACTCGATCATCATATTGAACAGGGACGAGGCGAGCAGTTGGCGCTTATTTATGACTCACCAGTCACTGAGCAAAAGCGAACTTACACCTATAATCAACTTCATGAAGCGGTCAGCTTGTTTGCTGGTGGCTTAAAAAATTTAGGGGTAGAAGCGGGCGATCGCGTTGTGATTTACATGCCAATGATCCCTGAGGCGTCTATTGCTATGCTGGCCTGTGCCCGAATAGGCGCCGTGCACTCAGTGGTTTTCGGTGGCTTTGCCCCGCGAGAACTTGCTATGCGCATTGATGATGCTAAACCTAAACTGGTGCTTACTGCATCATGCGGTGTTGAGCCTAGCCGTATAATTGAATACAAGCCAATGCTAGACGAAGCACTTGAGCTTGCAGTTCACAAAGTGGCTCATTGCGTGGTTTTCCAACGACAACAGGCCCAAGCGCAGTTACAAGCCAAGCGCGATTTAGATTGGCTAACTGTACTTGAAAAAGCGCATCCAACAGATGCCGTACCACTCCCTGCAACTCACCCGCTTTATATTCTTTATACTTCTGGCACCACAGGCACTCCGAAAGGCGTTTTACGTGAACAGGGTGGTCATGCGGTAGCACTTAATTACAGTATGCAAACCGTGTATGGCATGCAGTCTGGGCAAGTATTTTGGGCAGCTTCGGACATAGGTTGGGTCGTCGGCCACTCATATATTGTTTATGGGCCGTTAATTTATGGCTGCACCACGGTTTTATACGAAGGTAAGCCTGTATTTACACCAGACGCTGGTGCATTTTGGCGAGTAATAGAAGAGTATAAAGTGAATGCGTTGTTTAGTGCACCAACGGCTTTCAGAGCGATTAAGAAGCAAGATCCTGAAGCCGAGCTATTGGCAAAATATGATGTATCTAGTTTAGAAAGATTGTTCTTAGCAGGCGAGCGACTAGACCCCGCAACCTATGAGTGGCTACAAGATAAAACAGGCCTCCCAGTGATTGATCACTGGTGGCAAACAGAAACGGGTTGGGCAATAGCCTGTAACCCAGTCGGTATTGAGCAATTACCAACCAAAGCGGGCAGTGCTACGGTGCCAACGCCGGGTTATCAAGTTCATATTCTTGATGTGGATGGCAGTCAATGTAAAGCGAATGAAAAAGGTGTGGTTGCGGTGAAATTACCACTACCTCCTGGGTGCCTTACCACAATTTGGGGCAATGCCGAACGTTTTAAGCACAGTTATCTGTCTCAATATAAAGGTTATTATTTATCGGGTGATGGCGGCTATATCGATGAAGATGGCTACTTGTTTATCATGGGTCGAACTGATGACGTGATTAATGTGTCGGGCCACCGTTTATCAACCGGAGAAATGGAAGAAGTGGTTGCGGCGCATCCAAGTGTGGCTGAGTGCGCGGTGTTTGCAAGCAAAGATAACCTGAAAGGGCAAGTACCCGTTGCTATGGTGGTAACAAAAGAAGGCTGTACTAAGCAAGACGATGACATTGCCGATGAGATCCGCGCCTCTATTCGTGCTCAAATCGGTGCCATAGCCTGTTTGCAAACCATTCAAGTCGTAGAGCGCTTACCTAAAACCCGTTCTGGTAAGATACTGCGCAAAAACTTACGACAGTTGGTCGATGGTGAGCAAATTCAAGTGCCTTCGACAATTGAAGACCCTTCAGTAATTGAAGAGATACAAGCTCAGTGGCAATCATTTTCAAGGTATTGTAAACCTTAAGAACGCAGCATAAAATTTACATAAATTGAGAAACTAATTAGATGAAGTAGCAAGACCGTAACACTGTTTCTAAGAAGCAGTGTTACGATAAAATTAATGTATATCTCTACCTTTTGCTGCTTTCGGTCATACTTTTAAAGCCGTTGATATTAAAGAGTAGCCTTCTTCCAACAATGCTTCTTAATTGATTCAAGTATACGTTTAAATTGTTCTAAATTTTGTTTTTAATGAATGAGTGTTTTGAACAGTTGATTGCATATTTGGGTTAGCTCATAATTTGATTAGTGCTGCTGACATCTCAAAAATCAATAGCTCCCTCTTTTTTGCTTGATTTAACAATACAATTAGACAGCTTATGTATTCTGTAAAAAGTCATCAACTGATTTACATGAGTTTGATGCAAGCTTAATTGCTTCAGTAAAACATATCCAAATATTCTTAGCTTAAAAAGCAGTGTTATAGCAATCCTCCAAATGATTCAGATTTTAAACTACGAATCTGAAATATCACTACAAACTTTGTCCTTTTTGCTTTTATTCATTTGAAGTTTTGCTGTTCTCTTTAAAGATTGAATTAAATTTGGATCAGAAGACTTATTTGCTGCTAGATAAAGTTTTTTACTCAAAGCTTTAATAGTGAAACTTTCTAGCTTTAATTTATTAAAAAACTCTTCTTGAGTAAGGTTTTTAATAAATAGATCAGCTGCAAAAATTACATCTACTCGTCCTTTGGATAGCAGACCTAACCCTTGTTCATGGCTTGCTAGAATGACTAAGTTGTCATCGGTACTAAAGCCATGTTTCTTTAGGTATAACTCACTAGGCTGACCAGAGGCAACGGAAACAACATATTTTTTTGCGTCTTTTACAGAAGAAATAGAAATCTTGTTGTTATCTTTTTTCCAAAAAAAAGAAACATTTATATCGCATAAAGGCATAATCCATTTAAATATATCCTCACGCTCTTTTGTACGAGCCACAGAATAAAGCAGTGCATTCTTTTCTTTTAATGCATTATGGTAAGAACGATACCAAGGTAAAACGTGAATTTTGTATGGAATATTAACTTCATCAAGAAGCCCCTTAACCAATGTGGTAGAAATTCCAGTGATATTTTTTGGAGATAATCTTACTTGGTAGGGTGGAAATTCTTCAGTATATACATTTAACATTTTAGCACTGATAGTAAATGAGAAACACAAAACAGTGATAAATATTATGATTGATTTCACGTTAATCTCTCCACTCAGTTTTTTTAATTTTAGTAAAGATTATTTAAATTGAAGGACAGAAATCAGGTTTTATAACCTCCTTTTTTGCATCTACTTAGATTGTGGTCAATACTTAGTCAAAATAAAAATTCATGCTCATTGACTATGATAAATACATTAACCGTTCAATCTAGACTTATTTTGCTCGCTTGTATGCCTATTATCTTGTTTATAGGTGCGACGATTTTTACCTTAAAAGAAGTCAAAATCATCGTTCATGATTTAGATGAGTTATACGACCTTCGTGTCATTCCAATGCAAGAAATCAAAGTCGTTTCTGACGACTACGCTGTTATTATCGTCGACACATTCCACAAGCTTAGAGGTGGGGCTGTATCTAAAGAACAAGCCATAGCTGATATTTTAAAAGCACAAGAGGTAGCCCGAAAAAATTGGCAGTTATATCTAAAAAATGTGACGGGTGCAGAAGAGAAAAGGCTTATTAGTTCAGCTGAACAACAACGAGAAAAAGTGGATCAATTGATTGCGATATATTTATCGGAGATTAGAGAGAACACTTTTAATTCAAAAGATTATTCATCGTTTGTGAAAGAAGTTTACAACACTTTTGATCCACTCAGCGCAAGTTTTGGCGATTTAATTAACTATCAGGTGAAGCAAGCTCAATTGTTAAAAATAGAAGGGGATGAAGAAGCAGAGAAAGTGGAATTTTCTCTTATTGTTTTGTCGGTTGTTATTGTAGTTGCAATGTTATCAGTAGGCTTCTTAATCTATAAAAGTATCAATGCGCCTTTATCAAAAATGGGCCAAACGATAGAACAAGTTGTCAGAGATACAGATTTAACCTTACGTGTTGAAGAAAATGGCAACGATGAGTTTAGTAAAATAGCTATAGACTTTAATATGATGATGGACAAATTTAATGCCATGTTAAGTAAAATCTCATCGGCCATTGATTCTTTATCAGGATTATCTTCTCAAGTCGCAAGATCAGGCAGTCAAATAGCTTCTTCAGCCCAAGAGCAAGAACAACAAACAGCAATGATTGCTCAAGCAATTACTGAAATGAGCTCTGCGATTGCTGAAGTATCAGATAGTGCATCTCGTACCGCAACAAATGCTGAAGACGCTGAAAATTTATCTATTGAAGGGCAAAAAACCATTGAGGAAAGTATAAGAGCAATTCATGAGCTTGCTGAGTTAGTGGTTAATAATGCGCAGTTAATTAATGAACTGAACAATCAAACAACAGAAATAAATCAAGTAGTAATGATGATCCAAGGTGTTGCTGAACAAACTAACTTGCTAGCTCTAAATGCTGCGATTGAAGCTGCGAGAGCAGGAGATTCAGGTCGAGGCTTTGCGGTAGTTGCGGACGAGGTGAGAACGTTGGCACATAATACTCAAAAGGCCACTGAGAATATAAAAGAGATGATTAGTAAACTACAAACTCAGGCAAATAATGCTGTCTCAGCTATGTCAGATGCTGAAAATAGAGCATCGAAAAGTGTAGAAATGGCCGAGTATTCCTCTCAAAAAATTCAGGCCATCAGCAGCTCAGTAAGTGAAATAGCATCTATGAATATTCAAGTATCAACGGCTACTGAAGAGCAGACTTGTGTAACAAGTGAAATGTCTAATTCAATTGAAGGTTTTAACTTAAGTATTAATGAAATCTCAATGAATGCCCAAAATAATTCAGTTTCGGGGGAAGAGCTGTCAGATATGGCTGAGCAATTAAAGCAAGAAGTAAAACAATTCAAAGTTTAAAAGCATAGAACTTAGTGTCACGGCAACAAACAGAATATAAAAGTTTTCAGCAGGAAAGTTATTGCACCTGCATGAAGACTTGAGCTCGTTTTTCAGTGTTTTACTAATGATTTTGCATGGTACAAAGCTTGCTAACTCTATCTGAATACTCATCTGTTAATTCAGTTTTACGTTCAGGTTTAGGGATAGCAATGAAAATTCATAGCAGCATATATACTGATCAAAGCTTTAATAAAGCGCATTCAGCAACACAAACAGACAGTTTAAATAAGCACGCCTCGTTTGCTACTCAGTTGAACAACTTAAATAAATCTGAAGAATATCAACAGCAATCTGCCGTTGGTCTCCTAACAAAAAGCCTTCCGTTTTCAGAGCAATCCAAAGCACTCTATAACATAGCCAAAGACAAGGCCTCTGAGAGAGTTGATGATACGTTAAGTGACAGAGAGCGCTCTATCGAAACTTATAAAGAAACCATGATAGAGATAATGGAAATGCCAATTGATGTAGAAATATTACCTTCAGAAATTAATGAGGCACTTATCTTCAATAACTTAGGTATAAATTATCTTGAGTATAAAGAGCTAAAAGTGCGCATGGAAATGCTATCGTTGACAGATCAAGATATAGATGAAGACTCAGCATTGCATCGCTCTGATAAAGAGAAGTTAAGAAATATGACTGCTGATTTAAGCGCGCAACTACAACTGCAAATTAATGATTTATTGGCTGGTAAAGATAAACCAGATGAAGAAAACCAGCAGCTCAATTTTAGTAATCAAATCAATACGCAATTTGAAGATCTCGGTCTGAATGATCTTGATAAATTTGATTTGCGAAAAAGAATGGTGTGATATGCGAGTGCTTCAAGTTGAATGACTTGAAGCACTTTACATATTGATTTATGTTTTTTATTAAACCGCAGCTAAGTATCTGCGCTCTACATCGGCCCAATTAATGACATTAAAAAAGGCATTAATATACTCTGGGCGGCGATTTTGATACTTCAAATAGTATGCATGTTCCCATACATCTAAGCCTAAAATAGGCACTAGATTATCCATTAATGGACTGTCTTGATTGAGTGAACTGGTTACTTGTAGCTCACCTTGCTCGTTCACAACCAGCCACGCCCAGCCGCTACCGAAACGTGTTAGTGCGGCTTTGATGAAAAGTTCTTTAAAAGTATCAAAGCTACCAAATGCTTCATTGATATCATCGGCTAATTTACCTGCATGCAGCTGCCCGCCATTTTCAGACATCACTTCCCAAAATAGACTGTGATTATGATGCCCACCAACATGGTCTCTCACTGCACCTTGAAGAGAGCTTGGTAGGGTTTGGATATTTCTTAATAACCACTCGTCACTTTTCTCAGAAAACTCAGTGCCTGCAAGCGCTTCATTGGCTTTATTTACATAGGTTTGATGATGCAAAGTGTGGTGAATTTCCATGGTTTTTGTATCAATATGTGGCTCTAATGCGTCATATTGATAATTTAGTTTTGGTAGTGTGAATGGCATTAAGCACTCCTTCGGTTTTGATAGATATAAATTAGTGATAAGTCAGCGATGTGACGGAATATGGCTCTGAAATTTGTTCGAGCTTGTTCAGTAAATTTGGTGATTGAGCAAGGTGCTTTCTAATTGCAAATGAATGAAGCTGTAGCTGAGATAAATGTTTTGAAAATAAATAGTGGTTTTCGTCTTGAGTAGTATTCAGTAAGCAGTGTCCACAATCACACACCACGTTATAGCCCTCAACTAAGAAGTCACAAGCAATTTCATGTTTTCCTTGGGCCATAGAAGAGTCGACTAAATTCAGGTACGACACAACAAGTGCTGGTACAAATTGATCAATTACCCAAGATGTAGGTGGCGGTGTATTTGAAGTTATGAAACCACCAATATCAGCTAAGTGTTCTAAGCTATCTTGGTATAATTTGTCCGCAGTAATATAGCGATTGTTTTCGAATGCGTTGTTACCTTCGCATATTGTATTTTGCCAAGTGAGCATAGCCTGTTGGATCAGCGTGTTATTGGTATCCATAAGTAAAATATATAACGCAATTGAAAATGATTGTTATTTATATTTGATCTTTTCGGCTTTGTTGTCAAAGTGAAATTACTTATAGGGCATAAATTTATATTTAATAACTTGAATTAAAGGAGGGAGATCACAATTAAGTTGATTATGTATTAATCAACTTTTAGGTAGTTAAAATGGATTTTTTAACCATTGGGTTAGGAGTTTTAATTATTTTACTGTTTGTTTTTTTGGGAAGAAGCGCAATAAAATGGGTTAAAAAAATGCCTAAAGGCGCCTATTTATTTATGGCGTTAATGCCGTTAATCTCGTTGTTTCCAATCCCACCACCGGCATTTAAAAACGTGGCTAAAGCAAAGCAAGAACAACCCAAACGTAAAGAAGATAACGGCGATGATAAATAGCAGAGTAAGGTTTATTTGCATTATTTTAGTGTCATCAGCCTTGCCGCTAGCTCTGAGAGTATAACCCTAATTAACAGCCTATTAGACGAGGTTCAGAGGCTTAAACGAACCATGTTGTTTAATAGATGACAGGGTATTTTCTAAGTGGGCGAGCATACTATCGTAAACAAAATTACCCATTGAAATACGTTTCACTCCAAGTTTTTGCAGTTGGTTAAAACTTTCCAGCTCTGGCATGCACATGACATTAAGTGGCAATGAGCAGTTAGCAACGATTTTGCTGATATCGTCAGGAGCCGTTAAGCAAGGCAAGAAGATACCATCCGCCCCAGCATCTTCGTACAAGCTAATTCGCTCGATAGTTTCAGGTAAAGCTTTGGCTGCATCAACAATATAAGTATCTGAGCGGACGTTTATAAACATCTCAATATCTGCGTCATTTAAAAGCGCTATAATTTGTGACAGTTTCTCACTGAAATCATACTTATCGACTAAAGATCTGCGGCCATTTATTAACTGGCTGTCTTCGATATTAATGCCAACCACTCCTAACTTTGCCAGTTTTGCAATGTTATCGACAATCTCTTGTGGCGTGTCAGCATAACCAGCTTCTATATCCACACTAAGTGGTAATGTGGTCACTTCTGATATTTGTTTCGCTACTGCTAATAGATTTTCAAAACAGATGTTTTGACCATCAGTTGTTCCTAATGACGTCGCAATGGCAGCGCTTGATGTGCCGATTGCTTGATAGCCAAGCTTTTCGGCAATGATAGCGCTCGCTGCATCCCATACATTACAAAGAATTAAGGGAGTTTCTTGGTGATGTAATTTTCTAAACATAATACGTTCCTAGTGTGAATTTATTTATTTAACGGAGTAAATATTAAGGAGAAGGAGAGTTCATTACTCGACAGTTTCGGAACTGAATGTTCATATTATTTTTAGCTTTTAGCTTTTAGCTTTTAGCTTTTAGCTTTTAGCTTTTAGCTTTTAGCTTTTAGCTTTTAGCTTTTAGCTTTTTCTACTCATCAACTTTTTCAATGGTATCAATCAGAAAATTTGCACTTTACCTCAAGTTAACTTGAGCTTTTAAAGTGGCTTCATCAAATCAACAGACAAGAAAATAATCAAAGGATGAAGACAATGAAGCACACAAAAATAATCGAAAGAATCACGCAACTTTTTAACGCAACCATGGCTAATAAGTAAGGAGCGCATTATGTATTTAGAACACGTAAATTTAGTCGTCAGCAATATCGAACGTTCTCTCAAGTTTTATCAGGCAGCATTTCCACATTGGTTTATTCGCAGCAAAGGTGAGGGAGAATGGTATGGAAAACAGCGTACGTGGGTACATTTTGGTGATGATTACCATTATTTAGCCATGAGCGACCACGGTGAAGGTGACAATCGTAGGCTTGAAGGGCATCAAGTGGGTCTCGCGCACTTTGCGTATGTTGTTAAAAATATCGATGCGCTTGCAAAAAGAATGTTAGCTGCTGGGTTTGAAATAGATAAAGTTGGCAGTGAACACCCATTTAGAAAAAATTTATATTTTATCGACCCAGACGGTTTTGAAGTGGAGTTTGTAGAGTATTTATCTGATTTACCGAATGAACGAAACTCAGATTAATTTTGTGTAAAAGGCATATGTTATATATATGCCTTAATTTTCTCCGCGACTTTCTCTATATGCTCCGGTTCAGCCTTCACTTCAGCATGCGCTTTTAAACCGTGTAATGATCCTGGAATAATATGGAAATGAAAGTGTGGCACAGTTTGACCTGCTTCATTGCCATTATGTTGCACAATCGAAGTTCCTTGCACATTTAAGGCTTGCTCAACGGCCTTACCTACTTTCTGTACCGTTTTCATGCAAGCCAGTGCAGCTTGATCTGTGAGGTCGTAAATCGTTGTGGCAGCTTGTTTAGGAATAACCAGAGTATGGCCTTCTTTTTGCGGCATGATATCCATAAAAGCAAGCGTATAGTCGTCTTCAAATAACTTAATGCAAGGGACTTCGCCTTTTAAAATCTTCGCAAAGATATTATTTGCTTGGTAATGATCTTTCATTTTTGCCTCGGTTACGTCACAGGATTGGAATCTTGATGATTTTTATCATGCGAATACTTAGAATTTATTACAAGTAGATGAGGTAAATGGATCACCATGCATTGAGAGGTTATGTAAACCACCCAATTAATATATCTCACTTGTGGATAAAACCCCTCGCCTTGATGACCGTATATCCAAAAGTTGCCGATGATGGCATCGGCAACAGCAGCCAGAATAAAGCCAGAGCCAACCAGTAACTCGCCTTTTGATGCTTTTAAACCGCCGCAAGATAAGATAAATGCAAAACCAATAAAGCCAACAACGCCAATCAGCATGGCATAAATCCCTGTGCTGATGGTGATAAACAAGTCAGTATTAGGAAGATGCATTATAACCATTGAGATCATACCGACCACACAGCCAGCGATCACAGGGTATCTGATAAAGCGTTTATCTTTGGTGTTTAATTGGATGGCATGAATGCCAGCGAGCAAAAGTAGGGTGTAGCCCGGCAAGAAAAAGTAAATAGACTCGGCTAAATAGTCATGCTTAATAGCGCTTTCATATCGATAAAAGGTTTCAGGAAGATTGAAGTTGGTAATATCACCTAATAAGCATAAGAAAAGGCTACTAAAACTGAGAAAAGCAATTTGTTTGTGTGCTGGGGATTGAGTGTTAGCGATGGTTTTTCGATAAATAAGCCAGCTATTTAATAATAACGCGAATAGGATGAGACTTTCACAAATTAATATTTGATTTCTTTCAGCGCCTTCAATAGACCAAAAGCCTAATAATGCGCCTACAGAGTCAACAAAAGCAAATAAGATAATTGTTACAGATAAGTAGATTAAGTTATGATCCTTCATAATATTACTCTTTGTTTTTTCTTATCATTACAGGTTTGAGAACTTTTGCCTAGTGACTTTCCCCCAATATGGGTCTGAAAAGGTGTCTTCGCTAAACTGACCTACTTGATAACAACGCAAAGTTTCTTGCCAGAATAGCGTGGCATAATCTGCGCCTGCTATTTGCTTGATTTGCCAATGGCCCTTGAATAAATCAAATAATTTGTGACTAAACTGCATGCCAAGTTGCTTTTGTCTGAAATAAGGCACGATGTAAAACTCACATACCTCAAATTCATATTCACTATTTTGCGATATTGCGGCAATGCCAGCAGGTACGTTGTCAACATAACAAATAAAGCCAAAAGTGGACTCATCTAATTGTGTGTCTAATGGAAAAATGCCATCTTCATCTGGTGCTTTTCCGACTATTTTTGAAAATTCAGCCTCATACGCCTGAGCCAAATTAAGATAAATATGTTCAATATCAGTGAAAACTTGTTTAACAGTTAGATTCATAAAGGCGCTTTTTATCGGTTGAAGGCTATGCTAATTTACCAATTAACTCGTCTAATAAGCTTTTTAGTTGCTTAGCTTTTTCAATATCGATTTGGCTATTCTCAAGCAATTGCATAGGAATACAAGCGACTTCGCTTTTTAATGCTAGCCCTTTTTCAGTCAGTTTTATGATCACTTTACGCTCATCAAACTCGCTTCTCGCTCTTTCTACTAATTCGGCACTCTGCATTCTTTTTAGTAGCGGCGTTAAGGTGTTACTGCTGAGCATGGCTTTATCACCAATGTCACTTACCGTTAAGCCATCTTGCTCCCAAAGGATCAACAAAACAATATATTGCGGATAAGTGAGACCATGAGCTTCAAGCAAAGGCTGGTAAAGACGCGTTACCAGCCTTGATGCGGCATAAAGCGGAAAGCACAACTGATTTTCTAATTTTAGTAAATCATCGTTTTGCATTTGCGCACTCTCTAAAGTAGCTTTTCAATCTTCTTAGCAATTGCTTGCGGTTTTGTCACTGGCGCAAAGCGGCTCTCAACTTCACCATGACGATTGATCAAAAACTTTGTGAAATTCCATTTAATGTTTTTGCCAAAAAAGCCTGTTTTCTTAGACTTTAAATACTGAAATACCGGGTGTGCATTTTCACCATTTACATCCACTTTTTCACTGATCAAAAAGTCAACGCCATAGTTAATCAAACACCCTTGCTGAATGGTACTGGCATCACCAGGCTCTTGATTGCCAAATTGATTGCAAGGAAAACCGATGATCACAAGGCCTTTGTCTGCGTATTCTTCGTGAAGCTTTTGCATGCCTTCATATTGATAAGTAAACCCACATTTACTTGCGGTATTAACGATCAATACAACTTTATCTTTAAAATCAGAGAAGTTGATCGGTTTGCCTTGTAAGCTTGTCGCTTTTAAATCATAAAACATAAATTAAGCACCTTTTTATTTTAAATCTCCCGAGACTATATCGCGTGCGATTTAAAAGGTCAAACACTAATCAATTAATAGTAATTTGTAATCTAATGCGAGGTGATCGCTACCCGGTAGTGAGTGGGTTTTGAATTGAGATACTTTAACGCCGTTACTCGTTAAACAATGATCTATCGGTAAACCCGTTAACCAACCATAAGGATGTAGGTATTTAGAAGCATGCCAAGATGCATACATGCCTGTTTGTTGATAGCACGGGTTGAGTTGATGATGACGTGGGAAGTGATTTGACCAAGGTGTGGTATTAAAGTCACCGGCCACCAGAATATGTTTATTTTTCGCAAGCTCTACCAAGGGTTGAACACTGCCCAATAACACATTGCGTTTTTGCCATTTATCTGGGGTACGTGGTGAGGGTGGGTGCAATAAAATGAGATCGAGCCTTTGTTTTGGTAATTGCAAAGTCAAAGTAATCACCGTCCCTTTTCGTGGTAAAACTTTATGTTTTTTTATGTTTGTAAGTGGGTATTTACTAATTAAACCCATTCCATCAGGAAAGCCATCATAATCCCCATCACCAAACTTATAACGCTTAGCCGCTATTTCCAGAAAGAGAGGTTTTTGTTCTTGGTTAAATTCGTAAAAAAGATATAAGTCGGCATCGAGTGAGTTTAGTTCTTCAACGGCAGTTCTTAGTACTGGGTTGTAGTAACTTAAGTTGGCTTGCACGATATGCAGTTTGGAGAGCTCGTTTAAAGATTCGGTTTTTAAAGGTTGTGTCTTATTAAACAACCAAAGGTGGCTACTGGCAAAAAGTGCGATTGAAATAACCACTGATATAGCCCCGATTTTGACCGACTTTAGCAGCAAAGGAATGCTAAAAAACAGCGCCAATATAAAAAAGTGAAGTTGAAAGTTACTCAGTAAATCGAGCAGGTAATACTCACCACTTAATGCCACCGAAGGCAGTAAGATAAGTACGAGTAAACTCAGTTCAATGAAAAGTAGAATGAATAACAATGCATCACCAAGTCGCGTTTATTATTAGCTAAACTTTAGTATAGTTGACACAAAAATGAGAAGTTTTGTTAGTTTGGTGTTTAATATTGATTATTTTTTAGAGTATTAGCTGGCTCGGTTATCAATCCACTCACTCATCACCACATGCGTTTTTATCTTCACAAAATCAGGCTGGGCGTCGAGGTGTTCACGAATTTCATGCAAGCGCTGCATTGATTCGGCTTGAACAAAAACCAATAAATCCATATCACCTGTGATCCCACGACAGGTGACCACTTCTGGTATAGCCTGAAACAAAGGCACGACTTCAGAGCAACGGGCACATTTATGCTGAATTTCAAAATAAGCAGATACACCAATTTTTTGAGATTCGCTCAGCAGCACTTGATAGCCTCGAATAACGCCACTGTGCTCGAGTTTTTTGATTCTCTCGGTAACGGCAGAGCGTGAAAGGCTCACAGTATCGGCAATGGCAGAAACGCTTTGGCGCGCATCTTTCTTTAATTCAGCAATGATCTGTTTGTCGAATTTGTCCACTTTTAGCCTGTAAATTTCAAAATCTATACTTCAATCAGGCAGAGATCATACCGTCTTCAGCAATTAGTAGACAAGTAAAATAAATCAACTCATTGAAAATAAAGGATATATAAAAATAACTCAAACTGTACTATTGACGAAGTGGTACACTCGATCTACTGTACTACTACAGATAGTACAGTGAATAATTAGCTAATGACAAAAACTACTGCACTGGCGATACAAATTGTGACCGGGGACGCTCGGCCGATTTTTCGTCAAATTGTCGATGGCATTCGAAAAGAGATTGCCAGCGGAATATTACCAACAGGAAGTAAGTTACCCAGTGTGCGTGGCTTGGCAATGCAATTGACCATTAACGCAAATACGGTAGCCAAAGCCTACAACGAATTAACTGACCTTGGCTTAGTCGAATCAAAGAAGGGTTTAGGCCTTTTTGTGACTCAGCAACAATGCACTTTATCTGAGGAAGAGCGAACGCAAAAGCTTGAGCAAGCAACTGATAATTTCATTAATGAGGTCATCAGCTTAGGCTTTAGTCACCGAGAGATTATTGAGCATATACAAGGGCAGTTACAAACGATTAATAAGCAGGATAAAGAGCGTTAGTTATGGCTAATTACATTATCGAAACCCGAGCACTGCATAAGCGTTTTGGAAAGAAAGTCGCGATCCAATCTCTTAATTTGAAAATAGCACAGGGTGGCATTCATGCCGTGATTGGTGCTAATGGTGCGGGTAAAAGTACCTTATTTAGAATACTCCTAGGACTCGATGCCCCGACCTCGGGTGAGTCTTTTATCTTGGGTCATAACAGTCAGTCTTTAGAGCCTGAACACAGAGGTCGTATTGGCTATGTGAACGAAGAGCATACTCTGCCAACCTGGATGAAAGTCCATGAAGTGACCGCCATGCAGAAAAATCTTTATAAAAACTGGCGACAAGATCTCTATGACAGTGTGATCGGTAACTTTAACGTTGAGCAGTCACAAAAAGTATCGGTGTTATCTCGTGGTGAAAGGGCGGGTTTAAATCTCGCTATGGCCTTAGCGCAAGCGCCAGAAGTGCTGATTTTAGATGAGCCAACGCTGGGTTTAGACGTCGTTGCCAAGCAGGCGTTTTTAGAAGCTCTGATGTTCACCCAGGCAGATATCGACACCACCATAGTGTACTGCTCGCATCAGATGGAAGAGATAGAACGTGTCGCTGAACAGTTAATTGTGATTGAAAATGGCGAGATGAAATATAACGAATGCCCTGAAAAATTTTGCGACATGGTGACGTATTGGATCTTTGATGAGGCCCTGAGTAAGTCACAACTTAGCACACTGGGTAACGTACTTTCGGCACGTATTATAGACGAACAAACCCATTTAGTTTTGGCTGACTTAGAGGCCGCAGAGGCATTAGAAAAACTTAATGCGCTTGGCATTGAAGCCGCCACGCAAGCCCCTGTTAGCTTAGATAAAGCCATCGCTTCTATCTTGGCAAAAAATCACCGAGTACCAAAGTAGGAGAGCGTAATGTTTGATTTATTCAAAAGTGAATATCAGCGCTACCAACTTTTTGCTTGGGGCATATGCCTACTTCAGTTGGTGCTGTGGAGCACATTCAGCAAATTTTTCTCAGTAGTAGAGCCGCAATCTGAGTTACATCTTTTCATTATTTTAGGTGGCGTTGCTGTTGGGGGGTTATTTGGGTTGGTGTCTGTGTCTTTGCACAGAAGAAAGAACCATTGGATCTATCTGATGCATCGGCCTTTATCTAAAGGGCGAATTTATTTTGCTCTAAGTCTTGCCGGTGCATTACTGCTGTTTATTGCCTTTATTTTACCATTTTTAGTGAATGTGTTGATTGCAGATATCACGACGCAGCAAGTGGTTGAAGCAAGACATTACACTAATGTCGTGCATGCATTTTTGGTCATGCTATGTGGCTATACCTTGGGCCAATTTATTGCGTTGGCAAACAATAAACTCGCAATTGGCGTATTGTTCGCACTCACTTATTTGATTTTAAGACGCCAAGAAAGTGTGCTGTATTTCTTGCTGTTAGATTCAATGTTCTTATTGTTTAGCGGTTATTTGGCTTATGCTTCTTTTCGCGTTAATCTTGCTGCAGAGCAAACATCTAAGCGATTCATCGCCATTGCTGTGCTTTTTATTCAGCCTGTTGCGGTCGTGGGTTTAATATCGTTAAAAGCTTTTTATTACCACATTCCTCTAAGCTTAACTTCGCAGCAATACGACTTTGCTAAACCGCTGCACGAATTAGAAACCCAAGGGCAATTTGATTATGAATTATTACGAAAGCACACTGACCTTGAGGTAATGCAATGGCTTGCCAGAGATATCGAACAGCCACTTGGCGATACGATACAAAGGCAGCTTAAACTTGCTAAAGCCAACACGCTATCGCGAGCACACTTTTATAAGCCTCAACATAAGCATGGCTTTTACTTACATACTCGACATAGTCAGTTTGCGCTAGAGACAGATACCACAAAATGGGTGTTCTCTCATTCAGAAATGCTATTTGTCGGTATTGATAGACAAACTGGTGAACGAGTTGGCTTCTTAGGCCGCACAGGGTTTGTAGACCAAGCAAGTCAGCTGACCGAGTCTGATAAATTTGCCGATGTGGCTGTGGCAGTACAAACAAGCACTCACTATGTGCAAACCAAAAATAAGCTTTATCAAGTTGATTTTGAGAATAAACGTATCGACTTGAAATTTGCATTAACTGGTTCAGAAGAGCACTTCACCTCGACTTTAGTACCTATGTTTGATGTGATCTTTATGAGCTCAAACCAGCAAGTTTATCTATTCAATAAAGTGGAATTTGTTGACAGTCTTGGCGGCCTAGCACCAATCAAACAAGTGTCGCTAGACTTTGCACACCCTGTATCGCCTGAGTTTGTGATGGCAGAGGTGATGGACGGTTATGTCCTCATGGTGCACGACGGCAATTTATTTGCGGCACTCAAAGCTGGCGCTCAATTAATTTACCTGCCTCATGAGGGCGACAACATCACACTAGTGAGCAAAGAAGTGCAGCTTTCAGCGCTGCCAGATTGGTTGCATCAACAAAAGTTAATGTTCTCTCCATTGGTGTTGAATGTTGTAGATAACTTAGTGCATTCAACATTGATGTTTAATTCTGAGCCATCAATAGGTGAAGGTTTTATTTGGCAGAGGCCGATCGACTTAAATTTTTCATTACTGATTGTTTTTTGTTGTTTACTCACTGTTGCTTCAATCTTTTATCTTGGCAAAAAAGCCAAATTAGATGATAAAACGCATAAGTTTTGGTTACTGATTTCGCTCATTACTGGCCCAACTGCGCTGATTGCATTCTTGATACTGATGCCATGGCCGAAATTACAAGGGTTAATTAAAAGGGAGTCAGCCACATGAGGGATCTATTCTTTTCTGAGCTTAATCGCTATAAAGCGTATGCCAAAACGGCGGCATTTATATTTCTAGCTTTACTGGCTTATTTATCGAGTCAGGGCGACCTTATGGCTGGCCGCGGCATGTTCAGCACTGTGCTGAGTGGCCTTGCGATAATACTGCCTTTGATCTTTTCTGTGACGCAATTTTTATTGCATAAAAGGAAGAACCATTGGGCGTATCTGATGCACCGCCCATTAGCAGAGCAAATCATTTTCAAAGCGTTGATCGCAGCAGGGTTAAGCATTGTAATGATAGTGCTTGTTGTGCCATTACTGTTAATACTCGTTGTGCTAGATAGTGCGTCACTTGAACTCATTGAGTTTCGGCATTACCTATATGTCGGTCATATCGCACTCCTTGCGACATTTGCGTATTTCACCGGTGTGTATATTGCGCTATCGGCAAATAAAGGGGCACTACTTATTCTCGGTATGCTGCTCTTTGTGATCAGCAGCACACCAAGCTCGCCGTTTATTGTGTTGTTTATTGACTCAATAGTGGTTGTACTTGTGTATTTTTTAGCAAGTTCAGCATTCAAATTGAATGTCAGTCAACACGATACACGCATGAGTCGCCAATTTATCGCTGCTATACTCATGGGGCCTGCTTTGGGTGCCATTTTAATGTCGACTCAGGCTCTGTTTTACCATATTCCAGTTACGCTATTTTCGACCCATCCTGATCGTTTTGAAAAAGCCGACATACCCGAGTATTACGCTTCAATGTGGGGGCCAGATGCCAAAGCAGTTCTAGATAGGATCTTACCTGCCGATGAAGTACAGTGGCGAACCCATTTGCTACCGAATTTAGAGGGTGTCAGCACATTATTTATGAGCACACATCCAACTTCGTTCGATACATTGAACCAGTTGATGCATCAAGATCAGCAACAAAGATACATAGACATGAAAACCCTGACGAAGTGGCAGTTTTCACATCAATATCAAGTGTTTTTGGGTTATGACTTGGTTAGCAAAAACCTCAAACATGTAATAGATCAAAATGACTTTCATGCTGTGACATCAATCAATGACATACAAAACCTAGAGGCATTTTCTCATCCGCCAAGGTTAATAGCAGGTCGTTTTATCCTAACACCTCATACGCTTTACGTGCTTGATTTCGAAGAGCAGTTCATGGAAATAAAGTTTCAAACGCAAGACGGTGAATACTTTTACGGGCCTTTTGAAACTGAACGCGATGGTGAACTTGTTTCTATGGCTACAAATCAAAGAGCGTTGGTTTTCGAAAAGCGTGATTTCTTTGCTTTGAATACCAGCAGTGCTCCGCTTTTCTCTGTTGCTTATCCTGAGCAAGCCTATGGCAGAATGAACACGCAGTTTTATATGTTACCTGACGGAGCACTATTTCTGTTTCATGGTCGCTCTTACTTTGGCTTCCAAAAACCCGGTGTGTCTGTGGTGTTTGCTGACTATGCAGGTGAAGTGACGCCAGTGACTGCAAAGCAGTATATTGCACACCGACCTTTACCAAAGTTTGTGGCTGAGCAAGCGTTTTGGCAATCGCCGATTTTCTTTGCCACCGTATTTGAAGCAGCCAATGAGGCGCTAAACAGCAATGATCAAAGCATTGGCGCTGTATTTAATGACACTATTTCGAGAACAAGGTCAGCGCAAGTTATGGCATATGCCATAGGGTTTACTTTATTCAGTATGGCTTTGGTTTATCTGCTGGCAAGACGAGCACAATTAAGCACACAGCAACAACTGTTCTGGGTGGGTATGGCTCTATTTATGAGCTTAATTGGCGTGGCTTGTTTTATGTTGTTGACCCCATGGTTTAGTAACATAAGAGGCGCGAATATCAAAGTCTCATCAACTTCTTCTAACGCAATCCTAAATTAACCATGTGATGCGCTTCGGCGCATCAACAACCAGGTAGTGAATAATGAATATGACTGACATTTTCAGTGGTATGCTTCGTTGCGCGCTGATTATATGGGTAATGTGCACAAGCTCTGCCAAAGCTGAGTTTTTAACCGATCTCAGTGAGGTCAAACAACGTGTGCAACAAAAAAACCGTGCGCCGCTTCTACCGGCAGTGCACTTTTTACAAAGCGAGCGTATACAGGCAGTGACCCTATCACCCAATGCCGATTATGTTTTGTATCTCAGCAGTGAAGAAAAAGCGGGTATAAAACGCTGGTCGCTTAATCAATATACCCTTGCAGACCATAAAATCACTAAGCTAGTTACACTTAGAAAGCGCCCATCATTTGAGATTTCAAAAGACAGCTCAGCGTTGTTTGTGAGAGTCGGCGAGCAGCTTTCAGTGTTGCCATTAACACACAAAGCCAAGCTAAAAAGATTGGCCAAAATTGATTGGAAAAAGAAAGAGCGATTTTTGGGCGTAGACCCAAGTCAGCCTGCCAGCTTTTTAGTTAAAAAGTGGCGTACCAACGAGCGCATCTTTGAAATATTGAGCGTTGCAGCTGCTGGTAAAGCGCGTGTGATATGGCAGACAACAATGCCTTTTTCACAGCTGTTAGTAAATTCGAAAACGGGTAATGCAGCTTTTATCAAGCAAGTGAATACCGCTGAAGGCAATCGCGGAGAGCGTTTTATTCATCAAGTTCAGGCTGATGGGTCTTTAAAAGTGGTCTTCACCTGTCAATGGGATGATAAATGCCAAATACAGGGCTTTAACGACAAATCACAACAATTACTGCTTCAAACCAATCATGATGCAGAGTTTAAAAGACTGGCTTGGTTTGATTTAAAAACGCAGACGTTGCTAGATGTTGCAGCGCAACCACAGCAAGCCTTCGACTTGGTGTCAGCGACATTGGGCGAAGACGAGAATGGCTTACTCATTCCAACTTCCTATTTATACCAAGGGGCCAAAACTCAGCAAATGAGCCACCACCCTGTTGTGGCTAAACACTTAACGCATATTCGTGAATATCTCGAAGGCAAAGCATTCACTTATGCGTTACCCGCGAGTATTAAAGCCTATCAAACCAAACCTTGGTTGATCACTTTGAAAGCGAATAGCCCCACAACTCATCATTATATTTATCAGCCAAAGCAACACACTTTGCAGCGTATTTTACATGAACAAACAAACGCATTACCGCAAAACGATGAGAAAATGAAAGATACTTGGGTATCTGAAAAAGCGCCAGTGCAATATCAAAGTCGTGATGGATTTAAGCTTCATGGTTACTTAACGTTGCCAAATGGTGTTGCGTTATCTGATGCGCCTTTAGTGGTTAAAGCACATGGCGGCCCTTTCTCACAAGTGAAATGGGGTTTTGACAGACAAACACAGTTATTGGCGAATAGAGGCTACATTGTGTTTGAACCTAACTTCAGAGCCTCAACAGGTTATGGCAAAGGGTATGAAAAAGGGGCAAATAAACAATTCGGACTTGGTATTGCTCACAACGACATCATTGATGGTACGCATTTCATTTTATCTCAAGGGATCGGAAATAAAGACAAACTTGCCATCATAGGCCACAGTTTTGGTGGCTTTAGCAGTCTGACGGCGCTGACTTTTGAAGCCAAACTGTTCAAGGTGGGGTTTGCTGGCGCGCCGAGTTTAGATATTGGCCGTTCAGCGAGATTGTATTATCGCTTTGCTGAAAAAGTGCGAGGGCAATTCAGTGATTATTACTTTAGGCAAATGATCTTAGATTGGGATGACAAAGCCGCTAAAGAACAACTTACTGCAAACTCCCCCAGCGCTCACCCTGACAAAATTCAAAGCCCTGTATTTGTATGGGCAGGTCGCGGAGATAGAAAAATCTTCATCAATGACGTCAACGACTATGTATTGAGACTGCAAGAGGCAAATAAAGCGGTGAGTTATTTTGTTGACCCTAGTGCATTGCATTCACCCACATCAAAGCAAGGTTTAATGGCGTATAGTTATTTGCTTGAGAGAGTTTTAGCCAAATATTTAGACGGACATTATTTACCGCTAGATCCAAACAAAGACAAGCGTTTGATCCGATTTATTAAAAAGCATATGGAGATTGATAAGCTCGCTTTATCGGATGAGCTTTAAATCAAAAGTTGTCTTCTGATATCGAGCTAGGGTGAATAGTAAGCTCACCTTGCACTTCAATCTGCCAATATGGTTTCGTGCGCTTTGTTTATTTCAGGATCAAGTAAACTATCTAGCATATTAGTTCGCATAGAAACCAGCTTTAAGAACGCGGTTTTGTCGCTTTTGGTTAATGAGCGGGTTAGTGGAATTTTGGCTTTCAATGGATCAACAGGTCTACCATTCATGTGCAGTTCAAAGTGCAGATGTGGACCTGTTGAACGGCCTGTGTTGCCTGAAAGCGCTATTATTTGTCCACGTTTTATTGACTGACCTTTATGGACATTGACCTTGTGTAAATGCAAATATCGTGTTTTGTACCTACTACTATGTTTAATATCTATATATTTTCCAGCAAATTTATGATTGCCTACTCTAGTTACAACTCCATCGCCTGTAGAAATGATTTTAGTACCGGTAGGTGTGGCAAAATCTACCCCATTGTGAGGCCTAATACGACCTGTAACAGGGTGCTTTCTTCTGGGGTTAAAATGAGAGCTTATTCTGTACGATTTTTGTAGCGGCAACCTTCTAAATGCTCTTGTTAAACTATGACCCTGCTTGTCATAAAAACGCCCATCATCAAATAAAAAAGCAGTGTATTCATTGGTCTTTTGTTGAAACCTCGCACTGACAATATGGGCTTGTCCAGTAGGTTTGCCATCAACAAATTGTTCATTTTTAATTATTTGAAATTTATCGCCCCTTCGTAGAGCGCGAGTAAAATTGATCTGTTCCTTAAATATTTTAGTGACTATTGCTGCGTCAGCTTCAGACAATCCAGCTTTTTGTGCAGAGAGGTAAAAACTACCATTTACTTCACCACTAACGAGTCTAGTTCGCCATTCGCCATCTTGAATTAGTGTTTCATACTCTATGCCACCATCTTCAGCACGACGATAAACTACACGATGACCAGCATGAACGAATAACTCTAACTCCTGTAATTCATGATTTTTAGTAAGGTACTTAAAAATAAGGATATTATTTGGCTTAAGCGTCTCTAATGCCAATAAAGATTCATCAGCACTCAGTACTTCATAAATCGTGTGTTGTGGAATGTTTAAGCGCTCAAATATAGCGCTCAGTGTATCACCCACAGAAATAGCCACTTCAGCATGTTGATATTCGGGTTCTGAACTTACTCTAGAAGAAGCAGTTGTAACTTGCTCAGCAAGGTCAGAAACTTTACTTGCGATTAAGTTCGGTTTGGCCGCTATAACTTCATCAACATCTATTTGCTTGTCTGCGACTAAGTGCTCATGCGAAGACTCAAAACTAATCAACCAAGCGAGCATAAAAGTCGAAACGACAATTGCTACCGAGTGTTTTCTTGGCAATTTGGGTAACAGCCCAAAAAAGATAAATTTAGTTCTTTTCATTAAATCATTCATTTATATCTTAAGCACATTGGCTTTCTAGAAATAGCACAGCTCAATCAGTCCTACTGACGAGCTTGATAAAAATAGGCGGTGAACAAACAAACTGATCATCCACTTTGTTGTGTTATAATATAACAATCAATCGGGAGGTTAACATGCAAGATGTAAATAAAGTGTATGGTGCTTTATCTATACAAGAGATAAAAGCGGCACCTCAATCAGATTATATGAATGAGCAACAGCTTTCATTCTTTCGAAATTACTTAATTGAGCTTCATGACATAACGCGAGAACACATTAGGGAAGCTAAGGAGCAATTACTTAATCGTCCTGAGCTGACAGATATCAGTGATAGGGCATCCTGGGAAGAACAATGCGCCATTCTGATGCGGATTGTTGATAGAGAGCAGCGTTTACTTCCTAAGATCCAAGAATCTTTAGAGCGCATTAGGCTGGGAGAATATGGCTATTGTGAAGAAAGTGGCGAGCCAATTGGTGTGGAAAGACTCTTAGCAAGGCCGACAGCAGAATATTGTGCAGATGTAAAACAAACAAAAGAGCTTACAGAGCATACTTATGCAAAGATTCGAGAAGAATCTTAACCTACTAAAACACTTGTAACTTGGGGCGAAATTACAATGTTAAACTCAACAAACTTATTACCTGTAACTGTTTTATCAGGATTTCTTGGTGCAGGCAAAACCACATTACTCAATTATATCTTAAACAATCGTGACGGTTTACGAGTCGCTGTGATAGTAAATGATATGAGTGAAGTTAACATTGATGTGGCAACGGTACAAAACGAAGTCAGTTTAAACCGAGCTGAAGAAAAGCTCGTTGAAATGAGCAATGGGTGTATCTGTTGTACTCTTCGAGAAGATTTACTAGAGGAAGTTACTCGCTTAGCTAAATCTGATAAATATGATTACCTTGTTATCGAATCAACAGGTATTTCAGAGCCTTTACCTGTTGCCGAAACGTTTACCTTCGAGGACGAGGATGGCATAAGTTTATCAAACGTCGCCAAGTTAGATACTATGGTTACGGTCGTCGATGCTGTTAATTTTTTAAAGGACTACAATCAGGCAAAATCTTTGCAGGAAGTTGGTGAAAGCCTTGGCGAGGAAGACGAACGAAGTGTTGCTGATTTACTGATTGAACAGATAGAGTTTGCAGACAGGCTCGTGATCAGTAAGACAGATTTGGTGAGTGCCGAGGAGCTCAAACAATTACAAAGTATTTTAAGTAGTTTGAATACAGAGGCAATTCAAATCCCAATCACACATGGCCAAATTCCATTAAAACAAATTTTAAATACTAACAGTTTTAGCTTTGAAAAAGCGCAGCAAGCTCCTGGCTGGCTCAAAGAAATGCGTGGTGAGCATGTGCCTGAAACAGAAGAATTCGGTATAACTAGTTTTAGTTATTGTCGTAGGCGTCCATTTCATCCGAAGCGTTTCTATGATTTTTTACATGCAAACGACAAAGCAGGAAAACTATTGCGCTCAAAAGGCTTTTTTTGGTTAGCAACCCGACCTAACATTGCTGGCAGTTGGAGCCAAGCTGGCGGCATTGCTCGATATGGTCAGGCTGGTTTATTCTGGTTTGCGGTACCTCGTGAAGAGTGGCCTGAAGATCCTGAATATGTTTCTGCAATTGAAGCGCAATGGGTTGAACCCTTCGGCGATAGACGCCAAGAGCTGGTTTTCATTGGTCAAGGTTTAGATAAAGCCGAGCTCATCAATAAACTAGATGAGTGCCTATTGAACGACGAGGAATTGCAATTAGGCATAGATATTTGGAAATCCTTGCCGGATCCATTTCCTGCTTGGATTGAATAAACTATCCAATGAACTAGCTCAACAAGGAGCTAGTTCAAATTAAACAGACATCACACTTTCTTTTAATTACTCACCTATTAAACCTATTTATTCATATCAGACATATACTCTAAAGAGGCTTAGACACTTGGTTTGGGCAAAGTTCCAACGATGCTGGTCTTTTAGAAAATGTTATTCAGTTCAACGAAGTTAATTTGAGTTTTATTAAAGAAAACCATGTACTCAGTCACTGATGTAAAAATCTTCTATTAAGAACATCATAATCAAATTGCAGGTATTTTTCAGGAAAGCCGTCATTTTGACGGTTTGATGTGCTGAAAGTGGGTGATATTGCGCAGAATGCAATGAATAACATTTATATACTAGCCCTAGAATAACAAGGGGTAACGAGAAATGAAAACAGATAAACAAGGTATCGGGCGTTGGCAAGGGGCGGGCATGATGGCCACCACTTTGTTGGGCACCGGGGTGTTTATATTGCCACAATTAACTGTGGCTCAGGCAGAGTTTAGCGCGCTCTATGCTTGGATACTATTAACTATGGCTATTGTGCCGGTCACGCTGATTTTTGGTAAATTAGCCGCACGCTTTGCTCATGCGGCAGGGCCAGCTTATTTTGTCGAAAAAGCATTTGGCAAAGTTGCGGGTCGAGTGATTGGGTTAATGTTTATGTGTGTGGTGCCAATTGGTGCACCTGCAGCCATAGTCATGACCTTTATGTTTGTGCAGCAAATTGTGCCTGTGCAAGGGCAAGCTTTACTCTTAGGTCAGCTTTCTACTTTATTGTTCTTATGGCTAATCAATTTACGCGGAATTCAAGTGTCGGCCAAATTACAATTTGCGCTTACGCTGATCATTTTAACTTTGGTGATTTTACTCTTTGGTAAAAGTAACCCAACTGCGGCCAACTTTAACACCAGTTCATTCGAACCCTATGCCATGCTTGGCGCTGCGGGTATCGCATTTTGGAGCTTCTTAGGTGTCGAGGCAATGTCGCACCTGTCAGATGACTTTAGAAACCCAGAAAAAGACATGATCCCAGCGATGCTCATCGGCACAGTATTAGTTGGCACTGTGTATGTGGCCTGCACCTCATTAGTCATTGCCTATCCGAACAACGAATCACTCAACATGGTTGGGCTGTTCAATACGTTCTTTGGTGAATTATTCGGTCACAACGGTCATTATATTATCGGTGTATTAGGGGTTGCTGGTGGACTGGCAACCGTTAACGTGTATACCGCAAGCCTAGCTCGATTGATCTGTAGTTTCTCAGAGCAGGGCGTATTACCAAGCTATTTGGCAAAACGTAATGAATTCAATGTGCCATTAAGCGCGCTCACCACGCTCATGCTCGTAATTGCGCTGGTATTAATTGTCACATTTTATAGCCAACAAGACCTAGAAGACTTAATTAACTGGGTGAACGGTGTGTTTGTTGTGATTTACGCTGCGGCCATGTTAGCAGCATGGCGATTACTAAGTGTTAAAAACCGCCCTATGATTTTACTCGGTCTAGGGTTTTGCATAGCACTTGCCATCGGCATAGGCGCTCACATGATCTATGCATTTATTTTGATGGCTGTGATCACCCCATTTGTGATGCTGCAAAAACGGAAGCAGCTTACCAAAGTGATTAATGCTTAGCGTCGGGTTTAATTGCTTAGTGATTTTTAAATCGACAAAGGCATGAGGTGAAAGCTTCGTGCCTTTTTGTTTTTTAGATGTTAGTTGAGATTGATTTGGATTTTTAACAAATAAGAACTGAGCTTAATACCAACTCTATTTTTACTAATTTAGTTATTAATAAAAACTCCACTTCTAGCAATAGCATATATCTTTTGATAAAAATAGTAACAATGAAAGATAATAAGCGATTGATTGAATGGTAAATTAATCGCTATCAACCAAGGAGAGCATTTTGGAAAGAGGCATAGTTACCCCCGCACAAGAAATTATCACCAATGGAAATTCGTTAACTATGAATGGCGGATTGCCTCCAGAGCAAATAAGGTTTTTAGCACTCTATTGGGATAAAGTTGTAGTAACTGATAGTAATATTTTTGGTTCTAGCTTAAGCGATGAGTCTCAAGTTTTAGTTGACGCAGGTATTCTTCGAAAAGAAACTGCTCGAATGTCCCTCAACGGAACATTTGATGGTAGCGGGTTAGCAAAAATGCATTTTCACGGTTTAAGTCAGATTACGACTTCATTAACAGAGAAAAACCCTGGTCAGTGGGCTTTGCATCAGAGTGGAAACCAACTGTATATACCTAAAAATATGTCCAAAGAGTTAGTAACTGCTGACTTCGAACTAAATAAATGTTTGCCAGTGCCTTTACCTAATATCCCGCTTGAAAAATTAATTGAGTTTAAATTTAAGCGTAATGATGAGCTTACTGCATTAAGAAAAACACTTGACGATCTTTATTTAGAAATTTCGAATTCCCAAGATATACCTAGGGCCAAAATAGCAAAAATTTCACAATTAGAGAAAGCTATAAAAGACTTGGATGTAGTTGCAATAGAAAGTTGGGGCTCTAGACTTCTTGCAAGTAGAAAAGTTTCATTAGACATTAATTTAGGTAGCCTATCCAAAGGAGCAATAGCTGGAGGGGTTGTTGGGGCATCATTCGGGAGTCCAATTGTAGGTATGTTTGCAGCAGCAGGACAAGCTATATTGTCAAGTATGAAGTTTGAAGTAAGCTCATCAAATCAATTGGCTAGCTCAGTAGGAAATCAACTTGACCTTTCTTATTTAAGCGCCTTAAAACAAGAACATTTTGCAAAATAGAGTAATTAAAATACCACTTGACTACAATTATAATTTCTATAACATTAGCGCTAATCGCGCCTAGGCCGCTGTTATCGAGTCTTACTTGGTATTACGTCTAGGCCTTCTTGTTTCTGGGGGTTAGGAAATTGGCTCTTGTTAATGCGAAGCCATTCAAGGAATACGATGAGTTGGTTGAATATTTGACAAATAACGGTATGTCAATTGAAGATCCAGAAAGAGCTCAGCGAAAACTATCTCAAGTTGGCTACTATCGTTTAAGTGGCTTTTGGTATCCTTGTCGTAAAATTGATTTTGATGCTGCTGGTAATGCTATTATTCAGCATGGGAAACCAAAGAGGCTTGATAATTTCATTGAAAGCACTGACTTTGATAAGGTTTTCCAACTATACCTTTTCGATAAAAAACTCAGGTTGTTATTACTCGATGCAATTGAGCGAATAGAGATTAACCTAAAAACTGTCCTAGCTCATGAACTAGGAAGAGCTGATGAATTGGCCTACCTAAACCCTAATTTCATAAATCCCTCTCAACTTGAAGATTACTACCACCATAACCAGATCAGAAATGCATGGAATGAATGGAGTAACCGCCAACGCTCTGAGTTATCAAGAAGCAAAGAAGATTGCATTGTGTGGCATAAAAAGTCTGGACGTTCTATGCCTATGTGGGTCGTAGTTGAGGCTTGGTCATTTGGTACTCTTTCTAAGTATTTTGAATTATTAAAGGGAACTTATCAGAATAATATAGCAGCGCGGCTTGGAGTGAGTAATCCTTCTTTATTAGTGCGTTGGTTACAGGCAATTAATATTCTTAGAAATAGATGCGCCCACCATACTCGGGTATGGAATCAAACTACAAATAATCCAATTGGAGTACCAACAGGTGATTTTGAGGATGCAATATACTTTCAACAATTAAGCCTGACAACAGATAGTAGAAAAAGGTTATATGGTTTAATAGCAATAATTTGGTACTTGGTTCAAAAAATAGGCCCAAATTCAGACTGGATTAGGAATGTTTTAGATGAAATTGAGTCATCACCTGATCTTCCAATTTGCATGAAGACTTCAATGGGCATCCCTGAAGGAGGACTAGATTTAAATCTTTTCACTTTATAAAAACCTGATTTTATTATAATTTCTCACTTGAGCCAATTTTAAAGAAAGTAGGTAATATACATTTAATCACCTAAAAAATTAACTTTTTACCCAAACCACCCCTTTACCTTCTTCATATTTGCTCGACTGACTGGCACTTTATCTTGATTCGATAACACCAATTCGCCTTCGCGATTCTTCCTTAGTAACTTTTCTGCGTGATTTGGGTTTACCCAATAACTGCGGTGGGTTTGTCCTGCGCCGAGTGTAGTGTCGATGTTTGAAAGTGCTTCAATGGCATCTTTTAAGTTGTATAAGATCAGATGCTGTTCTTGCTCTGTAACGACTTTCAAATAATGCAGTTCTGCTTTTAAACAAATGAGTGAGTCTATGTTGTCTATTTTTGCGATTTTTAAAAAGTCATGATCCGGCGGTGTAGCGGAATTATCTTGTAGCTCAACTGCAGGCTCTGCAGGTTCAGGGTTAATCGTTAAAGGCTCAATCGTCTTGTTTATATTTTTATTAGCAGCATTATCAATGGCTTGATATTTTTCTTTTGATTGGGAAGGATTTTTTTCAGTGCGTTTGATCTGAAAGCCACTTAGCCAAGGCAGGTTTATCGCCACCCATGAAATGAGTGCTACAGGCGCCATATTTTGCCACTCTTCAAATAGCGCATATAGGGTATAAGCCGTTTCTTGCTCTATATATACGTCGCGTAACAAAGAAAATGGCACATAAATAGTCACAGCAATCACTGAGCTGATGGCCAGTTTTACAATATCGTTCTGTCTTGCTAATACGCCTTTCATTAAGGTGTGTGTGACAATAAAAAACGACAAACAAGAAAATACTTGCACCTGCCAAACGACGAAATTTAGCCAATGCGGTAGTGCATTGTCATCATCTGAGATACTTAAAAGGCATGCTAGAAAAAAGCCAATACTGGCAAAATAACGCCAAGGGCTAATGGAACCAATTGGAAATTGCCCATTCATACAATAAACCGCCCATTCATACATAAATCAAGGGCTTAATTAAACCAGAAAGCAACAACAGCGTAAATTACTGTCATTAAATAAACGCATATTGAGGATGCAAAAATGACTTTTATTAAATCCACCTTAGCTGTTTTAGTTGGAACTTTCGCGACAAACGCTTTAGCTAATACGCCAAATAACAATGACGACGACAAAGCAAATATAGAAAGTATTACTGTGGTGGCCTCTAAGCCTGACGGCATAAAAATCAGTTCTGGTAAATTACTGTCTCTACCCGGTACGGGCAATGATCCATTAAAAGGCCTCGAAGCATTGCCGGGTGTCGTTCTTGCGACGCCTAGTACAGGTGGACCCGTCGCACAACCAGCCATTCGCGGCAGCTCTGTGAGTGACAATTTATACCTAACTGACGGACTTGAGATGGGCTATGTGTTTCACAATGATGGGATCAGTGTCTACAACCCGTTGTTGATAGAAAGTTTTGAATTAAAAACAGGGGCATGGTCGAGCCAATATGCCAATGCAAATGGCGGTGTGATTTTAACTGAGCTTAGAGATCCCGATGCAGATAACCCAACCAATGTTTTAGATTTAAGTTTCTTTAGAAGTGGCTTTTTGTATGAACAAGCCATTGCAAAAAATGCAGCTTTTTATGTCTCGTTCAGAGAGAGTTTAGTGCATACCTATGTTGATAACTTTATTGAAGACGAAGACTTTTCTTTTGCGGTACCACCACGAAATCGAGATTACCAAGCCAAACTGATTTGGGATTTAGACGACAACAATGTGATCAGAGCGACCGCCAGTGGTGCGAAAGATTATATCGAAATTGCATTCGATGCTGATGGCAGAGACATAGCCAAAAACCCAGATTTGGCATCTGGAGAACGGTATCAAACGTATTTCCATAGCCAAGCGATCAGTTGGCAAAACTTCAATGGCGACTTTGAAACAACGACTAGCCTTAATTTATTGACGCAAAACCAACAAGAGCGAGAAGGGGATGTGTTTCGTTGGGATGCCGACATAACTAAATTGATTTTAAAGGCTGATAGTTTCTATCAAGGCGAAGATGTTGATGTTTTATTCGGTGCAAAAGTGCAATCAACAGAAGTGGATTATGTAAGTAGCGGTCGCTTATTACCATGTAACTTAGAATTTGAAGTATGTCCGACAAGCTATTTCAGCGACACGTTTGCCGAAGACGGATCGTTAAAATTTGAGCAGTATCACGCTTATGTTTCGGCTAATGGCGACTTAAGTTCAAACTGGGATTATCAACTCGGCGTTGCGTTACTAGGTTCTAGTAACAACAGCCAAACTTACTTAGAGCCACGCGCACGTCTTGGGTATCGATTAAACGAATCGCACAAAGTCAACCTAAGCGCAGGCATACACCATACATTAATTGATGACTATCAATATCTTATTGAAGGCTATGGCAACGCTGATCTTGAAGCCAGTGAGGCGACCCATATTGTACTAAATCTTGAATCGACTCTTGATAATGGATTAAGTATGAAAACGGAGCTGTTCTATAAAGAGCTTGATAACCTTGTTGTGGCAAACCCGAATGCGCAAAAGCGCTCGTTAGCACAAGATATCTCTGGCTTTACCCGATTTGAAGATGTTGCCAGTGGCACAGCCTATGGCATAGAGCTTTTAGTTAACAAGCAGTTGTCAGACGATTGGTTTGGGTGGGCGAGTATTGCCTACAGTAAAACAGAGCGAGATAACCCACTGACGCAGCTAGAATTTAACTCTGAATTTGATTTACCTTGGGTGGCGAACATTGTACTTGATTATAAGTGGGACGAAAACTGGCAAATAGGCGCGAAATGGCGTTTCCAAAGTGGTCGAAGATTCACGCAAGTAAACTCTGCAACGCCTTATGTTGAACCAAACAGCGCCACAAATGAGCCATTATTCTATGTGCCAAACTACGGCGAGTTTAACGCTGAACAGTGGAGTAACTATCATCGTTTAGATATTCGTGCTGATTATAAAACCGAGTTGTTTGGCCTCGACGCCAACATGTATATTGAAGTGTTAAATGTGTATGGCTCAAGAGCAGTGCAAGAACTCGAATACAATGCGGCTTATACTGAGTTTGAAAAAGACTATCAATTTCCTGATATGCCACTGCCGTCAATTGGGATTAGTATGACTTTTTAAAGACAGTTGTCATTTAGCAAAGCAGGATAAAGAGGCTTAAATGCCTCTTTTTTTATTATGTTAAAGTCAATAAATGTCTGGTCTTCCATTCGCTTTATGTTGTTTTTCTAATTAAGAAATACGCTTGTCTAAGATGACGGTTGTAATAGGAATTATAAATTTAAGTCATTGAACTGTCACTGATATTAAGCCTAACTTTAAAATAGAACCTCTAACCTAGCCTGCGTTTTAAACCAACAAACAACGTAGCAAGGTAAAAAAATGAAAACAAATAGTCTAAAGCTAAGTGCCGTCACACTTAGTGTTTTGGTTGCATTATCAGGATGTTTAGATGGTGACGACGGTACACAGGGCGCGCAAGGCCCTCAAGGTGAAACAGGCCAACAAGGTGTGCAAGGTGAAGTAGGGGAAACTGGTTCACAAGGTGAGACCGGGGCACAAGGCGAAACTGGTTCACAAGGTGAAGCTGGCGAAAATGGTTTAGATGGCACCGCGGGTAAGTTAACGCGCTTAGCGACAGTGCCTACAGGCGCTGAAGTAACAGGTATCTTCTTAACAAAAGAAGGTGACCTATTCTTCAACGCGCAACATCCATCTGACAGTAATGCTGTGAAGGATGATTTAAACGACAAAACATATCATACGGGTACAGTGGGTGTGCTCGCTGGCGCTAATTTTAATAAATTACCAAAAACATTGATTGATTCTCCAGTGCCTTCAAGTGAAGAAGAGCGTCAAACTGTGATGTCAGCATACGGTCAGTATCAAATTCTTGGTCAAACCGGCGATACTTATGCGGGCAAATTACCATCAGGTTTAGGCCATATCTACTCACACCAAGATAATGAATTAATCCTTGAAAACGACATGCCTGACTTTAATGGCTTTATTTCTTCGGGTGAGGGTAAAGGTTACCTGTTCACTAACTGGGAAATGTACCCAGGTGGAATGAGCCGTTTAGCATTAACCAAAGATGACAAAGGCATGTGGTCAGTCGATGATGCCATGATGCTTGACTTTAAAGGTGTTCACGGTACAGCTGCTAACTGTTTTGGTTCAGTGACACCATGGAATACACCACTTACTTCTGAAGAGTGGATTGTTAACACATCGGTTGATTCTACAACGAGTGCAAGCTGGAATAATCAGTCTGCAATTGACTCAAGCATCTTGGGCTACATGTGGAAATTAACAGCACCAGACGCGCCAAACCCATATCGTTATGGCTACATTGCTGAAGTGAAAAAGCCAACAGAAGATAAGCCAGAAGTGGTTAAGCACTATGCATTAGGTCGCTTTGAACATGAAAACGCAACAGTTATGCCTGATGGTAAAACTGTTTATATGTCGCAAGATGATACTGGTGGTGTGCTATTTAAGTTTGTAGCTGACACGCCGGAGGACTTAAGTGCTGGTACTTTATATGGCGCTAAGTTAAAGCAAGACGTTGGTCAAAACGACCCAGCAACAACAGGTTTCGATGTTGAGTGGATTGAACTTGGTCGCGGTGACAATGCCACTATCGAAGCTTGGATTGCTGACTTCGATGGCATTGGTACTGAAGACTATGTTGAAGGTGAAACTAGCTATATGACATTAGCTGATGTTGCAGCGTGGAATGAAGGCAAAGCCACTTATCCGACTGTTGAAAACGGCGGTGGTAAGGTTACAGCAGGTGCGACAATGGATGACCGAGTTGTATTCTTAGAGTCTCGTCAAGCGGCAAAGGCAAAAGGTGCTACTGCAGAATGGCGTAAGCTGGAAGGTATTTCGATTAATACTGATCGTGCTAAAGAGGCCATCGAAGGTGTGAATACGATTGCTGATGAAGAAGTCACTGAAGCATTTGTTTATATTGCGATTGCTGACTTAGATAAAACGATGATTGATGGCGAAGGTGATATTCAATTATCAAATCGTGTGAAGGATTGTGGCGGTGTTTATCGTGCCAAGCTAGAAGCAGGTTATAACATCAGCCGTATTGAGCCCGTTGTTATGGGTTCTACTTATCGTAGCTCGCTAGATGGTGCGGCAAGATGTGATGTGAACCAGCTTTCACAGCCAGACAATGTCATTGTTATGGATGATGGCCGTATCATCATTGGTGAAGATGGCTTCCAAGAGAACAACACATTATGGCTGTACGAGCCAGTTAAGAACTAATCCAGTTGTTGCAGAGATCGTTAGATCTCTGCTTTTTTCATCAGTGGTAATCATCATGCGAACAAGATTAATTTGGCTATCATCTATAGCCACTGCACTTTTCTCAGCGTCATGTTACGCCAATGAAAGTGCGGCTGAGTATAAACACACTAACACGCTCAAGGCGCTCGATTTTATTAAACAAAATGAGATTTATAATCCAGAGTCAGTGATCCCGCCTCAGTGTTACACCAAAACCGAAGGCAAGCATAACCCTTGTATGGCCTGTCATCAGAGCTATCCTAGCACAGATAAAAGACCCAATATCTTGAATGATGGTGACTTGCAGGGAGACTATCAATTTTCAGAAGCGGGAATGACAAACAGTTGGACAAACTTGTTTGTCGACCGCTCCCTAAAGATAAAAGATATTAAAGATAGCTTTATCAGTGAGTGGGTGAAAGAAGACAATTATCATTCTTTTATTAACGCTCATAAAAATCACCCACAAATAGAAGCTATCAAATTAGATAATCTTGCACTGCCAAAAAAAGCGTTCTTTGAAAATGGCTTGGCCAAAGATGGCAGTCATTGGGTGGCGTTTAACTACAAACCTTTTCCAAGTACCTTTTGGCCAACAAATGGCTCTACCGGCGACGTAATGATCCGACTTGATAAGTCGTTAAGACAGTTGAAGGGTGAAGATAACCTAGACGTGTATTTTGCTAATTTAAGCTTGCTTGAAATGTCGATGAAGCGATTAGACAGCATCACAGTACCCGATTTAGATGAAAACAAGCTTCAGGAGGATTTAAATGGTGACGGCAAGCTTTCTGTGATCACGACAATGCAAAAGCGTAGTCATTACCTTGGTGACGCTAAGAAAGTGCCTTTAACAGATATGTTATATCCACAGGGGACCGAGTTCTTACATACTGTTCGTTACATTGGCGTTGACGAAAATGGCAACCCATACAATGCAGAGCGTATGAAAGAAGTCCGCTACATGAAAAAACATGCCTTTAAAAATAAACGCAAAGTAGCGATCACTTATCACAGAGAAGGTAAGGAGAAAGAGTTTGAACAACTCCCTCGCACAATTAACCTGCGTCAAAGGGGCATAGATAACGGCTTTAGCTGGACCATTAATGGCTTTATTGAAGATGAAAATGGCCAATTGCGTCAACAACATTATCAAGAATTACAGTCATGTAATGGGTGTCATAAAACAGTGGGCACAACCATAGATCAAACGTTTTCTTTTGCTCGCAAAGTTGAAGGTGCGAAAGGGTGGGGCTACATCAACCTGAAAACACAAAAAGACACGCCAACATTGGGTCAACAGCAAGGTGAGTTTTTAACCTACCTACAAAGAGTAGGCGGAGGCGATGAGTTCAGACAAAACAAAGAAATGTTGCAAAAGTGGTTTAATCAAGATGGGTCGGTTAAAAAAGTTCAGGTGCAGTTATTGCCTAATATCTATGAACTAATCATGCCCTCAAAGCGCAGAGCGCTCGATTTGAACAAAGCATACTTTACGATTATGAAAGAGCAAAGTTATCTGTTCGGTCGAGATGCAACATTGGGTGTAGCAACGAACGTACTTGAAAAAGTTGAAGATAATATGCCACCACTTGAAGAGGATTTCAGGTATGGCTTTGATATTCGACTTGATTGGGCGCAGGCTGAAAATAGCGGTTCCTTAAAGGAGTAAAGATATGGGCCTACTTCTTGAATTTATTTTTGCCTGTTTGCTTATGGGCTTAGCCATTGGGCTAGATGTTGCCATAGTGACAGCTTTATACAGCAAACAATTTAGTGTCAAGGCAGTGAAAGTGCGCTGGGTTGTTGGTGTGACAGCAACGCATACCTTATTTCCGATGTTTGGTTATATGCTGAGTTATTTTGGCTTGAAGTGGTTGCCGAGCATTAGTCCTATGATTGGCTTGATTGCATTCGCGTTTATTGCTTATTTTTTGTATCAAGAGTTGCAAGATTATCATGAGGGTGATGAGGCCAGCTTTACGCATAAGGCGATTTCATGGGCGTTGATCATTGCAGTGAGTTGGGATGCGCTTTGGTCAGGACCAGCGAAATCTGCACAGATCATCAATTGGCCTGAGTCCTTGGTGTGGCTATCGTTTTTTGTAGTTGGCGGGCTTGTGTTGTTGTCATCACAAATAGGCTTGTGGCTTGGTCGCTATTTAATAGCATCTCAGAAAGATCCTAAGGTGAATCGAGGCTGGCATTGGCTGCAATATTCGACCATAGCTTATTTCGGTTTACTGGCATTATTTAGATACACCTTTAATAGCCAAATTCATGACGGCGCGATATTTATGTTGGCTGCAACACTGGTTGGCAGTTATGTATTTTATCCGGCGACGCAAAATAGAGAGTAGTCTACAGGCGGCTTTTACTCATGCTGGTTTTATGGGCAAGCTGCTTTTATTCAAATGAAGTTTTTTATTCGCATGAAACAAAGGGGTTAGCGCAGTTCTGGCTACCCCTTTTATCTTGCAAAGGAAATAGGAAAATTCATATTTACAACTAGCCTGAAATTTAGGCCATAAAAAGTCAAAACCGCAACAAAAATGACTATTTGATCTGACTTTAATTCACTATAGACGAAGATGTCGTGTAACGCTCAATTATTGAACTAATATCTTTTTCTAGGTATGCAATAGCATCATTTATTTTCATAATGTCTTGCTTAGAAAAGCGCTCACGATTGAGCATAAAATGAATGGGGTTGTCATTGACCACATAAGGATGAAGCTGAATATTTCCGCCTTGGTATGTAGAGAAGTAATAAAGTGCTGCCATTTCATCTTCAACCAAAAACTCCACTCTTTTTAAATGCACCATACTCATGCGTTGTTTTATGCTCTTAACAAAAGCAAAATGTGGCTTATTTTCTGGTTTTTTAAAGTGCCCATTAAATTCTTCGCCGTAAAATGCCCCAGGATTAATCACAAATGACATTTTCTGGTCGAACAGGGTTGCTAAGTTATTGATTGGTTTGATAGGCAGGTGAGTAAATAATCGCATTCTCTCTCGTCGGTACGCTGCTGTAAAAGCAGCGATTTTGTCTCGTTCGTGATTGAAACTCGATGAGGGTAATACATCAACTAAACCAATGCTGAGTTCTTTTATGGCTCTGTCGGTGGTTGGTAACCTGACAAACTCAATGCAAAAGCCAGCCTTTTGAAAGACTTTCCTGCTTATATCAATTTCAAGGCCGAAGGCTCTATCTTGTTGATACATAACATAAGGCGGCCAAGAAGCACCGATGCCTATGTACACGGTTTTGTCATTGGCACACTGAGCAAACAAGTTATGGCTGAATAATAATAGTAAAAAGCAAACACTCAGTCGCAATATAAAGCCCATTTATCAAAAGCATGATTATCAATTAAGTATAGACAGAAATTAAATCCTAAGGAATGAAATAAGACGAAAAAAAAGATAAGGTGTTTTATGCAAGCGCTTACCTTTTTGCTAAGAATATTCGGATATAAACCGCTATAAACTTATGGGCAGGATGACATATCTTTAGATAACTCGCTGATAAAATTACCTGACTTATCAAGATAGCGATAAACCATAGTCACGCCATACTCTTTGAATGCTTTTAAGTCTTTATTGCCGCACAGAGGCTTTATTACTATGTCTTGAAGCAGTGTTGTAAATTGATTGGTATCTAATTGCTCGACACTGTAGTTAATCATAGTGTTGTTATAAATAATATAACTGCTAAATGTCGTAACTGAGTCTAATCGTGTTTCTTCATCTAACATCACAGGCCCGTTTTTATTTAACATTGCTGCGGTTTTTGTAAGCTCAACTGATAAACTTCTTTGGTCAACCGTTGTTGTGGCAAAGCTGTTAGCACTAAATAGCAAAGAGGTAAGCAGGGCGGGTTTGAATAAATCCATTTCGTATCTTCATTATTATTAAAGAATGAATAATACACGAAAAAAGGGACTAAAATCTATGTCACAAGTTACTTTTGGTAGAGCAGCCCCCAAACCACTGAATGTTTATGAACAAGGTGATTTGGGGAATATAGAGCGCCTTTTAGAAACGATAGCGAATTTTCGCTACAAAGTTGTCGCCGGTACGATTGTCCCAGCCCTCTTTGAATAGCGAGAAGTTGCTCTGATCTAAATCATCGATAGATTGTCCACCACGGCTATAAACCAAATAGATGTTAGAAAGCGGAGCAATCTCATAACGGTAGCGAATTTGCAGTCGTGTTGTTGAACGAGAAAAGTCGCTTACTACGGCGTTGGCATCGTATAGGTCACCATGCTTGTTAATTGCAAATAGGTTACCATTTTTACCGGTTACACTAACCCATTGGAAACGCACTCGAACTTCTTGCTTGTCATCGATGGTGGCGTCAAAATCTAAACTGTTTTCTAATTGCTTGTAGTCATAACGAGCCAACTGGTCTTCAATCCAATAAAGGCTTTGTTTTTGTTGCACAGCCCATAAACTCCAAGACACTCGGTAGTTATCGGTAAAGTAGTAACTTGGGTGATAGTGGAAGCGGCCGCCATTGCCTTCTCGGTCATAACTTTGTAGACCAAAAGCGACATGGTGACGGAATTTGTTTTGGCTACCAAAGTTGTACTCAGTGAAAAACTCGCGGCCTGAACCTAAATTAAAATCGCCATTGCCACGAGTTGTTCTGTCATCAAGGCCTGATGAAGTATAGTCGAAACGCCAGAACCAAAAGGCACTGTCTTTGTATTCTTCGGTACCGGTTATTCCCATTTCAGTTCTTAGATGATCGCCATCACTGTTGTGATCGCGCATAAAGTAACCTTCAACACGACGTTGCTTCAAGCTGCTGCTTTCATCAAAATCGGTGAAGTAACGTTCGTTGTTATACCAAACACGTTGTAAATCTGAGCGTGATAAAAAGCCTAAATCATTGACTTGAAACTCTTCATCGTAAACCGTGAAGTTTAAGCGTTGTTGCCAATTATCACTGAATTTGTGCACAAAGTTCAGCCATGCGCCGTAGCCGTCGACTTGATCTTTGTGTGTGTCAGAATCAACAAAGCTGCCGTTTACTTGCGCACGAATTTGCAGTGTATCAGACACGTCAGTACGGTAATCGACACTGTGAACTTGAGACTCACGGCCCTGTGTCGCTTTATCTGCATAAGTAACTAAATAGCCAACTTGAGAGTCGTCAAAACGGTGTTGGGCACGGGCGGTGGCAAACTTGTTTGATTCTTTATCGTTAAAATGACCGTCATCTTCAAATACTGCCATCACACCAAAGTCATTATTTTGGCCATTCGACGTGTATTTAACAGCGGCATCAATGTCGCCATAAACGCCAATTCGACGAGTGTGAACTAGGCGCATACCGGCATTACCCTGAATATCGAATAAAGCTTGGTTTTCTGTGAAGAAAGGGCGACGTTCAGCAAAAAAAGTTTCAAATGGTGAAAAGTTAACGACGAGGCCATCAGATTCGACCTGACCAAAATCAGGGTTTAATGCCACGCTCAATTGTTGACTTGCATCTGGGCGCCAGAAGATATCAACGCCGATATTGCTGTCATCGGTATCGTTCAGCATATCGTTTTGGTATGTCGCTGAAGCGAAGATATCTAAAGATGAGCTGGCATGGTTCGCCACTTTAATTTGACTGAATTCACGCAAAAAGTCAGGTTGACTCGATGAGGTTGGTGCATGGCTGTAACTTCTATTCGACTTTACATCATGACGGCGAACGTAAATGCCCATTTGGCGATTGTCACCGTCAATTTTGGCCATTGGCGCGACATTCCAAGGGATCAAATATTCAGCTACCCAACCTGTGTCAGTTTGGCTGGTTTTACCAAACCAGGTGCCATCCCAGTCACTTTTGAAACGGTTATTGTTTTGCCAAATACCGTCGCGCATTGAACCACCATTTCCTAGCGCAAAGCCATAAGCGGTGTTCTTACCATTATCAAAGTCGATAATGAGTTCAATGAAGTCACTTTCTAAATCACTGTCACGGGCGGTACGCATCGAGGTTTGCTCACTGAGTGCTTGCGTGGCAATCACGGCAACGTGTATGCCTTCTTCACTAGAGAAGTATTTTACTTGAGTTTGCTTATCAGCTTGGGCAAGGGTGAATGGGCTGGTGGTTTTGTCTAAGTTGATGACTTGAGCGTTTTGCCATTTTACTTCGTCGAGTACTCCATCGATTTGGGCGGCAAAGGTGTTTGGTAATACAAAGGCACTTGAAAGGGCGATGGCAACGGGAGAGCGCTTTAGCCATGTTTTAAGTGTATGTTTTATTTTTTTCATTTCTTTTCCCTGTTTTTGCTGGTGGCATTATATAGAGAAAAATCGAATGAAAAATGAGAAGGCCAACTTTTGCGTATATAAATTGTAAAATTATATTACTTATAGCAAATCGTTGGCCTTAGATTATTTGTTATGCAAGTTATACAGCAGCTTGAGCTGTATTTTCTTTGCGTTGGAACAGCATATTTGCGACTGCAAAAACGACTAATGTCGGCACAATCCAGCCCGCATTGTATTGATATAAAGGTAGGTAATTTACAAATACGTTATGCAGTTGCTCTGGCATATTGCCAAGGATCTTGAGCGCATCAATGACACCGCCAGTGATCGCGGCTGCAATGGTTAAACTGTAAACCAAGCCGTTGAACGGACGCTTTAAATAGAACAGACCCAATAAAATAATACTGATAGCAACAGGGTGAAGTACAACAACGAGAGGCAATGTAATAGCAATCAACAGGTCTAAGCCTAAATTAGCCACCAATGTTGTAATGGCGACAATCGTAATGGTGCTGGTTTTGTAGTTATTATTTTTGAAGTTTTGACTGGTAAACTCTGCACAAGCACAGGTCAAACCTATAGCTGTAGTCAAACAAGCAAGCGTTACAATTACACCCATTAATAAAACACCTGGCGTGCCATAGATCCAATTCATGTAATTTGATAGTAGCGCACCACCATTACTTTCAATAATGCCGTAATTTGCACCCACAAAAGCGATTGCAATATAAACGAAGCACATTGCAACACTAGAAATCAGCACAATTTTGATCAGGTTTGGCACAACAGGCGCATTAGGGGCTGCACTTTTAAGTGCATTGATCACTAACCAGCCGAAGCCCACAGCACCTAATACGTCCATGGTCATATAACCTTCTGATAGGCCAGAGGCAATGGCGAAAGATTGGTATTGCTCTGCGGTGTTTTCGAGTTGCCCGTGCGGGTATAAAAAAGCACTAATGGCGATAAATAACAGCATCAGTAATAAAACCGGCGTTAAGATTTTACCGATTCTGTCCATTAGTTTGCCTGGGCTAAGCGCAAAGAATAGCGTGGTTGCAGCCATCACTAAAGTGAAAGGTAACAAAGCCCAATCAGCGAAAAATGGTTTGGCAATAAACTCAAACGACACGCTGAATGTTCTTGGTAATGAAAATAGCGGGCCAATTGATAGAAACAATACACCCCAAAACAGTAAATGGCCTGCGCGTGGCAGTTTATTGGTTAGCGCTTCGCTACCGCCCATGCAGCCTATGGCAATTAGGGTGAGGGCCGGTAATCCCACAGCTGTGATTAAAAAACCTATGGTTGCTGGCCAGAAAAATTCACCTGAGCCTTGGCCCAATTGTGGCGGAAAAATAACGTTACCCGCACCTAAGAATAACGCAAAGGTCATAAACCCAAGCGTTAATAGAGAAGACTTTGACATGAAAACCTCGTAATAACCTGTCAGTCAATTGAGCGGCGCATTCTAGGGATTATTAGGGACAATGCAAATTTAGGCTGTGCGATGAAAAAATGCAGATGAGAAGGGAATCTAAACAAAGATATAAATAAAAACGAGCAGGGAGCATAATTGAGGTTTTTTGCATAAACTATTTATGAATACCGTAAATCTGATGGTTTTATTTTTATTTGAGCGTTTAGTCCTTTTACACTTTTCTACAACTTCTCACGACATTTGACGGACTCTCACAGGTAATCGCGCTAACTTAGACTCATCAAAACAAACATCTTAGGCACTTACAATGAATGCAGCGAAAACACTCATCTCACTTTCTTTAGCGACTTTATTAACCGCGTGTGCACACCACAATAACGTTCGCCCTTCAGACAGCGGTGAGCATTATGTGAAGCTCACGGCACAAACAAAATCTGAAGCTGGCAATGAAGCATTAAAACAATCTAAGCACTTTTGTGATGAGCAAGATAAGAAAGCCTACGTACTGAATGAAAACATTACTTATGTTGGTAGTATGCCTGAAGAGGAATATTTACAGAATTTAAATATCGCCAACGCGGTAGAAACCGCGGGTACTGTGCTTTGGGTACTAGGTGAAAATGCAGTTGATGATGTTGGAGCAGCGATGTCTATAGGTGGCGGTATCGCTGAAGATTCAATGGGTCAGCCTTATGAATTGGTGATGAGCTTTACCTGTCGTTAAATATGCTATTAAATTAATTGCAGTATTTAAAGTTTAAATACTGCAATTGCATCTGATTTTGCCCATGTTGAAACAGCATGGGTTGAGTTAATAAATTCAAGGGCGGTGGCAGATTGTAGCCCGCTAGGGGAGAGACTTCTTGAATGTATAAGTGAAGCTTCGTTTATCTGAAATTCATCAATGCGATGGCTTTGCTCTGAGAAAGTTAAAATGGCGCTTTGATTTCTAGATAGCGTTACTTTATTCAAACCCTCGATATCATGTTCATCTTTACTGACCACTTTTAAAACTTCAAATGCTTGTTCATGGTTTTTCTGAGCCAAAACAATGTCGTTGTTTATAGCATCGACCGCAATGAGGTAGTGTCCGTTATTAGCAAAAGCCACAGAAATCGGCATATCAAATGGGTGCTTTAGAGTTTGATAAAAGTGAAATTTCCCAGCTTCATTGCGTTTGTAAATAGATACGGCTTTACCTTTCATACCTGCAACAGCCAAAAACTGGCCTGAATGATTGGTTGTCACAGAAACCGCACCTGAAAGGGCTGTATCTTTGTTTGTATGAATTCGTTGAGACAGTATTGGTTTACCATCTTGATTCAAGTTAAATACACTAACACCATGGCTGACTGTTGCAGCGATAAATAATTGATTAGTATTGTGATTAATTGCTAGCTCATAACCACCAAAGAGCCCAACCGTATCTTGTTCTGGTTTGATGGTTTCAGGTTGTTTAAATACTTGTGCAAAAGGCAGATTGTCGGACAAGGTATGTTGTAACGCTAATCCTGTTTTTTCAGAATAGCTAAAGTGTAGCAGTGCGCTGTGGTAATAACTTAATACATAAACGTTTTGGCCGCTGTCGTCGCTCACCACAGAAAGCGCGCCCTCGAGTTTAATTCTGTCGCTGCTTTTAATCGTTTGCCGATGTGAAAGCGACAAGTCAGAGTTCACCTTAAATACCGAAAGCGAGTTATCATCGGCACTGGCAACAAATACCCATTTTTTATCTTTGCTTAATGCGATATCTCTCGGATTATTTAATCCATCTACACCTTGAACATCATTAGTTAAAACATAGCTTGGCGTTTGCTCAATAGAGAGAGTATTTGCATTTGCAGCCACGGCGGTGATTGATAGAAAGATATAAAGAAAAAAGCGTACCGTTTTCAAAGCGCACGACCAAAAGTTTTAAAAGGATGCGGCTATCATGTCATTTTTACTTCAGTCATGAAACAAGCATTTTCTGAGCGGCCTCAATGAGCACAATATTAATACCGAATATTAATTGATCTGAGTCAATTTAGTGTTTAGTATGTTTTAAAGTTTCAGTAATTATTGAAACTTTAAAATCTTGGTTGAGGAGGATTTCAGCTAAGGCGTGCTTGGGTCGTGTTCGGAGGGGAACATGTTAGATACATTAATGCTGTCGCGAATTCAGTTTGCGGCAAATATCAGTTTTCATATTTTATTTCCTACTATAACCATCGCGTTAGGATGGTTTCTCGTATTCTTTAAAGTCAGGTTTGAACAAACCGGCGATGCGGTTTGGATGCGAGCCTATCGTTTCTGGGTAAAAATTTTTGCGCTGACTTTTGCACTAGGTGTTGTAAGTGGTATTACTATGTCGTTTCAATTCGGCACGAACTGGCCGGGTTTTATGGAAAAAGTGGGCAACATTGCAGGGCCATTACTCGGTTACGAAGTGCTAACCGCGTTCTTTCTAGAAGCAACCTTCTTAGGGATCATGTTGTTTGGTATAAATAAGGTGCCAGTTCGCGTGCATACAATTGCGTGTTTTGTTGTTGCAATTGGCACTACTTTGTCTGCATTTTGGATATTAAGCCTCAATTCTTGGATGCAAACGCCTGTTGGTTTTGAAATGCGAGACGGCATTGCTTATCCGACCGATTGGATTGCGATCATTTTTAATCCTTCTTTTCCTTACCGTTTTACTCACAAGCTCATTGCATCAGGCTTAACCGCGAGCTTTTTAATTGCTGGGATCAGTAGTTACCGCCTATTGCGAGGCGATGATAAGAAAGCGCCTAAACTCACCCTTAAAGTCGCGCTGGTTGTGGCTGCTGTATTAGCGCCGTTACAAGCTTATGTAGGTGATTTACACGGCCTCAATACGTTTGAACATCAACCACAAAAAGTCGCTGCGATGGAAGGTGTATGGGAAACAACTCAAGGTGCGCCTCTACTATTATTTGCTATTCCAGATGAAGAGCAGCGCACAAACCACTTTGAACTTGCAGTGTCGAACTTGGCGAGTTTAATTTTAACCCATCAACTCGATGGCGAAATTAGAGGCTTAAATGAATTCAAAGGCGAACACCCACCTGTAAAACCTGTTTTTTTTAGTTTTAGAGTTATGGTGGGACTTGGTTTACTTATGATTGTAGTCGCTTGGTTTGCTGTGTTCAGGCTTTATAAAAGTAATTGTTTACCAAATTGGTTACTGCGAACTTTGGTGGTAATGAGTTTTTCTGGTTGGGTGGCAACGCTTGCTGGCTGGTATGTCACTGAGATTGGTCGTCAGCCGTTTATCGTTAGCGGTGTTTTAACAGTCGATCAAGCAGCCACCACCATTGCGCCTGAAAATGTCGGGTTTAGCTTAGTCATGTATCTAACCGTGTACGCGTTTTTACTAGTTGCTTATTTACACACTGTATTTTTGATGGCGAGAAAAGCGGTGCTTATTGAAGAAATATCATTACAAGAGCATGTTGGCAAAAAGCGTTCAAGTATTGAGATTAAGGAGTCTGCGTATGTTTGAACAAGATAATTTAGCAATTATTTACGCTGCACTGATGGCGTTAGCTGTTTTGTTGTATGCCATTTTGGATGGTTATGATTTGGGAGTGGGGATTTTACTACCTACCAATAACGACCATGATGCCGATAAAATGATCGCTTCAATCGGCCCGTTTTGGGATGCCAATGAAACTTGGTTGGTTTTGGCGATTGGCTTATTACTAATTGCATTTCCGACCGCCCATAGCTTGGTGCTTAAAGCTCTATATATTCCTTGTACTTTTATGCTGATTGGTTTGATTCTGCGTGGTGTTGCGTTTGATTTTAGAGCCAAAGCTATCGTCGATCACAAGAATGCATGGGATTTGGCCTTTAAATTTGGTTCACTTTTAGCGGCGACATCTCAGGGTTATATGTTAGGCCGCTATGTAATGGGCTTTGATGAGTCTGCTTGGTCTTATGGTTTTGCACTTTTGAGTGCAGTCGGCGTAGCGGCCGCATATACCTTAATTGGTGCAGCTTGGTTAGTGATGAAAACAGAAGACGAGTTGCAGCAATATGCAATTAAAGTCTGTAAGCGTTGTGTGTATGTTGCATTAGTGGGTATTGCTCTCGTGTCAGGCGCAAATTTATGGTTGTCGCCTGAGATTTTCTTGAAGTGGTTTAGCTGGCCGAGCATGTTGCTGTTATTACCTCTGCCGATTATCTGTTTTAGTTGCTTTGTATTAATTGCTCGGAAGCTATCGCAGCTAACCACCCAGCCAGATAATAAAGCACATCATCCGTTTATTTTGAGCGTGACTATTTTTACTCTGTCGTTCTTGGGGTTAGCAATTAGCTTCTTTCCAGACATAGTGCCAAATCATCTTACTATTTGGCAGGCAGTAGCAGCGGCAGAATCACTGGCCTTTTTACTTTGGGGAGCATTACTTGTGGTGCCAACAATCTTGGCCTACACCGCTTATTCGTATCGCGTGTTTTGGGGCAAAGTCGACGACCTAAGATATTATTAATTTAACCTGAGCTATGGATAATAAATTTATCTCCAGCGGCTACTTTCAACGCTAACTACGTTGAATTTACTTGCAATAGGCTAGCTATTGACGCGTAAATTCGTCTTGTTATCCCTGAAAGTTTCCGGCTGCAGACTTGAAAAATACTTATCAATTTAAGATCAACACTTTAGTAAACCCCTTAACCAAAGCTCAGGTTAATACTTTAACTTTACTAGCAAGTTTATGAACATTTTCCCAACCTCATAAACTTGCTACTTTTTAGTTGATATAGCAGACTACTAAAAAGAATAACTAAATATAATGCCATAGAATGTCATGCGATTTCAGATAGACGACAAAGTGTTAGATACAGTAACAGGGATAGTAAGCAGCGTTGATTCTGAACATTCTATTCGTGCAAAAACCTTGCAAGTTCTTAATTATCTTATTGAGCATAAAAGCGATATTGTTAGCAAGCAGGCAGTCATAAACGCCGTTTGGGATGATGTTGTTGTTCAAGACCAAGTTCTGACACAGTCGATTAAAGAGATCCGAGACTTACTCGGTGCTAATGTAATAAAAACCTATTCTCGTAAAGGCTATCAGTGGGTTGCGCCTTTATTACCTGAATCAATACAGTCAGAGCCAATTCAGTCTATTAATCCACAAGCGAGAATTAAAACTCGGCCAGTCATAGATAAAAGCAAAGTGTGGATTGGCGCGTCAATCGCCGTTTTTCTGTTGCTTATGATTGTGTTTGTGTTTTTATTTATTCGTTCAGAGCCGCCTCTAAAAGTGGCGTTTTTACCTGTGAAGAATGATGTGCAAGACAGCGTTCACAATTGGGTGCCACTGCGTGGTCAAGAGCAACTCACGCTTGGTTTAAGTCAGTCAACTCAATTAACAGTCATTGACAGCGATCATGTACTTTTCGCGATAGAAAGGCTGAACGCCGAGCAGCGCAGAGCTTATCAAAGAGGGGCGCTTTATCCCATTCAAGAGAAGTTAGAAGCTGATCTAATCGTTGCCACTCGTTTAACAGGCTTCCCTGAAGATTTCCAACTGCATTATCAATTACAAACTCCATTTGGTGTGGAGCAAGGTATTGAGTTCGCATCCTCTGTTGATGACGCGTTCAATCAATTAGTGAGCAAAATAGCAATTCGCTTCGATGAATATCAGCCCTCAGGTAATGATAAAAGCATCAGCCAATTTAGTAATGAAGCGTTTGCTAGAGGTGTTGCTAAATATTTAGAGCAAGATTTCGTTGCTGCAAAACCTTTATTGCAAACAGCATTAAGTACAGAGCCTGATTTATTGGCGGCCAAACGTTATTTGGCTGCGAGCTATGCAAACTCAGGGCAAATTACAGAGGCGATAGCGCTGCTAAAAGACAGTATTAATCTGGCTCAAACTCAAGGAGAGCAAGGTAGAGAGTTATTGCGCGCTTATTTAATGATTGGATATTTGCAAATAAATTGGCCACAGCAAACCGACAGAGAAAACGAATTGCTCAGTGCTGAGCAGTATGTTGAACAAGCGAAACAATTGGCTGAGCAGCAAAACGATGAGTTATTTATTGCGTATTCTCATGAAGAGCTTGGCAAAATCAAGCGTTTACAAGGTGAGTTTAGCGACTCTGCACACCATCTCACTGCGGCACTGCAATATCATAAGCAGTTTCAAGGCGATTATGGTCAAACTGCGGCATTAATTGAATTAGCAAAGGTATCAAATGCGCAGCAAAATCATGCGCTTGTTGAGCAATATTTACAACAAGCATTTGAAATCGCGACCCATTCGCAAGCACCTGCAAACCAGATTTGGGTATTATTAGCTAGGGCTGATATTGCAAGAAGTCAGTTATTGCAAAGCAAAGCAGAACAGTTTGCGAATAAGGCAAAGGTTATCGCCAATCACAGTGATAACCCTATGCTAATAGCGCGAGTTGATGCGTGGTTTAACAATGCGACTGTTTATACGGTTAACTAAGCTTCTCAAGATGAGTTCAAAGTCGTTAACCTGAACACCATCATTAATACTCATTTATCCTGTTAAGGTATTCTTCTAGCTCATCTTTGTAAGGCGAAGCGTTTACGATCCTTTTAGCCTTGCTTGGGTCTTGTTGATGAATAGCATAAATGGCGGATTGTAATACTGATATCTTGCGCTGTTCTTCATTGACTCTATCAAGGTGTTCAAGCACAAAATCTGGGTTTTCGTAGCTGGCCCTATGTAATAACTCTTCGACTGCAAAGTCAGTATCACTTCTATTTAAACTATCAACCCAGTCCAATGCAGCTTGCGGATCACGTGCGGCAAAACTGGTTGCGGCTTCAGAAATTGCTTTTGATTGCTGTTGCTCATTAAATTGCTTGATATACCAATCTGAAGCTTCAAGTGGACTTGATTCTGCCCAACGATTTAATGCGTGTCTTAAAAGCGGTTCGGTTTTTTGCTCTTCGCTAAGCATATTGACCCAGGCAGCAGCATCATGAGGAGCTTTACTAAACCATTCTCCAGCAATTTCAGTTCGCCCCATTTTACTTTCTTTATCTGCGCCTAAGGCGTTGAGCAAATTTCTAAACTCTTCTGAGTCATTAATGCTTCTTGAGATTAAAGATAATGAAGGTGCACTCACTTTATTCTGTTGTGACAACTCCGTAATTTTTGAAATTGCTAAGGCTTTGTCATAACTATATAAGCCACTAAGTACTGCAGTAGACACCATGTTTTCGGTGCCAAAACCTTTCAGGTTTGATTGGCTAAAATCTTGAGCCATGTACCAATCATAGGCGTCGAGCGGTGAGTTGTTAGTCCAGACTGACAAAACTGACCAAGCATAACTCCATTTAAATTCTTCTGGAACACTTAAATTTAATGCTATATCAAGTGCTGCAATAGGTGCTTGCTCAGCAAGCACTTCAAGTGTAACCCCAAGGGCTCTTGACGCGGCCGCGTTGGGTAAAAGGTTGAGTAAGTCTTGGGCTTTTTGCTGTAATTGATAAGCATCTAACTGACTTAGTTGCAGGTATAGAGGTGCCAGTGACTTATTTGTAATAGTCAAATAGTTAGAGTCTTGATAATTATTTAGAAAGCCCTCTAATACATCAAGAGTGTGCTGCTCGTTTTTTGAAGATAACGAACTAGGAATATGTATCGTGGACTTTGTAAGGTCTGTTTTTTGCTGTGTATTACTTTTCTCAGTAACCTGCGCTTTTACTTTGGCCGTTGGTTGATTTGCATACTTGGGTTGGTTGTCTTTAACAAAGTAACCGGCTGCGAAAGAAATACAACAGGCAAACAAACTAATAATAATTGTTCTAGATGACATAGCATTCCTTCATAATAATCATTACACCCAAGTAACCCGTTATCTTAAGAAAATTTGGGTATTCAGTTTAGTACCTAAAACCTTTATGTAATCTTAACCTGAAAATTATGTGCAGATGTAGGATTATTATGTGCATGTAAGTGTTTAATTTCAGTAAGCGGGATTGTGTATAGTGCATTGTTTACCCTCATCTGTAAGCACTCTTGCTTTTCCTGATTTAAGATAATATCTGACGCTTCGCCAGATATTATCTTTTCTGAGTGCAGTGTGATGGTGATCTGACTTTTCCTCATACAGACAATCTCAAAGTAATCATGCACATCGCAGCTAATTGTAGTTTTCATTGTTTGTCCTAATTTCGTTTTGATAGTGAACTTATGAGTTGAACTAAACGTAATTAAAATAGGTGCATATTTCTATTGGATAAATAATTTGCTAAAGATAAACACGCTATATTGGTTCACTCACGATTTAAGGTTACAAGATAATCTATTGCTGAATAATGTGTGTGATTTTTCAGATGAAATGTCGTTTGTTTATGTACTTAATGAGTCAGATTTCAAAGCGAACAACTTTCAGCAACGAGCAATGGGCAAACGGCGTCTCGTTTTTACTTTGCAAGCAATCTCAAATTTGGCACTTCAACTAGCCGCCAGAGGGCAAAACTTAATACTTCTCAAAGGCAACCCTGTTACTGCTATAAGCAATTTATGTGAGAAGCTACAAGTTAATACCTTAGCCGTAGCGCATCAAGTTGGTGTGTATGAAAGGCAATGGCTCAAAGAGGTTGAGCAGAACACCTCCGTTAGGCTGCATAGTGCTTGGCAACACACTCTTTGGCATGACACTGAGGTTTTAAGCCATCCGGCCTACCTTGATAGCTTTTCAAAGTATCGCCGTTTTGTCGAAAAACAAAAAATTTCTGAGATTGCCGAGCCCTTAAAACTGAATGAGCTGTTTCCACCAGCGACTAAAACTGCATTAGATTTTATGAGTACAGAGCAGGTGATTGGTGATATTTTACAAAGTGAAGGGCTAAGTGATGAAGACTTTACCGATTCACTATTTCAAGGTGGTGAGCATGCAGCTTCAGCACACTTAAAAAGTTACTTCGATTCAACTGCACCAAGTACTTATAAAGAAACTCGCAACGAACTCGATGGCTGGCAGCTGTCTACTAAATTTAGCCCTTATCTTGCGCAAGGCAGTTTGTCACCTCGTCAAGTGTGGCATGGGGTTGAGCAATATGAATCTAGTGTGACCAAGAATGAATCAACTTATTGGATTAAATTTGAGTTGTTATGGCGCGAGTATTTTCAATGGTTAGCGCTGTATCAAGGTGAAAGTCTGTTTTCATTTAAAGGGCAAGCGAATAGTAAGCCATTAACGAGCTTTTTCCCTGAACGATTTAAAAAATGGTGTGAAGGCGAGACCCCATACCCACTGGTCAATGCATGCATGAAGCAACTTAATCAGACTGGGTTTATGTCTAACCGAGGTAGACAAATCGTGGCTAGCTGTTTAGTAAACGAGCTCTGTCTTGATTGGCGTTATGGTGCGGCTTATTTTCAGCAACAATTACTCGATTATGATGTGGCATCTAACTGGGGCAATTGGCAGTACATTGCTGGTGTGGGTGCAGATCCCCGAGGTGGTCGTCACTTCAATATCGAAAAACAGCAAGCGCAATACGACCCCAACGATGTATTTATTAATCATTGGCTTGGTAAGCAAGATTTTCAACCGCTGGACTCGGTTGATGCCGCAGACTGGCCAGTTGATACACGTGCACAATAGTTTATGGCGATTTCAGTCGTTTGGTTAAAACGAGATTTACGGCTCACAGATCACGAGCCTTTACTTAAAGCCGCGCAGTCAGGTCATGCTGTTTTGTTGGTGTATTGCTTTGAGCCTATGCTGCTTGATGATCCGCATTATAAACCTCGGCACTGGCAGTTTATCTTGTCATCTTTAAAAGACATAGCTGCGCGACTACCCGAAGGGGCGCTCTATATCAGTTTTAAAGACGTGCAGCACACTTTTGCGGAGTTGCATGATAAATACAACATTGCCGGACTCTACTCTTATCAAGAAATAGGCTTAAACAACACTTTTGAGCGAGATAAATTTATTGCATCTTGCTGCGAAAATGCTTGCATTACTTGGCATGAAACCCCATATGGCGCCGTAATTAGAGGGCTAACACATCGTAAAACCTGGGACGAGTATTGGCAAAAAGTCATGCGTGCCCCAACTGCTGATGTTGACCTAGATGCAGTTAATTGGTGTGTTGAAAATGAATTTGCAGACAGTGTAAAAAAGTCGGCAATTGACGAGCACCCAGAATGGTTTTTAGAAGCAGGAGAATACCAACAAGGTGGTGAAAAAGCTGCCAAAGAGGTTTTGGATTCCTTTTTTGATACACGTGGCCAAGCTTATGCTTACAGTGTTTCGAGCCCGATATTGAGCCAAACTCATTGTTCTAGGCTCTCTCCCTATTTAGCGTGGGGAAATATCAGTTTAAGGCAAGCGTATCAGGCGGTGTTACAACACTGGCAAAAAAAAGGTTGGCGCAGAAGCCTAGTTGCTTTTACTTCTAGATTGCATTGGCACTGTCATTTTATCCAAAAATTCGAAAGTCAAAGTTCGATGGAATTTGAACCAGTTAACTTGGGCTATACACATTTACCGCGCGCAGATAAAGCACTCGCAGCCAAGCGCCTTATTGCGTGGCAACAAGGTAAAACGGGTGTGCCCATGGTTGATGCGTGCATGCGCTGTTTAATTGCAACCGGGTATATCAACTTTAGAATGCGGGCGATGTTAGTAAGTTTCTTATGCCATCATCTCGAAGTGGATTGGCGCGATGGTGCCCCTTATTTGGCCAGTCTTTTCTTAGATTTTGAACCGGGTATTCATTACAGCCAAATGCAGATGCAGGCTGGGGTAACGGGTTTTAATACCATACGTATTTATAGCCCAGTAAAGCAAGGTCTTGAAAAAGACCCCGACGGTGAGTTTGTAAAACGTTGGTTGCCTGAGCTTGCCAATATTCCCGCGCCACTCGTACATGAGCCTTGGCAGCTTTCGCCAATGGAGCAACTTATGTATGGCGTTGAGCTTGGCAAAAATTACCCTGACCCCATTGTTGATGTATCAAAAAGCTACAAAGCAGCCCAAGATTTATTGTGGAAGTGGCGCAAGCGCCCCGAAGTTCGTGCTCAAGTCGGTCATCTATTAGCCCGCCATGTCAGACCCGATTAGAAAAAAATGAAGAGTAATATGAAGAAAAGCCAATTACCTACCAAACTATGCCCAGTGTGTGAGCGACCTTTTACATGGCGTAAAAAGTGGCAGCGAGATTGGGAAAATGTGAAGTATTGCTCTAAACGCTGTGCGGGCAATAAAGGCAAACAAGATAAGGAGTTGGTATGAATAATCAGTATCAAACACTCAGATTAGTTTTAGGTGATCAACTCAATGCCAGTCACAGTTGGTATCAAGATAAAAACGATTCAGTATTGTATGTCATCGCCGAATTACATCAAGAAGCCACTTACACAGTGCATCACGTTCAAAAAGTACAGGCGTTTTTCGCTGCTATGCAAGGGTTTGCAGCAGGCTTAAAGCAAGCAGGGTTTCATGTTTTGCACCTAACCTTGGACGACACTGCAAAATTTAAAAGCTTGCCTGAGCTGTTATCGCATTTAATTCAAAAGTTCAGTATTCAGCAATTTGAATACCAGCTAGCTGATGAAGCGAGACTTCGTACTCAAATCAGCGAGTTTTGCCAAAGCCTAGAAATCCAAAACATGGGCTTTGAAGCTGAGCACTTTTATGTCAGTGACCAAGAACTAGGGCAATACTTTAAAGCTAACAAAAAACACAGGTTAGAGCACTTTTACCGAACGATGCGCGCACGTTTCGATATTTTAATGCAAAATGGCGAGCCTGAAGGTGGACAATGGAATTACGACAAAGACAATCGTGAAAAGCTTAAAAAACAAGATTTAAGCAATGTGCCGCAACCTCTGTTATTTGCCAATGATGTTACTGAGATAAATGAGCGTATTGCACGGCACAATATAAAGACTATGGGTAAAGGTGATAACACCTTACTCTGGCCCATAAACCGCAAGCAGTCTGTTGAGCTTCTGAACTTTTTTTGTGAAGTATGTTTGCCTAACTTTGGCCGCTTTCAAGATGCCATGACGGGCCAGCTTAGAGGATTAGGAGAAGACTTGGGTTGGAGCTTGTACCATAGCCGCATTTCATTTGCACTAAACAGTAAGATATTGTCGCCTAAGCAAGTTGTTGATACTGCGATCCATTACTATCAACAATCAAATGGTAAAATTAATTTGGCACAAATTGAAGGCTTTGTCAGGCAAATACTTGGTTGGAGAGAGTTCGTCAGAGGCGTTTACTGGGCAAATATGCCTAACTACGCAACATTGAATCACTTAGAAACAACGCGTGCGCTGCCTAGTTGGTTTTGGGATGCAAATACCAAAATGAATTGCCAGCACCATGCAATTAGCCAATCACTTGACTACGCCTATGCGCATCATATTCAGCGGTTAATGATCACAGGTAATTTCTGTTTGATTGCTGGTATTAACCCCGATGAAGTCGATGCCTGGTATTTGGGCGTGTATATCGATGCTATCGAATGGGTAGAAATGCCAAACACTCGTGGTATGAGCCAGTTTGCTGATGGGGGTATTGTCGGCTCTAAAGCCTATGCGGCCAGTGGAAACTATGTGAAAAAAATGAGTGACTACTGCTCTAGTTGTGCTTACAAAGTAACAGAAACAGTGGGTAATAACGCATGTCCATTAAATTCACTGTATTGGCACTTTATGCATCGAAACCAAGAAAAATTGGGCAACAATCCGCGTACAGCCATGGTATTTAAAAACTGGCTTAAGAAAACCGATGAGCAAAGGGCTGCTGTACTTAATCAAGCAGACACTTACTTAGAAAATATTAATAATATTTAATCCAAGTAATGGCTGATTGTGGGAGCAATGATATCAAACGCCCACAATCAACATTTTACCTTGCGCCATGCCCTCGCGTTCACAACTTAAGTCTATGCGGCTATTTAAGGGGTAGCTAAATATTTGCTCAAGGCGTGGATGTGGTTGAGAGATGATTTTACAACTTCTTACGTATAAACTCATGCGGCTCTGATTATCTAAAAATGCGTAAGCAGTTTTCTCTAATGCCTCTTTACAGGCGGATAAGATATCAGGGTGGACGTTGTTTTCATGTATTGCTTTAAGCGCTTCTTCTTTTTCTATATTCATACAGCTACTAGCTAATACACATACAGCGTAAATATCTAAAACCCCAATTACTCTAATTTTCTGATTTCCACGTTCTGCATAAATAACCATAACGCTGGGAACTTTGGACTCATCGAAGTATTGCGCTCGAATGGGGTTCAAAGTAAGGCATTCGCTAATGTTCTTTTGCATTAATTTTTCTAATTGTTCGGTCTTGGGCAGTGGCAAGCCTTCTTTTAAAGGTACCGACTGCTCTACATCAAGCTCAATTTGTTCGAGCTTTTCAATAATAGGCTGTAGTTGAGTATGTAATTGTTCGTCAGTAAACGGCTTAGATAAAAAGAAATTACAACCAGCTGTTCTTGCTTGTATTATCTTTTCTTTTTCATCAATTGTAGAAATAATTCCGACAGGAAGCTCAGGTCTTAATAAGCGGATTTCTTCTAATAAAACGAGGCCAGTTTGTTCTGGCATATACCAATCAGTGAGAACAATGTGAGGGTGCCAATCGACTAACTCAGCTCTTGCCTTTTCAACACTCTCAACACATCGAATAAAAAGCTTACGGTACTCATAGTTCATTAGAGCGCGTTTAATAATTTCTCTTGTGGCTAAGCTATCATCGACAATTAGTACTTTCACATCTAACCCTAAAAAAATTAACTTTAATGAGTATAGGCAGAATTTCTCATTAAAACTAAACTTATATCATTAATAACAGAGAGGTTATGTGTGTGGATACTCTTTTTCCTCTAGAGGCCTATCAATATGTAGCGCTCAACTTTGGCTTACTTATTTTAGCTACGTGGTTTTATATTTTGTTATTGATCCTACGCGAGTTTAGGAAATTCGCTGTGTCAATAACAGGAAAGGGGCGTTCAAACGAGGACCATGAGGCCGTTATTGCTCTTTGCCGAGAATCAGTTCAACGAGCTAGTCAATTTTCTGAGCAGCATGGCAAAACATTATCAGAGTTAGTACAGGTACAGGTTGGTTTAGAGCAGCAACTTGCTCAAATACGTTCTTCTACTGCTGACCATATAACGAAAGAAGAACAAGCGTCTATTAATGAGTTAAATAAAAAGTTGAGCCGCTCTCATAAGCTTATCCGCAAATTAAAGGGTGATTTAGATGTTACGGCTAAAAAGCTTAATGTTGCTAAAACAGAGCTAGAAATAAAAACCTCTTCTTTTGAAGACTTACAGAGTAGTAATCAAAAGCTACAAAATGAGGTGGTTGCACTTCGAGCACAAAAGGAAGAGTGGATCAGCGAGCCCATGGCACCAGCCAGTCAAAATGAATCTGAAATGGCCACTATGTTGAACAATTATAAACGCCAGATCAACGAACAAAACCAGCTGATAGAGCAGTTATCACTGCAAACTAGTGGAGAAGTTGATCCTGCTGAAGTTGCAGAACTGCAAAACGAGCTAGAGCAAGCTAAAACTAAGATAAAGCATTTAAATAAAGAGAAGAAATTTATAGAAGGTCGGTATTTAGATGCGGTTAAAGCTAATAAACCTGGCTAGATTTTAATATATAAAGCAATAGGTTGTGCTAAAATTAAGGGGTGTAGTAGTAAAGGGGATTTTTAATCAATGACTAAAACCAAATTAAGCCCTGATGAAAGTTTATCTTTTAAACTTGTTACTCAACTATTCCCCAAAGAAGCCAGCCAGCTAGATTTATACTTTTCTATCCCCACTGAAATGGGCATTAATAGCGACACTTTTAACGAAGTTGATTTTTTTAACGCCCATATTAAAACGCACTGTGCTTATTATTCGGAGCAACTCCATTTACCTCTGGTCAGAAGCCGATACATAAGTCAAAAAAAAGGGGAAAAAAGCGATTACAGAGTCAATTTAAATCTTTTCTCGTATCAAATTCGCATTGCACTCGATGCAGATATAAAAGCCACCTTAAAACTTAAACAAGCCGATGAGTTTTACCCTGTCGCCAGTGAGCTGGTTGAACAAGCTAAAAAGCTATTAAAGAAATTACGTCGTTACAAGCCACCAGAGCAAACGTTAAAGCCTTATTTTCAGAATGCTGATAACTATCTAAGTTGGCACAGTGAGCAGGCATTTTTAAAACTCTTAGCAAAAGGCCCTAAATCAAGTGAATTTAGCAGTGAAAGAAATGAAATTTTGGCGTTTTGTAAAGAAGAAACCGCTTACAGAGAAAAGCACAATTACAATTCACAAGTGACACTTGAAGATCCAAACCGGATCACCAATAAAATGCGGTTATTACAGCGATTGATTGAACATGGGGTGGTGTTCAATAAGAAGACGCAAGATTTAAACTTAAATCTGAAACGTTTAGTTCGTGGTTTAGTAACAGGGGTGATCATGGCCTTTGTGATGTATTTGGTTTTAAATGCACGTTCAAATTTTCAAGAAATCACCATCGCCTTGATTGCTTTATTAGGTGTCATTTATGGCCTGCGTGAAACCTTTAAAGACGAAATCACCCAATGGGCTTGGCGAAAAATTCAACATGGTCGGCCTAAGTGGCGAAATATTTTTAAAAATTCGGTGGATGAAAAAGTTGTAGCGCGACAAACCGTGTGGTTCGAATTAATTAAAAGTAAAGAGCTCCCTGAAGATGTCGACGCCTTATTTCAAAAGCGCCGTCAGCAAAACAAGCAATCAGCAACTCTTCTGCACTTTTGCAGTAAAAACGAGGTTAAACAGCAAGAGTTTATTCCTGGCTACGAAGAGATTCAGCAGCGAATTACTTTTAATTTAAGCTCATTTGCCCGTTATTTAAAAAAAGGCGCGGGTAAACTTTATAGCCATGAAGGCAATAAAGTATCAGGGCAAGGAGTTGAGCGTCGTTATCAGATAAATCTAGTTTTAAAATACACCACAAACAGAGAAGACTCGGTCAAGCAGTTAGAGCGTTACAAAGTGACTATGAATCGTTCAGAAATCGTTGCAATAGAAAAAATAAATTAAATTCTAGCGAATACAAATTGTCAGTTTATTACAACCACACAAGTTGTGGTGATTCATCCATTGTTTTTATAAGGTGAGCTGAGAAGATACAAGCTCATTTAAAACGCCGATTAAGTCTGACTTTTTATAGGGTTTTGTAATAACCGAATCAAAAAGTGAACTTAGCTCTTTTTCTTGAAAAATATCAGCGGTGACAGCAACTTTGGGTTGTTTACATTGCAAGTCTTTTAGCTTTTCTAATGCTTGTAATCCAGACATTCCTGGTAAATTAATATCAAGTAAGAAAATATCAAATGTGTTTAGACTAGACATTTCAAAGAGTGCCTCAGCGGTTTCGAAAATCGTATGTTGGATACCAAGTTGCTGTAACATCGCCTTAATTAACATCTGGTTAAGCGGGTTGTCTTCGACAACACAAATATGAATTTTTTCAAAATTCTTTGCTTCAACAGGTACAACTTCAGAGCTCTGTTCGCATTCGTCAACAGGCAGTGATATTGAAACTAAGGTGCCTTTACCAAAAGTACTCGATAACTGAATTTTGCCTTTCATTAGTTCGACTAACCCTTTAGAAATGCATAGACCCAAACCCGTACCTTCTTTTCTTTGCATACCGACTTGTTTGAATTTATCAAACAGTAGGACTTGGTCTGATTTACTAATACCTACGCCTTGATCAGCAACTTCTATGTGTAATTTATCTTTATTTAAATAGAAGCGAACATTAATCTGCTTTGTTTGTGGCGTGAATTTAATGGCATTGCCAATAATATTTACAATGACTTGCGTTAATTTTGTTTTGTCAATATTAAAAAAGCGCGAAGTAAGGGCACCATCAATATCGTAATTAAGTTCTACCTCTCCCTGCTGTGCTTTACTTCCCATCATATTCATAATGCTTTGAAATAGCTTATCCAGGCTTACTGGTTGCGGTTTTAGTTCCATCTTTCCCGCATCAATTTTTTCTAAGTTGAGCACCGAGTTGACTATTTCTAGTAACTGATGACTACTAAACTCGATGTTTTGTATATATTCAAATTGCTCTTTTGGTAGAGCTCTTATATCGGCAGACTCTTTTAAAACTTCGCTAAAACCTGTAATGGCATTGAGTGGAGTACGAAGCTCATGGCTTATTGTTGATAAGAACTCGTCTTTTGCACGGTTTGAATCTTTCAATTGTTTTACTTTTAGCCGAAGCTCTAGTTGAGCGATGACTTGCTTAGCCAGTGTTTGAAGTGCTAAACGCTGCTCGTTCGTCAATTTTTGTGGTTCATCACTGATTGCGCAAAGTGTGCCTATTGCTTCGCCATTTGGAGCACATAAAGGAGCGCCAGCATAGAAGCGAATTTTAGGGCCGTCGGTCACTAAAGGATTATCAAAAAAACGCTCGTCATTTCGTGCATCTTCAATTTCGAAAATGTGTTCCTCTAAGATTGCATGTGAGCAAAATGCTATTTCCCGGCTGGTCTCATCTGCATCAAGGCCAACCTTTGACTTAAACCACTGTCGATTGTTATCAACCAGACTGACCAATGAAATCGGTGTATTACAAATGACAGATGCCAATTTAGTAATATCGTCAAAACACTGTTCAGCTTCTGTATCAAGCACTTTATACCTTTCTAAGGTTCTTAAGCGCAGATTTTCATTTACGGCAAGTGGGGCACTTTTCATATTTAGTTTCCATGCAATAAAAGCTCTCAATTAACATTAGCATCAAGCTTCAGATGCGGCAAAGCTGTTTCTAATTATGAAAAAATCTTGATGTGAGTTCGAGATAGATATTGATAAGATTTTCAGAAGTTTAGATGTTCTAAAAGCGGTATGTGTTATTAGGAAATTATAAAAAGTGTGTGTTTTTAACGCAAAACACTTGCTTTTGTGGAACGTTCCAATATCGTGTGTCTTATTTAGAAACTTAAAGAATGTGATTATGTTTAAAAAAAATAACTTGATAATGCTTTTAGCTGCAGTGTGTTCGCAGGCAGTACTCGCAAAAGATATTGTCCTTTACGATGTTACAGATAAGGAGTCATTTACTGTACAGGCACAACATCCTGCGTTTGTAGAAAACGAATCCGTTGAACAATTATTTGATAGTTCAATTCACAGTAAATTTTTGTCTGATAAATCGCAAACTTGGGTGCAAATTGACTTTAAGGACGCGTTTCAAATTCATCAATATTCTTTAACATCAGCAGGGGATGCTCCAGCTCGAGATCCTAAACATTGGCATGTAAAAGGCTCTGTTGATGGTAAAAATTGGTTTCTCTTAGACACCCAAACAGAGCAAAGTTTTGATTCAAGAGCACAAACCAAAACTTACACCGTTGCAAATAGCCAGCAAGCGAAACACGTACGCTTTGAGTTAAAACAACAGGGAACAACGCAATGGGGTGATAGTTATTTGCAAGTAGCCGATATAGGCTTGTTTGCTGCCACCGACCTTCCTTTAGCGTCATTTGAATTTGATAAGCGCATTGTTAGACTTAATGAAGAAATCACCATTACAAACACCAGTGATAATGATCCTGATGATGTCGAATGGATAATACCTGGCGCAAAAATTAAGCATGTGGGCAATGACGTAAAAGCACGCTTTACTAAGCCGGGTAGCTATTCGGTTACGTTAAAGACTAAAAACAGCACCGGCACAGACAGTATCACACAAAAAAATGTCATTAAAGCCATGGATATTCATCGTCCATGGGCTGGTCTACAGTTACCTAAAGTAGTGGTCAAGCTTGAAGACACTGAATCTGCGGGGGCAAAAAGACTAATTAAATTGCTGCCAAATATCGAACAAGCGATTAATGAAGTCACCCGTGACTTAGTGCCTATGCTGTATAAAAATTTCACCGAAGTACCTGAATTTGAGCAGGTTACATTCAGACTAAAATGGATGGATACGCTCGCTTACCGAGCGGGTGATTATTCAAATATGGAAATCGCATTCAGCAGTAAATACATCACCGAACGACTAGCCAATAAACCAGATGAACAGGTCACTTACGAGTTGCTTGGTGTGCTTTGGCATGAGCTGACCCATGGCTATCAGTTATTCCCACAATCAGCAACGGGCACTCCAGAAGAGACCCATGCGTTTATTGAAGGGGTTGCAGATTTAATTCGAATTAATGCAGGCTTTCACAAGACACGAAGCCCAGAACCTTCAGATACTTGGCTAGGTGGATACACAAATACCGGCTTCTTTTTATCTTGGTTGAGTAAACGGTATGAAGCGTTTGAGCATCAATTTAATGCAACGGCGACAGAGTTACCGGATTGGACTTTTGCCGCTGCCATTGAATATGTAACTGGCGAAAAAGTAGAAAAGCTTTGGCAAGAATACCAAGCTGAACTTACTAAATAATAAATCTCTCCTTATTGAAATGGTCATTATCGCTTCCTCTCAAGTGATGATGACCATTCTTTATATTTGAATATGTATTCAAAATATCCATTTAGTATTAACACTTCAATATTAGTTAAATAACTTGTAATAGATAGTTACAATTAGATGAACTTTTATCTCCTAAATTGTTGACAATGATTAAATGATGCGCAATTATTGGAACGTTCCATACTGTTGTGAGTTTGTCGATTTTCACTTCAGTATTTTTTTAATTCAAAAGTGGAACGTTCCATAAAAATAAATCTTAGAGGCTAAGATGAATAACAACAAAATTTTAATGCTATCGCCGTTGGCACTGGCCGTGTCTTTGTCGATATCTGCTTCTGCAACTGCAGCAGAGCAAAATCAGGTCGAAGAAAAAGTTGAACGTATTGAAGTAACGTCTTCACGTATTAAGCGTACTGAACTTGAGGGTGTTACAAATATTCAAACTATTACATCTGCAGATATGGTTAGAAGTGGTTTCACTAATGTTTATGAAGCGTTAAGTAGTGTGACTGCGGCTAATGGCCAGATCTTAGGTGAAGTTGAAACGGGTTCTTACACGCCGGGTGCCAAAGAGCTAAAGTTGCGAGGCTTAGGCCCTGAGTACACGCTGATCCTAGTAAACGGAAAGCGTTTAGCCTACTACCCAATGCCTTACGGCGGTCAAACTAACTTTGTTAACCTTGATATGATCCCAACAGCCATGGTTGAACGCATTGATATTCAAACCGGTGGTGCATCAGCGATTTATGGTTCAGATGCGATGGCGGGTGTTGTTAATATCATCACGAAAAAAGGCATAGATTCTCATTATGTTGATGCCTATTATGGTCAAGATACTTATGGAACGGGCGCTAAAAAAGGCTTAACTTTTGTTGGTGGTTTCCAACAAGACGAGTTCACATTCGACTATGCACTAGAGTATAAACATACTGATCCTTTGCTATCAGGTGACAGACCTTACCATGATAGTGTGTGGGACAACCCAGATCCAAAAGCACACCACGAAACAAACCGTTCAATCACGGTTTGGGCTGACAATACCGAGTATAAAAACCAGTATTCTGCTCAGTACTGTAACTCTGAGCAAAACCCGCATCCACGTGCTGTACAGCATTTTATTGAGCGAAATAGTTATGGTGCAAGCTGTGGTTGGGATGAAACCAGCGATAAGTTACTTCGAAATCAGTCAGAAGCATTCAGTGTTTACATCAACTCAGAATATCACTTAAACGATCAGCACAGCTTATTTGCGAATGGCTTCTATATCGATCAAGAGAAAAAAGGCCGTCGTAACACTTTCTTCTGGGGTCATCATGAGTCAATTCATGGCGGTACATTCTGGGATCCAGATATCGAAAACCAAGAAGGTACACTGGGTGCACCGGTTAAATACATGTGGCGAGTGGTTGCTGATGAAGAATATACCGAAGATGGCTTAGGTCGTACGTATAACGATACGTCACTGTCTTTCAATGTGGGTATTAAAGGTGAGATTGGCGATTATTACTATTCAGTAGGTTATAGCCGTGCAAACTATGACTTCAATGACCGCTATTTACATCATACCAACGAGGGCAACCGTTTATTGAAGGGTCAACAATACGGTGAAGTAAATGGCATGCCTGTTTATCGTCCTAACTATGAAATGTGGTTTGCGCCGTTAACACCAGACACAGCAATGCAAATTGCCGATTGGGCAACGTACGACGGTAACTCGTTCAATAACACGTTTACAGCCGATATCACAGGCGACTTATTTGAATTACCTGCTGGGGCCGTTTCTTTTGCCGCTTATGTTGAAGCGATGAATGAAGGTACACGTGCAACGCCAGATGCGCGTATTTTAAATAAAGAGTTTGTGGGATTAACTGGTGTTATTACCGAAGGTGAACGTGACCGTTATGCTGCTGCAATGGAGTTTTTAATTCCAATTACAGAGCAATTTGATGTAGAAGCGGCTGTTCGTTACGACCATTATGACGACATTACTGATGTAGGCGGTGCGCCAACTTATCAGCTTGGTTTTACCTACACACCAGTTGAATCTTTAGTACTTCGTTCTGCTTATAGCACGACATTCCGCGGCCCGAGTATGTCTTCGGTTTATCAAGGCTTCTCAGGAAACTTTGGCTCTGGCAACGACCGTATTACCGCCGATGCGTGTGCAGTACTTGCTGCCCAAGGCGAGGTGTCAGGCTATGTAACTGATGCGCTAACAGCGACCTGTGAAAACGTCGATTTATCGAACCCACAATTGGCTTCATTACAAGCGAGCTTCGAAACGGTATCTGCGGGCGATCCGACTTTGAAAGAAGAAACTGGCCACTCGTTTACAGCAGGTTTTGTGTATGAATATTCAGAGAATCTTTCGTTTAACGTTGATTTTTATGACATCGTTATTAAAGACAAAATCAAAGTACTGAGCGCAGGCAGCATTCTTCATACTATGTGGGAGTGTAACGAAGGCATTCAAGATCCAAACTCTCAACTGTGTAAAAACACTGCCGCCCGTATTCAACGCTATGATGAAAATGGTAAAGGTACAGATCGCTTAGGCAACCCAATCTCGGGTGATGCCTATACGCCACACTCAGTGCGTCAAGGTTATATCAATGCCTCAGAAACTCAAGACGGCGGTATTGATTTAGGCGTGCGTGGTTTATTTGATACTGAATTTGGAACGTTCCGTTATAAGTTTGAATACAACAAAGTATTAAAGAAGAAAGAACGTATTGAAGCGGCTGATCCACTTAAAGATATATTAGACGATCAGAACAATTACGACTTCAACGATACCGCAAGCTTTAGTTTAACTTGGCAAAAAGAAGATACTTCGATCTCACTATTGAGCCTTTATAAAGGCGAAATGTGGAACTTAGCGCCATATGGCGAGCGTCAAAAGCTACCGGCTTGGTACCGTCATAACCTAACTTTTGGCCAATTCATTGGTGACAACACCCGCTTGATTTTCTCTGTGAAGAATCTACTCAATGCAATGCCACCGCAAGACGAAACCATGGGTAACTATCCGTTCTATTTGGGCGGTAACTACGACAGCATTGGTCGTGAGTTTGTATTGCGCATGACTTACGAGTTCTAACAAGAATAATAAGGAACGAACATGAATAAATTTACTTTATCAGCACTGGCATTGTCGGTTTCGGCGATTCTGGTTGGTTGTAATGATGGCTCAGGTTTTACCTCGACACAAACCGAAGCAGAGCAGAGCACGCAAGTGACGGAAGCTGCGGGGTCAAGTGCACTTCGCAATATGTCACAAGATAAAGGTGCAGAAATCGAAGCTGTATTGGCCGAAGGGGTAACGTCTCCTGATGGTGAGCAGGTCGGCAATTTAATTGACGGTAATCACAGCAGCAAATTCTTGGCCTTTGATAAAAAAGCCACTGTGATCTTTAAAGCGGCGAAAGCGACTGCTTTGCAAAAATACCACTTTGTTTCGGCAAACGATGAGCCTAAACGTGACCCTAAGAACTGGGTTGTATATGGCTCAAACGACAAGCAGGAATGGGTTGAAATCGATTCTCGTGCTAATGAAGCGTTTACTGGTCGTGCTGAGTTAAAAGCGTACGAACTTGAAGGTGAGCAAGCAGCTTATCAGTACTTTAAATTCGACTTGGAGCACGGTGGCACAGACAGCTATGGTGCTGATATTACTCAGCTTGCAGAGCTTGAATTAATCGTGATTGCAGAAGCGCCTATCGTGTCGTTTGGCGCGTCTAACTTAACGCCTGAAGTGGGCGAGCTTGTGGTATTTGAAGATACCTCACTAGTTAACCCAACAAGTTGGCAATGGACGTTTGAAGGCGGCACGCCTGCAACCAGCACTGAGCGTAAACCGCTTGTTCGTTTTAACGAACTGGGCGCGAAAACTGTGACTTTAGTTGCTAAGAACGACAAGGGTGAATCTGAGCTAGTTAAAACTGACTTCATTCGCGTTTGGGATCCAGCCAGCCCTTGGGCAGGTTTCCCACAGCCTACAGTGACATTCTCTAAGAATAAACCTGAGCATCCAGGTCAAGCGGTACTTGAGCGAGTTATGCCTGACTTAGAAGCAGAAATTCACCGAATTTCTGAGTTGATCGCTAAGCGTTTATTCAACAATGTCACCGAAATTAACGTATTTGAATCTGTTGAATTTATAACTGATGAGTATGACTTCCCAGCGGCGAAAGGTGGTACAGATAAAAACATGCAATTGATGTTTGATCTTAACCATATTGCTAATCAAGAAGGCAAAGGCGACCAAGCTATTCGTGACGAGATAATCGGTGTACTTTGGCATGAGCTGACCCATGGTTACCAAAATGTGCCAAATACAGGTGATTACATTGAAGGCACTGACCATCATACTTATCTTGAAGCGATGGCGAATTTTATTCGCATCGAAGCGGGTTTCTATGAGCATGCGCGAGCAAATATTGATTGGTTAGATGACATCAATAAAGATGCGTATAACCAGACCTCATTCTTCTTGGAGTGGGTAGTAAACACGAACCGAAATATCGATTTTATGAATGAGCTAAATGCAGCTGCAAAGGCATTACCTGAATGGTCGTTTGATGCCGCATTTAAGCATATTTTTGGTGATAATAGAGGCCTCGAAGTGATTGTTGGCGAATACCAAACTTACCTCAAATCACTTGGTAAAGTACCACCTTATCCGACACCAGTTGTAGGCTTTAATAATGCCGTACAGTTTGATGGTGTAACGGTGACGACCAATGCAAGCCATATTGGTATTTGGGGTGAGGGTCCAGAAGCCCTAGCTGATAACGATATTCGTAAGAAGTTTAATGCGGTTGTCGAAGCACCTTGGTGGGTACCTGAGTATCTTCCTGATATTTTACCGATAAATGAAGTTGAAGCAGTGAATGCTGATTTTGTGTTACCACAATCGGTTAATGTAGCGAAATACTCTATTGCCACTGCTGGTGACAACGAAATTCGCTTCCCAACGGGCTGGCAAGTATTTGGTTCAAACGATGGCGATACATGGACACTAATCGATGAGCAATCATTTACGGCCTTACCAGAACTGGTGACCACTTACACCTACGAACTTGAAAAGCCAGTTGATGTGCAACACGTTCGTTTCTCATTTAAGAATGAGCGTCAAGGAGAGGGGATTGGCGGTGACAACGGTAGATTAGTGCAAATCGGTGAAATCGCGATTTGGACACAAGATTAATATTTTCCCTAGATTATTAATGTGAGAGTCAAAGCAGGCCATTCGGCCTGCTTTTTTTGGTTTGATATTTTGCTAGGCAATATGCGCAAAAAGTAGATACAGCAATTAAAGGTTTAACCTCTACTAATTACATAATCTAACTGTACTGTTGAAACCGCTTCTACAGGTTTGCCATCTTCAAATTTTGGAGCGTAACGCCACTGTTCAAGCGCTTCAATAGAAGCTTTTATAAAGCCTTTTTCAGAAGAGTCAATTACTTCTATGTCTTTAACAAACCCTGACTTACTAACGGTAAATTGCAGTTGTACCCAACCGCTTTTCATCTTACGAGCCATATTTTTTGGGTACTGCGGATTTGCTCTATAGAGTGGCTCTTGTTCTTGCGAGTCTTTCCAAGGCACCATTTTCGCTATGGCTAAACAATGTTTGGTGGCTTTGTCACTTTGACGCGTTTTTTCGTAAAGGTTAACCAACTTTGAATGGGCAGATAGTTCAAAAGGATGGTCGAAGTCGAGATTAGAATCAAACACATTAACAATATGCTCTAAGCGTTCAATTGCAGCACTTTTTCTATTTCTTGCTTCATCTAAAGCAGCAACCCAGATATCTGTTGAAAGACGTTGAACTGAGGTTTCAGGTAAATGAGCCTTATTTATCTCATCAGTTTTACGTATCAACTTTTTAGCTTTACCTACTGTTCTACTATTTTTTGCTGCAAGTTTGGCTGCTTCTAAATATGCAACCGAAGCAAATTCATAGTCTTGTTTGGCTTCAGCTTGTTCTGCAATGTCTTCTAAGCTATTGAGTGATTCTCGACGATTTTCTTTAAAGTTTAACTTTGCAAGTGGTAGGGTAATATTAAAAACAACATCAAGCTTGTCGGTATGATGCTCTTTGGTAATCTTGAGTATTTCTTCAAGTAAGACCTTTTTATCAGGGTTGCTGTTACCCATTGATGTTGCGTAGTTAATTGCAAGATTGATGGTGTTAATATCGTGCTGACCGTAAAGTTCTTTACCAATGTCATAGGCTTTTTGAGCTGTGCTTTCGAGTGCTTTTTTATCCCCTAATTGAACAGCTGCTTTGTAAGCTTGGTAATGCTTATTAAATTCTGAGTTTAAATTTGAGTTAGATGCAAAGCTTTCTGAAGTTGTTAGTAAGGAGAAAATAGCAAAAGCAATTAGTGTCTTGTTCATTATTATTATTATTCCTATGTTTTATATTTCCTAAATTGCGTTTTCATAATAGCTTTGTCCCTGATGGGGTTCAAGTTTAACTATGGCTGTATATTTCAGCTTTAAAAGGCTGAATTTTAATAGTATCTTCCTACTTGCGGCTGCACAGCGCTATTTATTTAGCAAATTTAATCAATAATTATTAATTACAGAGATAACTATGTATATAGATGATGTGCTTCCCAGCGATTATGCTGAACTGCTAAGCGTTTGGGAAAACTCAGTCCGAGCAACTCACAACTTTATAAGTGAAGAAGATATCGCGTTTTTTAAGCCAATTATCATTGAGCAAGCGTTTCCGAATGTTATTTTACATTGTATGAAAAATACAGCGGGCGCAATTGTCGGTTTTATTGGTGTTCATTCAGAGAAAATAGAAATGTTATTTATTTTGAATGAATATAGAGGGCAAGGTATTGGTAAAGCGCTATTTAAGCACGTATTGAATTGTCATTCCATTAATAAGGTCGGTGTGAACGAACAGAACCCTCAAGCAGTAGGTTTTTACGAAGCGATGGGGTTTAAAGTTGTATCACGTTCACCTTTAGATGATATGGGGAAGCCATTTCCAATTCTCCATATGTCTTTCTGATGGGAAATAAAGTTTATTCAACCAATTTAAAGTAAAGTGAGCTCGATGAAAGTTAGCAAATCAAGACAGAATTAACGCCCAAAGCCAATAACTTTGGGCGTTTGCGTTTTCACTTGGTTTAAATTGATTGGAGTTTACGCTTTAGGCGTTTTCGATTAATACTGTAGCTGGCCGCCAGATTGAATAAACTGCACATAATCATTCCAAGCTTGCTCTACGCCAACCCCCAGTAAGTCGGTAAATACACGATCAAACGACCAAGTGTAATTTGGGTAATCAGCTGCTGATTGATTGAACTTACGTATGAATAGTGGATCTTTTTCTTGTTTTATATAGTGTAAGAAAAAGCCCGTTGTTGTGTATCCGCCCAACCATCTTCTCGAATTGCCAATGTCTGGCTGACGCGTTTTGTGGTAGCCCGCACCAATACGTACTGCATCTGCAAGTCCTTCGGTATATGCCCAAAAAGGACCACCATCACCATAGCCATCACGTGTTACTGGTGAGTTGTTATAACCATGTGTTATTTCATGATACAGAATGCCATCAATTTCATCTTTTATTGAATTATCATTATTGCCACTTTCTCTATACAGCCTTTCTAGGTGACGAGTACTTACAGCAATGGTCATTTCACCAGAGCCATCTCTACCAGTTTTATAGGCAACAAAGTCATTACCCCATGGATCCAATGCTCGAAGCTCGAAGCGCAAATTTCTAAAACGAGAAGACTCTCTAGGATCTGTGTAAAGTACTTGGGCAACATCAATACAGCGTTGTGCCATGTGATTTGCTGGATTGCCAAGTATACGATTTACCAGCCTTGAGCCCTCTGTCTCTGGGTTCATATCAACAAAGTCAACAACAGGCTTTTGCCATAGTCCATCATCACCGCCACCTGAGTCTTTTTCTTCATTGATATTGATTTGATAGTTTGTCTGCGACCAGCCGTAAACAGAGACGTAGAGATTATTGCCTTGCGCTTCGCAACTTTCAGTTGCAGTGGGTGAAGTACTGGCACAGGTGTAGTTTGCTGTATCTGGTTGACTACCGAGACCAATATATAGGTCCGCATCACCAGAGCCTGAAGTCGTCGCTTTTACTTTACCCGTAACGCTAAATGGGCCGTAATGTTTCCAGCTTCCTTGATTTAAGCTGTGGCTATCTTGCAGTGGTAATTTATCTCCTGTAGGAGGGGGAGGAGTCACTGAACCACCAAATAGCTCTATTTCGGCCAATTGTAGAATATTCGCCCCATTGTTTGCTGTTACATTTAAACGAATAAAGGTGTAAGCGTCTTGGTTATTAAACGAATATAGTTTTTTCTCGTAACGTGAAGCAAAGCTATGATTAGTTTGGGTGTCTAAATCTGTCCAATTTAAACCATCGTTAGAGCCTTGAAGTTGCCAATCTTGCGGATCGCGCTGTTGTGCATCGTTTGCCGAAGTAATGCTATAGCCAGTAACAACTTGCTGCGTTGAGAACTGATAGCTTATCCACCCAGTAGGCTCAAAAGTGAGCCATTTGGAATAGTGATTATCATCAAACGCCTTATCCGCAGTTTCGCCATATTGGCTGTTTTCTGCTGATGCACTGATGGCATTTGGATCTAATTGAGTAAGGTCATTACTCGTGGTGGAACTTGCATACACTTGGCTTGTTAAAGCTGCCAACAATAGTGATAGAGCAAGTGGTGTTTTTCTTATCAATTTGATGTTGTTCATAATAGCTTCCTTTAATTGTAACGTTCCAATTTTATTCTGATCTAAAAATTGTCAGATCTGAGTGATGTTTTTTGGAACGTTCTAATGGTTTGCTCGGACATGAAATTTGTCAAATTTTATTTTACGTAAAATTTACATTTTGATGGCTTTTTTATTAACATTTTTATGTTTTTTAGTGGTTTATCTGTGTTAATAATTTGTGATTATAACTTATGTTGTTGCAATAAATGAAACTTGATTGGGTTATATCGAAAAGTAATAAATAAGAGGAGATAAGCAGTGCTTTTTAGCACTGCAAAAAACTATGAGCTACGTTCGATTAACGCTACTGGGACTTGAGTTAATCCTTTTTGCGTGTCGTTTTTCAAGATATGACACACGGCTTTAGCGATATCGTTGGCATCAATTTTTACTGTGCTCAGTGGCACACTCATCAATTTAGAGTCGTCTAAGTCATCAAACCCGATCACGCCGATATCAGCACCAGGCTTTAAGTTTTGCTCGGCTAGATATTCAATCACGCCATAAGCCACAATGTCGTTAAAGCAGACCACAGATTCAACTTGCGGCACTTGAGCTAAGCATTCTGACATGGCGAGTCGACCACCGTGACGGTTTGTGGTGCTATTAAACACCCAAGTTTGTATGTCGCCTTGCTCTTTGGCGGCTTTGTTGAACCCAGCTAAACGTTGATGGTAATCCGATATTGCTGCATCACCACCAATAAAGGCGATGTTCTTATGACCGCGTGCGATTAACGCTTTCGTCGCGTTATAAGCACCCATTTCGTTGTTTGGTAATACACAAGGTACTTGGCTGCCATCTACTTGACGCATGATGCTGACCACTTGCGTATGCGGCTTTTGTAATTGATTGAGCCAGCTTGCTTGGGTGTTTGGCGTTGGACAGATAATAAAGGCTTTCACACGGTATTCTTGCAGTTTGGCTACAATTTCCGTTTGCGTTAGGGCATTTTCGCTGGTGTTAACGAGCGTTGCCATTAAACCCAATTCACGAATGTGTTTTTCAAGCGCAACCGCTAAATTTGCAGAATAAGGGTTGGTTAAGTCGTTGATCACAATAGCGACTAAATCTGAAGACTTACTGCGCATCGCTGCGGCTTCACGATTATAAACGTACCCTGTTTCTTCGATGGCTTTGAGTACTTTTTCTTTTGCGCGGTCGCTGGCTTTATCGCTACCGCGTAAAACAAGTGACACCGTAGACTTTGAAACACCCGCTACACGGGCTACGTCATGTACAGTGACAGACTGCTTGTTAGTATTATTTGTTTTCAAATTTTGGCTATCTATAAAATGTGATTGTGCTTTTAACAGCGCCAACCAGTGATTAATTTCATCGCAATGGGTTGTATTCTAGCAAATCGATCAGTATATTCAAATTACTCTTGGAACGTTCCATTTTACCTTTAATAGGAAATTAAAGGATAATCGGCTCATTCCAATACCAATCGTTAAAGATTGGTATCTATATTTATTTAGGCTATTTGGAAAAGAGGCAAACAATGAAAACGATAAGCCACGGGTGGCACAGTGCTAAACGCATGACTTACTCACTCGTCACAGGCGGTGTGATGATGTTAGGTGCGACACAAGTTGCAGCAAACACGCAATATGTTGACCCATTTATTGGTACTGGCGGTGATGGCCATACTTTCCCAGGTGCAGTTGTACCTTTTGGTATGGTGCAATTGAGCCCAGATACCGACTCTGTATTTCGAGGCATTGACCCACAGCCAGAAATCTACAAGCGTTGTGCGGGCTATCATTATGACGACACCACCATTGTAGGTTTCTCGCATACCCACTTTAGCGGCACGGGTCACTCAGATCTTGGCGATTTACTAATGATGCCAATTACGGGCGAAGTGAAGTTAGAACCGGGTAAAGCTGACAACCCAGATGCAGGTTATCGTTCTCGCTTTAGTCACGACAATGAAACGGCAAAGCCGGGCTATTACCAAGTTTGGTTACAAGACTACAAGGTGAATGCTGAGCTCACAGCGACTACCCGCGTAGGCATGCACAAATACACTTTTAAAAAACATGATAAAGGCAGCGTGTTAATGGATTTAACGCACAGCATTTATAACTTCAAAAACAAAGTCATTTGGAGTGATGTGCGCGTTATCGACGACCGTACTATCTTAGCTTATCGTGCTACTAATGGCTGGGCGAACAATCGTCAAATGTACTTTGCCATTGAGTTCTCAAAGCCGTTTAGCGATATCGAGCTGATTAACCTAGACAACACACGTTACCGTTGTAATGGCTGTTTAACCGAAGGCAATGGTAAAAAGCCATCGACCATTGTTAACTACAAAATCCCAGAAGCCGCAGGTAAAGCCATTAAAGTGGTTGCAGATTTTGAAGGCCTAAAAGGCGAGCCACTGATGGTGAAAGTGGGTATTTCAGCGGTCAGCAAATCAAATGCACTTGAAAACTTAAAGACTGAAATTCCGCATTGGAACTTCGATAAAGTGGTTAAGCAAGCAGATGAAACATGGCACAAATCACTTGATAAGTTTGAAGTAGAAGGCTCGCTATCTGAAAAGCGTCAGTTCTTCACGTCGGTTTATCACGCACTACAAGCACCGAGTGTATATCAAGACGTAAACGGTCAATATCGTGGTGTTGATGGTGAAATTCACCAAGCGAAAGACCACACGCACTACACGCTATTCTCGCTATGGGATACGTATCGTGCACTGCATCCACTATTGACTTACATTGAGCCTGATAAAGTATCAGATATGATCTCTTCAATGCTTGATCATTATCAGCAGAGTCATGACAAAATGTTACCTATCTGGTCGTTCCAAGCCCATGAAACGTGGACGATGATCGGTTATCACGCGGTATCAGTCATTGCTGATGCATATCTAAAAGGCATTCGTGATTTCGACGTTGAGCTGGCTAAAAAAGCCATGATCGATACTGCAAACCACCCGCATTACGATGCCATTCCTGAATACAAACAATATGGTTATGTACCGTTAGACGTGCTACCTGAGTCAACGTCTATCACTTTAGAGTATGCATATGATGACTATACGATTGGTCAATTCTTCACGGCGCTTGGTGATAAGAAAACAGCGGCTGAATACTACGAGCGTGCGACATACTACAAAAACGTGTTTGATCCAGAAGTACGCTTTATGCGTGGTCGCATGAAAGATGGTTCATGGAATCCAGACTTTGATCCGCAAGAAGCAAAATATATGGGTGCATTCACCGAAGGTAACAGCTACCAGTACAGTTTTTATGTACCACAAGACGTACACGGTTTAATTAAGCTAAAAGGTGGCGACAAGAAGTTTGTTGAGCGTCTAGATGAGTTATTTGAAACTGAGCTGTCGTACGAGAAAATCAAAGAGCATGAAGACATTGCAGGTCTAATTGGCCAATACGCTCACGGTAATGAGCCAAGCCATCATATTGCCTACCTTTATAATTATGCCGGCGAGCCGTGGCGTACTCAGGCACGTATTCGTCAAATCATGGATACGCTGTCTTCAGACAAGCCTGATGGTCTTGCGGGTAACGACGATGTAGGCCAAATGTCGGCGTGGTATATCTTCTCAGCAATGGGTTTTTACCCAGTATCACCGGGCGATTTAACTTACGCATTAGGCGCACCACAATTACCGAAAATTTCTTTAGCATTGGCAAACAATAAGCGATTCACTGTGGTTGCAAAAGGTCTTTCTAAGAAGAATAAATTTGTAAAAGAAGTACGCTTAAACGGCAAAAAACTTGAGCGCAGCTATATCACTCATGATGACATCATGGGCGGTGGCAAGCTTGAATTCACTATGTCGGTTAAGCCTAACAAGTCATTTGGTCAATCACTGTCGGCACGTCCGCCGTCGATGAGTAACCCAGTGAACAACAACTTCTTAAAATAAGAGACAGAAGCATGAAAAAGACATTTTCTCGTTCATTGCTTCTTGTTACGCCTGCGGTTTCACTGAGCCTTGCGCTCAGCGGCTGCGGCGATAACCGCAATGAAGATGCACAAGCAAAGCCTGCTGAGCAAGCAAACAGCAAAGCCGTTGCATATGTGCAAGATCCAGCCAGTTTTGTAAATCCATTTATTGGTACCAAAGGTCCATTTAACCATCGTCAAGCGGCTAACGTTGTGCCAGGTGCGGTGCAGCCATTTGGTATGTTCAACTTTGGTCCTGAGCATGCTTACACCGAAGCATTAATGAAAGAAAGTGAAGGGATCAGCAAGCGCATTAATGAAGACAATGTGCGTATTCCAGTCTCACCGGGCGGCTACAACTGGCAAGCGACACGTTTAAAGGGCTTTTCTTTTACCCGTTTGTCAGGCACTGGGTGTTTAGGTGCGTCAGGCGATGTGCCAGTTTTACCATTTAACCAAGCCATTAAACATTCTCCTGCGACCGATAAAATTAACGCCTATTATGGCGCGAACTTTAGCCACGATGATGAGACTGCCATTCCTGGTTATTACCAAGTTGGTCTAGATTCTGGCATTGATGTACGTTTATCAGCAACCGATCGTACTGGTATTGCCGAATTTACCTTTGACTCGCCAGAGCAAGCCAAGCTGATTTTTAGAACGGCTTATTCTCAGCTGGGCAGTGGTGATGCGTTTACCCAAGTGGATTTAGAAAAAGGTGAGGTGAGCGGTTATGTCACCAGCGGTAACTTTTGCGGTTACTTAGGTGAATATAACCGTCGCGATTATTACACGCTACACTTTGTGGCGAAAATTGATGCGCCGATCACAGGCAGCGGTGCGTATGTTGATAACAAGGTAGCAGCCAATGCGACTTCTAGCCAAGGCGGTATGGGCTATGGTGAAACCGGTGTGCCAGAGTGGGGTAAAGGCTCAGGTTTATGGGTTGATTTAGACGTGAAAGCAAAACAACCTGTCACAATGCGTGTGGGTATTTCTTACGTAAGCCTAGACAATGCCCGTGAGAACCTTGCCAAAGAACAAGCTAAGCAAAGCTTTGCGCAAATAAAAGACAAAGCCTATGCGGGTTGGAATGATGCGCTAAGTCGCGTGAAAGTGAAGTCTGACGATAAGGACTTACTGACGACTTTCTATACGGCCTTATTCCACAGTCAATTCCACCCAAATATTTTCAGTGATGTGAACGGCGAGTACCGAGGTTTTGATCAACAAGTTCATACGATCACTGACAAGCAAACAGCGCAGTATGCGAACTTCTCAGGCTGGGATGTGTATCGTTCACAACTGCAGTTAGTGAGCTTAACGCACCCGCAAGTTGCCAGTGATATCGCACAGTCGCTATTCAATCAAGCCAATCAGTTTAATGGTATTTGGGACAGATGGACGCACAACAATGGCCCAACAGGGGTAATGAGTGGCGACCCATCAGCGATTGCCATTGCCAACTTTGTGGCATTTGGTGCGGATAAGTTTGATATCGAGGGCGCGTACGAGTCTTTATACAAAGCCTCAACAGTGCCAACAGAGTACGATTTATCAGACGTAGGTTGCCCTGTTTTTTGTCGTGGCCAAAAACCGTCCTTAGATGAGTGGCTAACGCTGAATTACTTATCTGATCAATCTAATTCGTGGGAAGGGGCGAGCGAAACCTTAGAGCAAGTCTCTGCCGATTTTGCCATGTCACAATTTGCAGCGCGCTTAGGTAAAAACGCGCACAGCACTGAAATGCTCACGCGTTCAGGTTATTGGAAAAACCTTTATAACCCTAAAGCGACCTCAGAGCTTGGCTATATTCAGGGCCGCAATAAAGATGGTAGCTGGAAAGAAGCGTTTGACCCATTCAGTGGTCACTTATTTGTCGAAGGTAGCCCAGCGCAGTATTTATGGATGTTACCGTTTGATGGCCAAGGGCTAAGCCAACTTCTTGGTGGTGATGAGGTAATGTCTGAGCGTTTAGATTCACACTTCCGTAAACCTGATGGTACTTGGGTGTTATATCGTGATTCAGCGCAATATGCTGATGTATCGAATCAGCCATCAATTGCCACGCCTTGGATGTATCTATACACAGGCGATGCGTATAAAACACAGCAAACGGTACGTGAGACTATGAAGCAACTTTGGCATAACTCAGTGTCAGGTATTCCGGGTCAAGACGATTTAGGTCAGATGTCATCTTGGTATGTGTTCTCAGCATTAGGCATGTATCCGTTCTACCCAGGTCGTGCAGACATGGTGTTATCAAGCCCGGCATTTGAACAGGCACAAATTGGTAACCTAACCATTCAAGCGCCTGCTGCAAGCGCCGAACACATTTATATTAAAGGGCTAAAAATCAATGGTAAAGACACGCTGAATAGCTGGATTGGTGAATCATATATTCGTACCCCGCAGCGTCTAGAGTTTACTTTAGATACTAAGCCTAACACTGCGTTCGGTGGTGCACTTGAGCATCGTCCACCATCTTATTCTGTTGCCGCTACTTCGGTAGCAACGTCTGAGGCGAATTAATCATGGCAAAACAAATTAATCAAAAAATGGCGTTTTATGCCATGACCAGTTTGTTTTTTATCTGGGGTTTTATTACCGCGTTAAACGACATTCTGATCCCATTCTTAAAAGCAGAATTTTCACTGAGCTATACCCAAGCTATGTTGGTGCAGTTCTGTTTCTTTGGCGCTTATTTTCTATTGTCGCCATTGGCCGGTCGTATGGTGGCGAAGTTTGGTTATCGCAATGGTGTGTTCATTGGCTTATCGACATTAGCTTTGGGCTGCTTGCTGTTTATACCTGCAGCAAGCGTGAAAGAGTACGCGTTATTTTTAGGTGCACTCTTTGTACTTGCAGGCGGTATTACCGTGCTGCAAGTCTCTGCAAACCCTTATGTTAATTGCTTAGGCGAGCCACAGCATGCAGCCAGTCGCTTGAATTTGGCACAGGCGATTAACTCATTAGGTCATACCGCAGGGCCACTGTTTGGTACCTTCTTTATTCTTTCGGCAACCAGCAGCAGTGCCGGAGCCGAGCAAGTGCAATTACCTTATTTCTTAATTGCACTGGCAGCCATTACGGTGGCTTGCTCGTTCAAGTTTATCGAACTGCCTAAACTGGATTTTGAACAGCAAAAAGACGTTGAAGTGAACGGCTCAATTTGGCAGCAAAAGCACCTTGTGATGGGCGCACTGTGTATCTTCTTGTACGTGGGTGCAGAAGTATCTATCGGTGGCTTCTTAGTGAATTACTTCGAACGCCCTGAAATAGGCGGTTTGACAACAAAACAAGCGGGCAACATGGTGGCTTACTATTGGGGCGGCGCGATGATAGGTCGCTTTATCGGCTCAATCTTAATGCGTAAATATGCGCCTAGCTTGGTATTAGCCTTAAATGCAGTGATGGCGGTGGTGCTATTGATGGTCACTGTGTTTAGTACTGGCAAGGTTGCAATGTGGAGCGTATTAGCGGTTGGTTTCTTTAACTCAATCATGTTCCCAACGATTTTCAGTTTAGCAATTCGTGGTTTAGGCCAGCTAACAGCCAAGGGCTCGGGCTTATTATGCCAAGCCATCGTTGGCGGTGCGGTTTTCCCACTGCTTCAAGCGGTTGTCGCTGATAAATTCTCTGTACAAGTAAGTTTCTTAGTACCGGTATTCGCTTATGTCTACATCCTATTTTTTGCTTTGAGCCAATATAAGGGTCGAGCGCAAGAGGTAAGTGCAGCATGAGCGGGGTGTTATGTTATGGCGAAGCGCTGATTGATTTTTTACAGTTTCAAAGCCAAGAGCAAGATGGCTTAATCATTAACGATTATCGACAATTTCCCGGTGGTGCGCCTGCCAATGCTGCGGTGGCCTTGGCCAAACTCGGTGGGCGGGCGGAATTTGCCGGGCAAGTGGGGAGCGATCAGTTTGGTGAGTTTTTAATTCACAGCCTTACGCATTACGGTGTTGATACTCAGTTTACTTTAAAGCACGAGACTGCCCCTACGCCTCTGGCCTTTGTGCATCTAGACGAAAGTGGCGACAGAAGCTTTACCTTTATGCGAAAAGACAGCGCTGACCTTTTGCTCACACCTGAGCAAGTCAGCGAGGCGTGGTTTTCAAACAATAGCCTTGTGCATTTGTGCAGTAATACACTGACTGAATCTGGCGCTGTTAAAACCACGAAAACTGTGCTTGAACAGGCAAAAGCGTTGAACTTACAGGTATGTTTTGATGTGAATCTGCGCGCCAACCTTTGGAAAGATCGGCACATTGATATTGCCTTGGTGAACCAAGTGGTGAAACAAGCCGATATCGTCAAGTTTGCTAAAGAAGAGTTTGAGCTGTTATCTCAAGATAATCCTGAGCATTACTTAGCTGATTGTTTAGCGGCAAATTGTCAGCTTATTTTGATCACCAATGGCGGTGATGAGATTGAGTATGTAAGCAAACAATTCCGTGGTCACGTGACTCCAGCGAAAACGCAGGTGGTTGATACCACAGCCGGTGGCGATGGCTTTATTGGCGCGATTCTATACTTGCTCAGCGAAACCATCCAACTTGAAAGCTTACTGAATAGCGAAACACAAATTCAAGCTGCTGTGGCTTTTGCCAGTTGCGCAGGCGCAATTGCGGTGTCGACGCAAGGTGCTTTCCCTGCATTGCCAAGCTTCAAACAAGTCAGCGATTTATTTAACGAACAATTTAGTGGCACATACGATGCTGCCTTTTTAGAGTAAAACACACGTGAATTTTTATAACTCAGAATTTTTAACAACACACAGTCAATCGATCGTCGACTTTTATAAAGACCGCTGCGTCGACAACGACCTTGGTGGCTATTTCCAAAACTACTTAGACGATGGCACAACATTTAACAATGGATTTCGCCAGCTTGTCAGTAGCACACGAATGGTTGTTAACTTTTGTCGTGCGGCAAAGCTGTTAAACAACGACGATTACTTAGTCATTGCAAAGCATGGTTTGGGCTATGTAGAGCAACAACATTGGCGCGAATCTTCAAAAGCTTACGCATGGACTTTGCAAGACAACCAACCGCAAGACATGACACAGCAAGCCTACGGCTACGCTTTCGTATTGCTGTGTTACGCCCATTGTTATAAAGCCGGTGTCATTGACTCTGATGCAAAGATAAATGAAACATTCGAGTTACTTGAATCGCGTTTTTGGCAAGCTGAAGAGGGGATCTACGCCGATACCATTTATGAAGATGGAAGGTTGTGTGACTACCGTGGTCAAAACGCCAATATGCATATTTGTGAAGCGTTAATCGCAGCATATGGTGCGACTCAATCACTTCGTTATCTTAAAAAAGCGCAGCATTTAGCCAATCGTTTTTGTTTTGAGTTATCAGCGCAAAGTTTAGGTTTAGTGTATGAGCACTTTACACCAGAGTTAGTGCCTGATCTTGAATACAACAAAGACGACCCGAAAAATCTATATCGTCCTTGGGGTTTCCAGCCGGGCCACCAAACAGAGTGGGCTAAGTTACTAATACAACTCAATGCCTTTGAAGCGCGCCCTGAGTTTGTTGAAAAAGCCCAGTACTTATTTGATGTGGCCTATAGCAAGGCGTGGGATACCTTCCACGGTGGTTTGGTGTATGGCTTTGATACTGAATACCAAACTTGTGACAGCGATAAGTATTTCTGGGTACAAGCCGAAAGCTTTGCAGCTGCAGCTATGTTGTTTGATGTGACTAAACAGCCACAGTATCTAGAACAATACAGCGCACTTTGGGGTTATTGTTGGCAGCATTTTGTAGATCATGATTTCGGCGCTTGGTTCAGAGTTCTGACAGGTGCGAATCAGAAATATAGTAATCAAAAGAGCGAAGCGGGTGCAAAATGTGATTATCACTCGTTGGGTGCTTGTTTTGATGTGCTGGAGTTTTCTTTTAGTTAAAAGTAAACATTTATAAATTTGATGACACACTGCCCATGTGAGTCATAGGTTTTTGCGCTTTTTGCGTCGTGCAGACTCCTACTCGAAGCATCTTTGCTTTTGATTGAAACATCTTTGGTGTTCATTAAAGGCTTAGGTGCTTTTTTACTATGTTTTACATTCGTGACTTGCACACTAAAACACCATCAGATACCGTGTATATAAAAATAAGCGGGGGACTATTTTGAAATTATCAGAATTAAGAGTGTCAGATAAAGCACTTATGGGGCTGGTACTCAGTTTGACTGGCTTACTCTTGATAGGACATTTTAGTATCGAAGAGCCTGTTTTGCCCGATTATCTCGTGATTTGTATGGCCATTTTATTCGCTGGCCAATGCTATCGTTTTCATCCTAAATATAAACAAGATAACGCCTTAACCAATCAGATCCGTCGTGACGGCGATGTGCTTAAAATAAAGAATAAATCGTTACACACAGTTATTGGCACTCAAAAAAGCCAACGTATTGAGATTGAACGCATTTCAAAAGTTACCGTAATTGATGAAGGGCTTTCCATTATTATCGATGGCAATGGGGCAGGCTTTGATTTTTTCTTGAATGATAGTGGCAAAGACATTGCTGAGCATCTTAAAAGCTTGCTATCGCCACAAGAGCAAGCGAAGATCGTGTTTGAAGTGATTATTTAAGATTCTTGAGAAACGAGAAACGAGAAACGAGAAACGAAACTTCAATGTAGGCGAGGGCTTCCCCCTCGCTCTGTTATCTTTATATGGTTAAGAATAGCTTAAAGACTTGAGCTCTTTAATTTGTCCAAAGCTAAATTAAATTTTCTATCGTTACTGTCTATTGCTTGTGCTAATTCATGCAGTGACTTTTCACCTTTTTGATAGTCAATCTCTAGACGCAGTGACTCAATCGTATACGTCAATAACACAAGATAAATTTGCGGTTGATTGCCATTACTTGTTTTCTGTAAATTAAACTTATACTCGTTTAAATCTATCAGGGTTTCTTCTGAAAGTGTTCTATTTACTAGGCTTTGCCTCATAAAGGTGTTGAGGTAATCAGGAAATGGTAAAGGGTTTTTATCAAAAAAGTGTGCACGTGTTTCATCTTCCTTTGGCAGATCTAAGTAAAACTCATACAGATCTTTAGAGTAATCATGAGAACTCTCAATGGCTGCAATCGTGGCTTGCATGAGCTTAATAACGTGTTCTTTTTCTTTTTGCTCTTCTTCTATATTGGCAAATGCCATAGCTAATAGCACACCAAATAAAGTCGCAATTAAGGTAAGGAAAAAATTTATACCTGTAGAAAATCGGTTAATGGCATCTTGGTACTTGGGTACAAATGTGAGCATGCCAAGTACAATCAGTAGAATGGTTAAAAGTGTGTATAAAATCATATCCCTGAGCTCGATTTTTATTATCAGCTTGCATCATAGCATGGTAAAAAAAAGGGGGCTAATGCCCCCCCAAAATCACTATGAAGCTTAGGGAGTTATGCAAAGTGATATTCGTTAACACGCTGCTTATTTTTATCTAATAATGCAACGGTGCTTGTTGTTTGTTGAAAAATAGGAGTCGAGCTGTCAAATGAGTAACAACCTGGCTCGTTATGGTTAGCGTAAATTTTTAACTCAGAGCAGGGCTCCATTTTTGCCATTTGAGCAAAAGTAAACTCAGGACCATCCTTGATACATATCATCCAGCCAGATAAATCTACCCAAGAAGTACTTAAGTTGATTAACTCAATATGATCTTTGTCTTTATTGCGGTTTGTGTTTGTATTATGGCTGATGTGCGAAATAATGATTGACTCATGTGCTTTACGGCCATTGATCCAAGCACTAACCACACTGCCTTCAGCATCTAATAATCTGATATGGCAACCACACTGTTTGAATACTGGGCTAACCTTATTAAACATGAAAGTGCTTTGCTGTTGTTCAATTTTAAGTATTTGGCTTGGTTTAATATAGCTATTACGTGGAAATGTGAACAAAGTCTCGCCTGTTTCGGCAAGCTCCAAGCGCCAGCTCTCAAGGTCAATAATAGCTGGGCCAGTATTTTTTAATTCAACACATTCATTTGAGCTAGTAGAGTTCACGTATTCAATTTGAACTTGAAGTGGCGCCATCAGCTTAAAACAACTGTGCCAATATGATTGGATCGCACCATGCGCATGTCGCTGGTTCTGAAGATTAGGCAGAGAGTTTAATGTATTGTTTTTGATTTGTTGATGCACTTTGTCGAGCGCCGAGCGAGCATCTATTTGCCAAATTTCATTGGCCATATTTTTTCTGGTTTCAAAATTCACAGTTAGCTCCTTTAATCGCTTATGAATATATTCATAAGTCGTAATACATTAAAACTTTAGCACTACACTGATCCGACGGTAGTTTTGCTTTGGTTCTGGTTGCTTCCTTTTCGATAATTAATACGTGAAGTGAGTTAAGTTTTAAGAACAATTTAGTTTCTGTTTTGGCTGTCTTCAAACGCATTATGGGGACTAATTTATCCTAGATTGAAACAGATTTATACTACTTAATGCGATTTTTATGCTTAATTTTATTACATCACATTACAAATTTGCAGAAATAGCTTTATGAATATATTCATATTTTGATGTTTATCAATGAGTTATGAGTTTTTTAATATTTTGTTTTTAAAATCTTAATGGAATGTCAAATTCAACCATAACACCACCATTTGTACGATTTTTAATCTTTAATTGGCCTTGATGTGCGTTTATCACTTCTGAACAAATACTCAAGCCAAGTCCACTACCGCCTTGTTTTGTTGAAAAAAACGGTAAAGTTACCTGGCTGATTTTGCCTTGAGAGATCCCTTGACCTCGGTCGACCACAGCAAAGCGAACCCGGTCATAATCTTTAACGACTTTAATGCCAATATCGGACACATTTGAACCAGATTCATGGGCATTTTTAAGAAGGTTTATTAAAACTTGCTCTAGCTGTAAAACATCGAAATAGGCATATTCGCATGGCAAATCAGCCAATAGTTCAAAGGCATAGAGTGTTTGGACGCTCTGCAGTGTATCTGCTAGATTTTGTTTTCTGATATTAGGTTTAGGCAAACGTGCAAATTCGGCATACTTTGCGATAAAAGCGTTCAAATTAGAGGCTCTTTGGTTAATGGTTTGCAAAATGTCAGGGAGTAAATCAAGGTGCGAGTTTTTTTCTAAAATGGCTTCTGCAGACGATGTGAGCGAAGAAATTGGGGCCAATGAGTTATTGAGTTCATGGCTGATTAAACGAATGGCGTTTTTCCAAAGTTGTAGCTCTTCTTTACCAATTTCTAAAGATAGGTCTTTGCATAAAACCAGCTGGTGGGGTTGGTGGTTATAAGTGACGGTTTGGTTGGCAATATAATAACTATGTTTTAAGTCATTGTGTTCAAAGCTGACAATGCCAGAGCCTTGCTCAAGCAAAAAGGAGCGAATTGGTGCACTAACGTTATCAAGTAAGCCATATAGCTCTTTGCCTTTTAGCGAGCCTGCAACTTGTAATAGCTCGTTCGCTTGCTGATTGTGATAGACCACCTGCTTAAAGGGGTTAAAAAGCACAATTGCCATTGGTGAGGCTTGCACAATGCTATCTAGCAAGTGCTCTTTTTGGCTCAAAGTCTGTCTTTGCTCAGTAAGGTTGCGAGCAAGGTCGTTATATAAGTCTAGTATGGGTGCTAGGTGTTTATCGCCATCTGGGTGAATGCGAATAGAAAAGTCGCCATCTTTGAAGCTTTTAATGCCATCATGTAAAGCATCAAGCTGCTTTTGTTGGAAGCTGACAAAATAAAAGAGAAAAGTTGATAAGCATACAAATGATAAAGTAAATGCTAAACCAGTTAGCCAAATGCCTTGATATCCAAACTGTTCACCCGCAGCATAAATAAACCAAAACAGTACAAAAAAAGCTAATAAAGCATAGCCTGTTTTGTGCAATAAACTTATCTCATTGTGCTGCATTATTTTAATCCGAACTTTTCCATACGACGGTAAAATGCCTGACGGCTAAGACCTAAACTACGGGCTGCTTTAGCAACAATACCTTGATGTTTATCGAGTGCACTTTGGATGTCTTGCAAACTGTATTCGACCTTCTCTTCGACCGGCACTTTTGAAAGTGTAATCCCTAAATCTTTACTTTCAATGGTATTGTTTTGGCAAAGTAGTGCGGCTCTACCAAGCACATTTTGTAATTCTCGTACGTTACCAGGCCACGAGTGCGCCATTAATGTGTGTTCTGCATTGGCACTAAGCGTTTTATCTGAATCCAGAAATGATTGTACCAATAGAGGAATATCGTCTTTTCTTTGTGCCAGAGGGGGCAGTTTTAACTCAATCATATTGAGTCGATAGTATAAGTCTTCTCTAAACTCACTGTTGGCGATGGCTTGAGGCAAATTGCTATTGGTTGCACTGATAATACGTACAGAAACTTTACGCGTTTTGGTACTCCCAACGCGTTCAAATTCGCCACTTTGTAATACTCTAAGCAGTTTTTGTTGCCCAGATAGTGGTAAGTTGCCAATTTCATCTAAAAATAAAGTGCCACCATTGGCTGCTTCGAAGCGACCTTCTCTGGCTTTGGTTGCCCCAGTATATGCGCCAGCCTCTGCACCAAATAATTCTGCTTCGATTAAATCTGCAGGTAATGCGCCCGCGTTTACTTTTATAAAGGGGGCATCTTTATATTGGCTATTGGCGACGATAAGCTCAGCGACTTTTTCTTTACCTGCACCATTTGGTCCAGTGATTAAGATGGGCGCATCTGAATGGGCAACTTGAGTTGCTATCTCAACGAGGTTAATCATGCTGTTGTCGGCGAATACCATGCCAGCCAGATCGAAGTTATCACTAAGGTTTTGAAACCGTGATCTTTGCTTAACGTGATTGCTCAGTTGCTGCTGTTGCAGTTGATAGCTTTCTCGTAAATTTTGCACTGTTGTAAGAAGCTTTTGATCTTCCCAAGGTTTGGCAATGTAATCGGCTGCGCCATCTTTTATTAGCGCTACGGCCATTTCAAGATTAGCCCAAGCAGTGAGTAGAATAATAGGAAGGTCTGGGTCAAAATGTCGAATTCGGTGGTAGAGTGCTTCGCCTTCTTCACCTGAAGTAGTATCTCGTGTGAAGTTCATGTCTTGAATGACGAGATCAAAACCACCTTGTTGCAGTTTCGTCATACCTTCTTCTGGGCAAGTTGCGCCATCGCACTCAATGTCATTAATTAAAAATAAAATCCTGAGTGCTTTTACTATGTCAGGGTTGTCGTCGATGATCAGAACTTTACTTTGCTGCATATTGTTTTTCTTTTTTGTGCTAGAGAGGTTTTATTTCTCTCTAGCTTAGTTTTATTAATTATCGGTTTAACTGGCTTTAGTCACTTGCGCAGGCGCAATTAACGTTGCCTTTCTGGCGGGTAAATAAGCCGCAAAGCAAGTTAATAGCCAAACAAATAAGGTCACCAGTATGCCAACGACAATATCGGGTGTCCCTTGTACCCCAAGTGTTTGTAATAGTGCCATGTTTAGCCACAAAGATAAAAAGAAGCCTATTACTAAGCCAACCAGTGCTAGTAGCGAATTTTCGATGATTAGGCTTTTTAATACCATGCTTTTACTCGCGCCCAGTGCTCTTAAAATACCTAAGTTTTTATGACGCATTTTGACCGAGAAGGTAACGAGCGCAATAATGCCTAATGAGGTGATCAGTAAGGCGACCGCACTGATAGCAAACATCACAAAAGCAAAGCTACTTCTGCCATCCCACAAACGCTTTTTAGCACGAGCAGAGAATTCGACACGAGACACGATACGTCCCGGCTCTTGATAAAGTAATGTCTCAATTGTTTCTAATACTTTCTCTGAGGTATTAGGCGCAACACGAATAATATAGTTTATTTCGTTGTTTCGGCCGTAAATAGCTTCTGGAATAACCATACCGTGATACCAAACTTGCTCGTAAGTCGCGCTTTCTCCAAGCATTTTATCTTCGAAAGTCCCCACTACTTGATAAGGCGTTTTTGAACCATTCAAATAGACGGTTTGACCCAAAGGCGAAGCCTCTTCGAATAGGGTTTTAGCTAAATCATCGCTGATAAGCACAACACTTGCTGGTGTGGTTGTGGCATCTCCTGTGACAAACTCGTTTGCGTAGAAATCACGACCACTGCTAATATTGAGCATTAAAGACTCAACGCCTTGTTGGTCGACACCAAATAGGGCAATAGAATGATCTTTGGCATTTTCATCAAGGTTATCGGTATACACAACATTGCTGGAGCGACGTGTATCAATGACGCTTTCTTCACCGCTATATGTTGCTGAAACAACTTCAGGTAGTGCTCTAATAGCCGCTAGGTCGCGTTCAATTAATTGCCCTTTATCGACTTGCTCATCATAGACGTTAGTAACCACATTTAAGATTTGCTTTTCTTCAAGTTTTGATGGAATTAACCAGTTTTGAAGTGTTGCATAGCTAATGAAGGCGCTATTGCTGACGATCATTAGGGTAATGGCAACTTGGAAAACAATTAGTATCGAGATGCTTTTTTGTTTCAGAATTAATTTTAGAATATGTTTTAAAGACATGATTACCCCCTAAGCTGCGATGCTGGTGAAATACCGCTGATACGGTAAACCGGATATAAACCTGCAATTAAAATAGCGGCATAAATGAACGCACCAGACGTCAATGCAAAGCTGTAATCCATACTAAATAAGTGTTTGACCAAACTTGGATCTGCCGAATAGTCCATTTGATACATGTTAACTTGGAACATTAGTTCAAGGCCTAAGTGGGCGAATAGTACACCTGCAATAATGGCTGCGAAGGCAATTAAACTTATTTCAATAAGATGTATTTTTACGATATACCAGCGACTTGCACCAAGTGCACGATAGAGCGAAACCAGTTTGTTCTTAGATTGGTACTTCGCAAGCAAAATGCCCACCGTATTCACTAGGCAAATTGCAAATAGCAGATAAGAAAACTGAAGATAAACTTTTTCCCAACGCATGAATTGTGTAAATTCATTCAGTAGTAGCTGTAAATCGTTCAACTTATACTTCTCTTCGTGCGGAAAACGGCCAAGTTTTGCTTGTTGTTGTGTGTAATTACGCGCCCACAAAGTTGCAGCAGCGAGTTGTTGCTGGTGGTTTTGTTGGTCGAATTCAATCCAAGTGTGAAGGTAGCCGCATTCAGCTGATTTAAGTGCTGAAATATTATGTTGGCGATATTCACTGCGTTGGTTTTCTTCTTTTGTCTGACAAGGCATATAACCAGCACGAGGCAGATTCATTCTCTCAGCCGTTGCCATAGGCACTATCGCTAAATCGTTATAACGGTTGCTAAAGCGCATATTTGAAATGCGACGGTTGTGTTGAGATAAGTCCATCACACCGACAATCTTTAAAGGCTGCTTATCGACTTTGATAATTTGGCCTACTGAGTTTTCTCCTGAGAAAAAGTGGTCGTTGACTTTTTTATCGATTACGATGACGTCACTGTCTGATTGTGCTTCTAACCAGGGCGCACCGAAAATAAAAGGTACATTAAATATATTAAAGTAATTGATATCTGAAGCAGATGCTGTGGCAATCATAGGTCGTGCGCTATCGAGTTGCTCTGACTCTAAAATAAAGCGCGTGTCATAGTTAAATGACAGGTGTTTATAGTCTAAATCGGCATTTTTAAGTGCCTGAGCATCTTGAAACGTCAATGGCGGGTAGCGAAATTGGTTGCGTATCTCAAAGTCGTTATCCATATAGTTGAGGCTAAAGTGATGCATTTGCGGCGCTTTGTTGGTTAGCACACTGTTGCCGCTTAACTTCACTGTGGTACTCATGGTGAGAAGTAATGTAATACCGATCACCAAATTAACTATCATTAAAATAGTGAGCTTGCCTTTTTGTTTAACGCCTTGCAGGGCGAGTTGAAATAAGTCTTTCATGTCGTACCTGTACTTTAAACTGCTAAATCAGTAAGTTGGCTTTTGTTAATGTCGGTTAACTGACCATCTAGAATCTGAATATTGCGATGTGCGCGTTGGGCCAGTTCATTATCGTGCGTTACCATCAGTAAGGTTGTACCTTGCTGGTTAATCTCTTGCAGTAAGTCCATCACTTGGCGCGCCATATGGGTATCAAGGTTGCCTGTTGGCTCATCGGCTAATAAGAATCTCGGTTGTCCTGCAAGTGCACGTGCTATTGCAACGCGTTGCTGCTGACCACCACTTAATTGTGCAGGAAAGTGTTTACCTCGACTAGCAAGGCCGACCATTTCAAGGGCATTTTCGATGCGTTGCTTACGCTCATGGCTTGGTAGCCCTCTAAAAATTAAAGGCACTTCAATGTTGTCGTAAAGGTTTAATTCGCTGATCAGGTTAAAACCTTGGAAGATAAAGCCAATTTTTTCGTTTCTGATTTTAGAAAGTTGGCTGTCGTCTAATTTACTAACATCCTGACCGTCTAAAAAGTATTGGCCTTTATCAAAAGGTTCGAGCAAACCAGTTAAGTTTAAGAAAGTTGTTTTACCAGACCCAGAAGGGCCAGTGACAGCGATAAAGTCCCCTTCATTTACCTCAAAGTTGACATCAACCAAGGCGTGAGTTTCGATAAGCTCGGTACGATAAATTTTGCTGATGTTCTGCATTGATAACATGATATTTTCCTTTTTATTAATTAACCTGAGCATTGGTTAAGAGATTTACTAAAGTATTGATATTCATATGATAAGTGCTTTTTCAAGTCTGCAGCCGGAGACTTTTAGCGATAACAAGGCGAATTTACGCGTCAATAGCTGGCCTATTGCAAGTAAATTCAACGCAGTTAACGTTGAAAGTAGCCGCTGGAGATAGATTTATTATCCAGAGTTCAGGTTAATTACTAAGCATGACGTTTTGTTGGTTTTGAAACGCAGCAAGACTTGAGATGATGAGCTTATCTCCAGCTTTCACGCCCGATGTTAACTCAACTTCATGAATACTTTTAGCGCCAATGCTGATTGATTGACGCTGTGCTTGTCCTTCGTTTATTAAGTAGGCAATTTTGCCTGCGCCAGTTTCGACAAAAGCGCCGCGTTTAATTTTCAGGACGTCTTGTTTTTGCGACAAAATAAGTTGCGCACTGACACGCTGATTTTGTCTAAGTTTTTCTGGCTGTTGGTCAAAGCGAATACGACCTGCTACACGGCCTTGCTCAACTTCGGGAGAAATAGCCACTAGAGTTGCAGGATAAGTTTGTTGGTTGATTTGAATATTTGCGGCTAAGCCAATCGCCAGTTCATCGGCTAAGTTCTCAGGTATAAAGGCTTCGACTTCAAGCTCTGATAAATCAACCAATGACATCAGCTCTGCATCTCGTTGCACATGCTGTTTTTGTTGCACGTTCACCGTGCCGACGATGCCAGTAAGTGGTGATTGAATGGTTAAAGCTGCAACTTGACGCTCGAGTTCTTGGGTTAAATGTTGCTGACGGGTCAAGGCCAGTTCAGCAATCTTGAGTTCAAAATTAAGACTCTTCTGCTCTAAGCTTAATGCCTCAATGGCATGCTTTTTATTGAGCTCAGCGCGTTTCAATGCAACGATTTTCTCTTCGAGCTCTAGCTTTGAGATTATTTGTTTTTCGATACTGGCATTAGCACGTTCCATAGCACTCGATGCCGCTTCTAGGTCAACACGTGCTAGTTCAGCACGCTGCTGGGTATCAAGTAAGCGTTGCTCTGTAGTGATCTTCTGACGATTAAATTCAGTCTCTAATCGCGCCAAAGTTGCTTGTTCCTGTAGTAACTGATTTCTTAGTTCAGGGCTATTAATACTCAATAGGTCTTGCCCTTGAGTAATATTATCACCCGCTTTCACATGTAAAGTGACCGTACCTGGTGCAATGGCGTAAACTGCTGGATTAATTGCAGCCAGTGTTTTACCCTCAACGCGAATGTCTTCGAGCATGTCACCGCGCTCAACAAAAGCAGTTTGGATCACCGATTGTGAAACCACTAAATCAGTACTTAAAAGTTGACTAAATTTCGGCACTGAATAAGCCGTTAATGCTGTTGTGGCTAGTAAGCCTGATGCAAGCAATAACCATTTTTTGCTATTTCGACGAGGTGTTACTTGCTTGTCTTGTCCTTGGGTGTCTCTGATCACAGCTGTCCGCCTTAAAAATAATATCTGAAAGATAGTTAGGTATTACAAACAGCATGCCAACAAGTAAGTTTATGAAATTATTTGTTTTTTGTATTTTTGTAAATTTTAATTATATATATCGGACGGTCAGTCGGACAGATTTCGGACGGGTGTTAAACTGTCCGCTCTCATTTGTGGACATGCGTTATGATCAAGACAGGCCTCAATGCCGTACTTTGTGGTTATGTGATTAATTTAATGGTTAAGTGATGAGAAATAGAGTGAGACGTGCTCCGAAACCTCAAGGCAATGCTTATATTCAGGAAGTACTGAGTGCCTTGAAAGCAAATCCTGAAAAAATCGAGATATTGGCGCGTAATTGTGATGAATATAAGCAGCAAATGCATTTGAAACGCGGGTTTTTAAGGGCCATTGAGCGTCTTGAATGGGTGATCCATGCCAGCAAAGATATCGAGCAATTTGAAAAATCGATACTGGCCGATGACTATATCGGTGAAGTGATCAGACGCTATCCGCTCTTGTTTAAGGGTATAAAGAGTTAAGGGTATAAAGAGTTAAAAGGATAAAGGGCTAAGGTTTAAAAGTGATAGGCATAAAGAGCTAGGTGGATACAGAGTATTATTAATAAAAGTTAGAGGCCTAAATTATTTCATGTTTTAACACACCATATGTAAAGCAGTCTGTTGTGCCAGAAGGAAGCATTAAATTATTTCTGAGCCTTCCTTCTCTTTTCATCCCCAGCTTTTCCATGAGCTTCCACGAGGCTATGTTATCTACAGCGCAAATCGCGTTAAGTTTGTTAAGTTTGAACTGAGTAAAGACTTCTTTGATTAAAGCGTTAGCGGCTTCAAACGCATAGCCTTTACCTTGATACTTGCCAGCTAATCTATATCCAATTTCACCACATTGATGCTCGACAGAAACAAACTTGAACATCAGCTCACCAAGTAACTGGCGGCTTTCTTTACACTCAATCGCAAGTATTAACCTCTCGCCTTCTTTGCCTTTCCAAGGTAATTGAGCTTGCGCAATCCGCGCTTGTGCATCCGCAAGGGTTGCTGGCTTGCCAATAAAGCGTGAAGTAAATGGATCGCTTCTATGTGCTAATACTGCCTCTAAATCAGAGACTTTAAGTCGACGTATAATCAATCTTTTTGTAGTGAATTCCATTTATCTTTATCTCTCACATAGGGTTAGGTTTAATGATAGTTTTTTCCAGCAAAGCCATAGCACAATTGAGCAAGTTAGTACGATAAGGGGCAATATATGTTGACTGCTAAATAAAATAACATTAGTTAGCCAAGCTAAGGCCGTGAAAAATAATAACTCTATTGCGCCTACTAGCGCATTAGCTGAGCCGGCTTTCTCTGGTTGTAGTAAGCCAATGATGTGCATGTAACTCGGAAAATATGCACCAAATACCATCATAATTAGCGTGTAAGCAAATAGCATAACTAACGCACTTATATGGCTAAACTCGAAAATAAACGCAGCTATTGGCAGCGCAGGCCATAGTAATTTGACGATTTTCATATAGCTCATACGTTTTTGCATTATTTTTGCTAAAGACGAACCGACTAACAAGCCCGCCATAGGTAACATCATCGCGTAGCCAATTTGCTCTGTATTAAACTGAAACTGTGCCTGTAAATAAAAAGGTAAATAAAGCTGAATGGTCAAATAGAGGTAAGTAGGCAACCATTTAAAATTGGCTAATAAAATTAAATTTTTTTCTTGTAAAAGCGATTTATAAAGACTCGCTAGTGCGCTAGGACGTATTGATTGCGCTGCGTTCTTTTCAGATTTAGGTAAAACCACAAACCCTAACCACAACACCAATGCAAAATGAATCACCATGATAAAAGACAACCCCTGCCAATTGATAAGTTGCGCGAGTGTGCCTGCAATCATAGGTGAAAGGATTGCAGTGACTGAGGCCGCCATTGCAAGACTTGCCATTGCACTTTTTAATTTTGCGCCAGTTAAATACTGTGCTAACAAGGTTCTACTAATCAAAACCGGCGAAGCAGAGCCTATCCCTTGAAACACTCGACCTAGCAGAAATTGCCAATTTGACTCCGCAAAGCCGCATATTAACGTGCCTGTTACTAAGATGAGTTGCCCAGCAATGAGAATTTTTCTATCACCGTATTTATCTCTCAAAGGCCCAGCTATCAGCTGGGTTAGCCCAAGCGTGATGAAGAAACTCACTATCACCGCTTGGCTGGCACTTGAACTTAAAGCCAGATCTGCTGCTATGTCTGGCAAAACAGGCATATAAAGCTGGCTTGCAAACTGAGAGCAAGACATCAATAGCACCGCTAGAAATACAATCGAAGACATAACTTTTCTTAAAATAATGGATAGGCGAACAAAAATACTGGCTTTTTACTTTCTTAAAAATAGGGTAATAATAAAAATACTAATTCCTAACAGGAAATAATAAATGGATTGGCTATCTGCAGTTAATAGTTTCGAACTTGTCGCCAAAACTAACAGCTTTACATCGGCTGCCGAGCAGCAAGGTATTTCGGCCTCAGCGGTAAGTAAACGCATTGATTGGCTGGAAAAACAATTAGCAACCAGCTTATTTGTGAGAACCACTCGACAAGTAAGCCTAACCGAATCTGGACAAGGTTTTTTGCAAAATGCTGCACCTTGGCTTGAACAATTTGATGCCATGCTGGAGTCAGTAAAAAGTGCCCATGAAGAGCCTTAAGGCCTGCTAAAAGTTGCCGCAACGCAAGCCGTTGGCAGCTCATTATTAATGCCAAACATAGAGCGGTTCTTGCAGAAATATCCAAAAATGTCGGTGCAATTAAACGTGCTTATCCCAGGCAATGATCCTGATTTAAGTCATGACTTAGTGATCACTCGGTATCATGAAGAGTTTGACTCTGTGTCGCACAAAGGCACGCACTTAATTGATTATCAAATGAGTGTGTTTGCTGCACCTAGCTATTTAGAAAAACACCCATCCATTAATACAGTAGAAGACCTAGCTCAGCATAAGATGTTGCTCAATAACTATTACCAGCAAAAAGGCGGCATTTTACTAGAAAACGGAGAATTCGTTTCTTTTACCAATTATAATTTTGTTTCAGAAAATCTTGATGCAATTTTGAAAGCCGCCATACAAGGCATGGGTCTAATATTCATTTCTCCAGATTATGTAGAGAGAGAATTAGATATGGGCGTGTTAGCGCCTGTTCTACCTAATGTAAAAAGCGAAGTGAATCGTTTATGGGCGTATTATCCTAAAACAAGCTTCACGCCTTTGAAGACAAGGTTATTTATCGATAATTTGAAGCAGCAGATGAAAGGGTTTAGGTTGTGAAAAAGAGGAGGTATTAACCTCCTCTTTTTTAAAATTTATGGCTTAATTCTTTTAATCAAAATATCAGACTTACCACTTGTTTTGAGAGTTTGATTAAGCAGGACTGTAATAGTATTGTCTTCATTCACTAGCAAACCACGGGCTGAATAATAATAATCAACGTCGCCAATGGGTTCTTTAGAAGTGATTGTGAGATTACTATCTAAACCTACAAGTGATTGAATTTCATAATTATCTATAAAAGAGATGAGGTAATAAGTACCATCTTCGGTTTGACCGAAACTATCATCATCATAACCATAAAAAGAAATCTCATGTGAAAGGTTATCATTAATTAATTCAGTTCCGTCTGAACCTATTACAGCTAAGCTAGCTCCAGTTTGTGCTTGCCCTAGTATAGCGTAGTTTTGGTTCTTCAACTGCGTTGTATAAGCTGCATTTAGATGCTTATATGAACCACTATTGTGCCACTGTACAGTTGCATTCATAGATTCATCTAATACCATAAGGAATACCCCACCAAGATAATACATCGGATCTCCACCAGTTGGGTAAATATTACCTGCAATAACTAAGTTATCATTATGGTCAGTGAAAATATCGCTGAAATAAGTTAAATCTTGACCTTCTATATTTGGTAACTGTATAGGACTAGACAATTCTCCAGTAGTTAAATCAAAGCTGTGTATGCTTCTTATATCCTTAGTCGTTTGATCACTTTTTTTCTGGAAAGTGCTTAAAGATACATAAAGTTTGTTATGCGCATATGCATGACTGTTAAAGTTGCTTGCTACAGGATGCTCATAAGTCAACAGCTCTTCACCTTCCTGAGAAATCTTAATTATAAAAGCGTTGTTTGAATTCCAGTTTTTGCCAATTGCTACGAGCGAGTTATCTTCAAGTTCAATAATATCAGTAAGCTTCTCTCTTCCCTCATCATGATGGAAGTACTGCCATGATACTTCGCCACTTTCGTTGAGTTTAATAATCCAGTCATCACCTTTGGAGTCAATATCGGCATTTATGTCTTGTGATTGAGTTGCTCCAAGTACAAAGTAACCTCCATTTCTGGCCGGTATCATATCGTATGCATAGTCATTACTGCTACCGCCTAAAGTAGTTTCAAATACACCTGCATTGATAATTTGTTTTTCGCTACTTGGACCTGTTTGTCCATGAGGGTTTATTGTACTTACTCTCCAATAATACTTATTTGGTTCTTTGAGCAAACTTATTGAGTTAGCGTCTAAGACTTTGGTCTCTAAGACTTCGCTAAAATCTTCAACTAATGAAATTTCAAAATTGTAGCTTTGAGCAAACTCAACATCTTCCCAACTCAAAGTTATTTCTTGTTGATGGTTCTCTGAGCCTTTGCTTTGCTGGCTAAATATTTGTGGCGCATTAAGAATTGAATAGGATACATCAAGAGAGAATGAGGGAAGGTCTGTTGTTAAATTCCCATCATTAACTGACATTGTTATATCACTGTAAACAGCGGCGTCAGCGTTTGTAGGAGTGCCTTTGAGTTCACCTGTTACTGAATCTAAGGTTAACCAACTCGGCAGGTTCTCCACCGTCACACTTAATGAATCATTTTCAATATCTGAAATGTTAGGTAAAAAGCGGTATTCTTCATTGGCAGTGGTATTCAGTTCTGGCTCACCATTAATAACTGGCGCATCATTCACCGCAGTAACATCAATAGAGAATGTAACAAGTTTACTTTCAACATTTCCTTGAATAAGTTTAAACGAGAACTCGTCTTTGCCGTTGTAATTTTCAACAGGCGTGTATGAGATGTTAGGGTAATCAACTTTTAGAGAACCGGAGCTCACATCTGACATGAGTTCAAACTTAATTGGCTCGTCCGTGCCTAGAGGATTATTAGTGGCGATTTCAATACTAACCGTTTTGTCTTCGGCAAGAGAGATATTCTGATTTTCAATTACAAAATCAGCTACAAACTGAGATGTATCATCTTCATCGGCAATGCCATCGTTATCATCATCGTCATCTTTATTGTTTGCGATGCCATCCAAATCAGTATCTATGTACGCATTGATATCAGGTACGGTGAATTGCTTATTATCTCCAAGCCAATCAATCAAATATTGCGTCACTTTAGCAGGATCAATTCGCTTTTGGGTAAGTTGTATCGCGGTAAGTTTGTCTGTGTTATCTACTTTACCATCATTACCAAAGTCGCTTTCTAACACATTTAAAATTGAAGTCAATTCAGCCTCTGGAGAAGACTTGTTAGACTCCGCTAAATCAATAGCATGTTGGTATAGCATTGATGAAAGCGTGAGTAGATAAGCATTATCATCTGAATCTGCTTCAGCAAAAATAGATAAGTCAGAGAAGCTTTCATTATTTGAACGTGCGATCACAGTTTGGAAGTTAGTAGAGAACTCCTCTTCAGCTTGCGAAATTGCTTTATTAAAGTCAGTTTCACCAGCCTTAATAAGCTCCAATACTCGATTACTTGTTAGGTGAGTTAATAAGTTTACATTAGCGCTTTGAGTTTCATCTGATGTTGCCTTGTAAATACTTCTTAAACTTAATTGACCTTCAGATAATGCACCTGTTATTTCATTTCTATAATAACCAGCAGCGGTAATTTGAATAATTGAGCCTTCTGGTACCTTGAATTCAAAGTTACCTAAGTCATCAGTCGTTTTGGTAACAATTGTAGAGTCTGTGTTTTCGCCGTTTTCATCAAGAATATTAATTGTCACTGTAGAACCAATTACGAATGGCCCTTTCTCAACACTACCTGAAATTGTTATGTCTTTTTTTTGTGGTTGCGTGTTGGTTTGATCTTGTTTTACATCGTTTTGAGTTTCATTAGAGCTACCGCCACCACACGCGGTCAACCCTAATAACGCAACTAACAGTAATGTTGCCTGGTTTGTTTTTTTCACCAAAAATCCTTAATTAATATTTATGGGGATTTGATTCGTTGGAGCAAACAAAGAAGAAATGCACGTCAATGTGAATAAATCCCTAACAGATAATTAGCAGTAAACACATGAACTTAACTAGATGTTACCGCCGGTTTAATGTTATCAAATTAGGTAATTTAGCTCAACTTCGTTTTCATTATTGTTTGTAATTTTTATTGTTGCTAATTATGCAATTCATTATTTAAGAGTGTTCAAACGCAGTTTTGTATTTTTACTCTATTTTTAACTTGTTTCGAATTTTGGATTAGATCTTTGGGCTCTCTGCTATTAATTAAATTAAATTCTTAATTAAAAAATAGCGCTTTGAAATATATATGTTTTTTATTTTAGGTGAGCTCACTTCATCTGGTAAGATGAGTTGGTTGTGTAAAGATTTTTGTTCAGCATAAAATATTTCTAATTGTGGGAAATACACATTTCTCAGCATGCGACTTTAGTATATGCTTATGTAAAATATAGTAAATTTCATACAACCTTCATATTTGAACGCTTTTTGTACATTTTAAACCCTACCCTTGCTTTTTTTTTGAGCGCGCGAATATCGTAATGTTAAAACTTTGTAATTTTAAATTTATGTTCTAGACTGATTTCGATTCGTTAACGGGTACATATGTAACTTATAAGTTAATTTAGTTAAAAAATACAATAAATTTAATCAGGAACAAGTTATGAAGGATTTGAATTTAATGCGAACAGGTTTTAAACCTTCGGCATTGGTTTTAGCGATACTCAGCGCACCTGCCTTTGCAAGTGTGGATTGTACAAATATCCCTCAGTGGGAAGCTGGTAAAGCTTACACTGCAGGCATGAAAGCTCAGCAAGACAAAGTAGCTTATGAGTCTAACTGGTGGAACAAAGCCGAACCAAAGCTTCGCTCTGGTCAGTGGCAAGAGTGGACTAAGTTAGGAAGCTGTCAAACAGATGTACCAGTTAACGAGGCGCCTAAAGTGACTTTATTAAGCCCTGCGAATGGCAATTTGTTGAACGAAAATGACAGCGTTGCCATTTTAGCCGAAGCCAGTGATACCGATGGTCAAGTTAAGCAAGTTGAAGTCTATTTAGACGGTCAATTACTAACTACGCTTAGCGCTGCGCCATTTGAGTTTAATTGGACGGCAGTGCTTGGTGAGCATGTATTTTATGCGATTGCACAGGATGATGACGGTGCGCGAACGGAGTCGGCACGTCACTCTGTGACAGTTCAGAAGAAATCAAATGAGAACCGCGCACCGGTTGTCAGCTTAGCGGCGACTCTACCGTCAGAATTAGAAGTCGGTTCGCAAGTAACATTTAACCTGAGTGCATCAGATGCAGATGGTCACGCGGTTACGCAAACACTGACCGTGAATGGCGAAGTGGTTGTAAATAGCACAAAAGGAACTGAGCAATATGTTTGGACACCAACAGTTGCGGGCACTTACACATTCACGTTGACTGCTAAAGATGAGTTGGGCCTTGCAGCAACACCTGTTGAGCGTGTTTACATCGTGAAAGAAAAAGGTGACCCAATTACAGGTCATGAAAACTGTCGTCCAGCAGGTCTATATCAAGCGCAAGGTGTACAACCTGCTTACTGTGATATTTATGACACAGAAGGCCGTGAGAAAATGGGGGCAGATCACCCACGTCGTGTAATTGGTTACTTCACAAGTTGGAGAAATGGCGCGAACGGTCAACCAAGCTATCTAGTAAAAGACATTCCTTGGGATAAAATCACCCACATCAACTATGCGTTTGCACACGTCAATGCGGCGAATGAACTAAGTATCGGCGATCCAAATGCAGCCGGTAACGCAGCTACCAACATGACTTGGCCGGGTGTTGAAGGCGCGGAGATGGATCCAAGCTTACCGTATAAAGGTCATTTCAACTTATTAAATAAATACAAAAAACTACACCCTGATGTGAAGACGATGATCTCTGTCGGTGGTTGGGCTGAAACAGGTGGTTTCTTCGATTCAAATGGTAATCGTGTGAACAGCGGTGGTTTTTATACCATGACTACTAACGCTGATGGCAGTGTAAACCATGCGGGTATCGACGCATTCGTAGCAAGTGCGGTTAAATTCATTCGTGAGTATGGCTTTGATGGTGTAGATATTGATTACGAATATCCTTCATCAATGAAAGACTCAGGCCACCCTGATGACTTCCCAATTAGTAATGCCCGTCGTGCAGGTCTAAATGCTTCTTACGATGTGTTAATGCGTAAACTTCGTGAAGCACTAGATGCGGCAAGTGCGCAAGATAATACACACTATATGCTCACCATTGCATCACCATCTTCTGGTTACTTATTGCGTGGTATGGAAACATTCCAAACTGCTAAATACCTAGATTTTGTCAACATCATGTCTTATGACTTACACGGTGCATGGAACGATCATGTTGGTCATAACGCAGCGCTTTACGATACAGGTAAAGATTCTGAGCTGGCGCAGTGGAATGTGTATGGCACTAAAGAATTCGAAGGTATTGGTTACTTAAACACTGATTGGGCTGCGACTTACTTCAGAGGTGCGTTACCAGCAGGTCGTATCAATATCGGTCTACCTTATTACACCCGTGGTTTTAGAGACGTTCAAGGTGGTGAAAATGGCCTTTGGGGTCGTGCTGCGTTACCAAACCAAGCTGATTGTGCGCCAGGCACAGGTGTTGGTGAGAAGAACAAATGCGGTAATGGTGCGGTTGGTATCGATAACTTATGGCATGACACCGTTGATGGCATTGAAGTACCAGCGGGTAGTAACCCTCTTTGGCATGTTAAAAACTTACAAAATGGCATTACGCCAAGCTACTTAGGTGTTTATGGTCTAGATCCGGTAAATAACCCTGAAGACAAAATGGTGGGTACTTATACGCGTCACTATGACAGCGTTGCCATTGCGCCTTGGCTATTCAATGCAGAAAAGAAAGTGTTCTTATCGATTGAAGACGAAGAGTCAATGAAGGCCAAGCTTGATTATGTGGTCAATAAAGAGCTTGGCGGTGTAATGTTCTGGGAACTTGCGGGTGACTTTGACTACGATACGCAAAAAGGCGAGTACTTCATGGGTAGCACTATGACGCGTCTTGCTTATGACACCTTCAACCAAGCATCAACACCTTATGGTGCGCATTTAGGTGACGGTGCATTTGTACCGGCAGCCAAAGCGGTTGATATTAAGTTTGAGGCGAAGAACTTCCCGGTTGGCGATGATAACTACCCAATTCGTCCAACTTTCGCGTTCACTAACAACTCAGAAATTGATTTATCTGGTGCAACGATTTCATTCAATATTCCAGTATCTACCTCTGCAATCTTTAAGTCAGATTGGAATGCGCAGAAGAAGTTAGGTATCAAGATTGATACGAATAACTCTAATGCCGCGGGTAATAATATTGGTGGCTTTGAGAATGAATTCCACCGAGCGTCAATCACACTAACCAATGAGTGGGGCGGTGCAGTTGAATCATTTAAGCCGGGTGAAACGGTAAATGCGCAAGTACTTTACTACATACCTATTACCGGTCCGGTTAACTTCACGATTGAAAAAGATGGTGCTTCGTATGCATTTGCGAGTGAGTATCCAAAACTACCAATCGCGACTAAGCCAGATACAGGTAACCCAGGTAACGGCGACCCCGGAACAGGTTCATGTAATGGGGTTGATGTAACCACCATTAACACTTACCCAGATTGGCCACGCACTGACTGGGCGGGCAACCCAAGCCATGCCAATGCAGGTGATTACATCATACACAACCAAGTCGTTTTCCAAGCCAACTGGTGGACATCGAAAGAGCCAGTTGAAGGCGGCGATTGGAAAAAAGTGTGTGCTTTGTAAGTCAAACCTTTAACTAGAAATTATTTAACCAGAAATCTAAGGGGCTGCTTGCCAGCCCCAAGGAACTATCATGAAAAAAATAATGTTATCGGCTATTGCTATGGCAATGGGCCTAGGGTTTGCTGACTCTGTTTCTGCCCATGGTTACATGGATAGCCCCAAAGCTAGACAGGCAATCTGCGAAGAGCAAGGCGGGTTTTGGTGGCCAAAAGATGGCAGCAATATTCCTAATGCAGCGTGCCGTGCAGCTTATCAAGTTAGCGGGCAAGTGCAGTTTATACAGTTACATGAATTTGCAGCCAATGTACCTGATTATTTAAATCAAGCGGCAGTTGAAGCGGCAGTGCCCGACGGTGAATTATGTTCAGGTGGTGATATAAATAAAATAGGCATCAACACACCTTCTGTTGATTGGCAGCGCACCGTTGTTAAACCTAATGCTAATGGCACCATTAAAATTCGCTACCGCGCAACGACACCTCACAACCCAAGTTTTTGGCAATTTTATATATCTAAACCAAGCGTAGATATTCACGCACAGCCACTAAATTGGGCTGATGTAGAGCTTGTACAAGAGCATGGCAATGTTGAGTTTTTTATGGCGCCTGATGGTAAGCGTTATTACGAAATGGACGTTGCCATTCCAGAGAAATTCAATGGTGAAGCCATTTTATTTAGTCGCTGGCAGCGTAACGATGTAGTGGGTGAGGGTTTTTATAACTGCTCAGACATTACCATTGAACGAGTGACAAATCCTAATCCAATTGAATGGTATGCGGCGGGTTATTTCATCAAACAAGGGCAAGAAGCCAATGCTGGCGATACAGTTTGGTTGCGTTTATTTGATGTGAACGGTCAAGAGCTTATTCAGCAACAATTAAAAGTTGCCGCTGATATGCCAAATTGGCAGCAACAATTGGCTGAGCAAGTGAGTCTAGACTTTGCCAACTTAATCCAAATAGGTGTCAAAGACGCACAAGGTAATGTGTTGTTTGATAGTCAAAACCTGCTTTCAAACCAAGTGTTTGTGACTGATAAAAATCACACCTTTAACCTTACAGTGGTTGCAGCACCAAAAAATACACCACCAACAGTGCATACGCCAGACACATTAATACTTGATGAAAAGACCAGTGCGCATCTACATGTTCATGCCTTTGATGATGAGCAGCAGACCCTCGACTTTTCATGGCAACTGCCAACACCTCTGACATTTACTGGTACAGGTTCAACCATTACGGTACAAGCGCCCGAAGTGACTGCTGATACAGAATATGCGGGAGAAGTCAGCGTTTCTGATGGCGAGTTTACTAAGACTGTGCCTCTCACCGTTGTCGTAAAAAATGTGCCAGTCACAAACCCTGATGATACATGGCAAAAAGACAAAGCCTATTCAGCAGGCGATATCGTTTTGTACCTAGGCAAAAACTATCGAGCGAAATGGTGGATAAAAGGTGAAGCGCCCGATAGTTCAACAGCTTGGGAATTGATTGATGCCAATAACAGTAATGAGTGGCAAGCCAACCAAGCTTATAACAGTGGCGATATTGTGATTTTTGAAGGAAAGCAATATCAAGCTCGCTGGTGGACACGAGGTGACACACCAACTGGTAGTAACGTGTGGAAAGCGCTTTAAATAACGAATTATTAATATAACAACCCAAAGGATTTTAAATTGAGCGATCAAGTTTGAGGCAAAGCGCCAATGTATGAAGGTGCATGGAGTAATGCGGTAAATTTGTGAGTTTAAATTAAAAAGCGGCGGGTTTTAACAACAAGTCTGAAGGAACTATAATATGTTTAAACTTCTAACCTCGGCAGTTGCTGTAGCAGCAGCCATCAGCGCAACCAGTGCAATTGCTGCACCGGCAACACCAAGCTTAAATTGGGAGCCGCAAAATTACTCGTTTGTCGAAGTCGACTTAGAGGCAATTGGCTCTTATAAAAAGCTGGTAAAAGCCAAGTCAGAAGTACAGATCAATATTCAATGGAATGCATGGTCTGGCTCTGCAGGTAATAGCTATAAAGTGTATTTTGATGAGCAAGTTGTCAACGAAGGTCCTGTTGCTGCAGGTTCAAATGGCGGCACCATCTCATTCCCTTACACTAAGTCTGGCCGTCATGAACTTCGCGTGGCACTGTGTGATGAGACAGGCTGTTCTAAGTCTGCGGCAAAACCAATCGTTATCGCTGATACAGACGGTGGTCATTTAGCGCCATTGCCATTAGATTTCGATCCAAATAATAAAACTTACCCAAAACAAACTGACACTGTTGTAGGTGCTTATTTTGTAGAGTGGGGTATCTATGGTCGTAAGTTTGATGTCACTAAAATTCCAGCTGATAACCTAACGCATATTCTATACGGATTCATTCCAATTTGTGGTGAAAATGCATCTTTGGGTGAGATTGAAAATGGCAACAGCTTACGTGCTCTTAAGACAGCGTGTGCTGATTCACAAGACTACGAAGTGGTTATTCACGATCCATGGGCTGCGATTCAAAAAGCACTACCTGGTGTAGACAGCAAAGATCCAATCCGTGGTACTTATGCACAGTTAATGGCGTTAAAACAGCGTAACCCTGACCTAAAAATCTTACCTTCTGTAGGTGGTTGGACGCTATCTGACCCATTCCATGGTTTTACTGTTAAAGCAAATCGTGACGTGTTCGTAAACTCAATGAAAGAGTTCCTAACAACGTGGAAGTTTTATGACGGTATCGACATTGACTGGGAATTCCCAGGTGGCGGTGGTCCAAATGCGAATCTTGGTAGCCCAGAAGATGGCGCGGCATATGTGGCGTTAATGAAAGAGTTGCGTGCAATGCTTGATGGCCTAGAAGCTCAAACAGGCCGTAAATATGAGCTATCTTCAGCGATTGGTACAGGCTACGACAAAATTGAAGACGTAGATTACCAACAAGCAGCTCAGTACATGGACTACATCTTCGCAATGACTTATGACTTCTTTGGTGGTTGGAACAATGTGACTGGTCACCAAACAGCACTTTACTGTGGTTCTCACATCAGTGCGGGTGAGTGTAATGGTACTGGCTTAGATGACAAAGGTGAACCTCGTAAAGGCCCAGCTTATACTATCGACAATGCAATTAAACTATTACTTCAACAAGGTGTACCGAGCAAGAAGCTAGTAGTTGGTACAGCTATGTATGGTCGTGGTTGGGAAGGTGTTTACCCGCAAAACGCTTCAATTGCAGACAACCCTATGACAGCACCAGGCAACGGTAAGTTAACAGGCACTAAAGCTCAAGGTGTTTGGGAAGCAGGTGTTATCGATTATAAAGGCATTAAGTCTTATATGATTGGTGCAAACGAACAAGGTGTGAATGGCTTTGAAGTGGGCTATGACGACCAAGCTGAGGGTGCGTATGTATGGAACCGTAGCACAGGCAAATTAATTACTTACGATAGCCCGCGTTCAGTAAAAGCAAAAGGCCAATATGTTCGTGCTAATGATCTAGGTGGTTTATTCGCATGGGAAATCGACGCTGATAATGGCGATATTCTAAATGCAATGCACGAAGGTTTAGGTGCAAGTGATACACCAGTAGACCGCGCACCTGTTGTTAATGTTGTTTCAGAAGTGAGTGTTGAATCTGGTAAATCAGTATCAATCAGCGCAACAGCAACAGATCCTGAAGGTAAAGCAGTAAGCTTTACTTGGACAGGTGATAGTGCACTTGTATTGACTGCAAATGGCGCAAGTGTAGATGTGGTTGCACCGAGTGTAACGGCTGACAGTGTTTATACAGTAAATCTATCAGTTTCAGATGGTAAAAACGTCGTTGACCGCCAAGTTAAAGTTATGGTGAAAGCGCCAGTTACTGACAACAAAGCACCAGAAGTGGGTGCAGTTACAGATGTAACACTAGACGAAAATACATCTACAGCACTTTCTGTTACAGCGACAGACCCTGAAAACCAAGCATTAACTTACACTTGGGTTGTGCCAGGCCATACAGTTACAGGCTCAGGTAATTCAGTCACTCTAAATGCGGGTGAAGTTACTGCAACTGAAACGGTACAAGGTTCAGTATCTGTCAGTGACGGTGTGAACACGGTAACTCGTACATTTAGCGTAACAGTAAACAATGTCGATGATAACGGTGGTACAACATGGGACGCTAACACTATTTACAACACGGGTGATATCGTTTTATACAACGGTAAAGAGTATAAAGCTCGCTGGTGGACAAAAGGTGATAACCCTGCAACGAGCAGTGTTTGGGAAGAAGTAATTCCGGATGATGGAACTGTTCGCGCATGGCGTGCTGACCTTGTGTATAACACAGGTGATGTAGTCAGTCATGAAGGTATGCAGTACGAAGCGCAATGGTGGACTCAAGGTCAAGCACCAGGTAGCAGTAGCGTATGGCGTAAGCTTTAATCGTTGAAACTGGTGGGTATAAGTTGAAGCAAGTTATACCTACCAGCATTGATGAAACATATCTAAGGTAAGTGCTTGTCAATTTGGCAGGTTGTATATCAAAGATGGCTAACACGGATATTCATCTAGAGGGAAGGACCCCCATTTCTATTAAGAAAGCCACAACTTTGTTGTTAGTGGTTTTTCTTACATTTAATGACAACAACGTTGAACTTTAGAGCGAGTAAATACAGGAATTATTTAAAAGCTTTCGTTTGTTGATAAAGCCCGTTTTCTACAAAAAACATAAGAAAAATACATGGCAAGACTCTATTTTCATACCATTTTGAATTAATCAAAAGTGAAAAAACCTCAATGAAAGAGCTGACTTTGACAACTTCTTCTTTTCATTATATGCAAAGTTATGAGTCAGTAACTTTTTATTTGAGTAAGCAACCAACAAGAAATATAAAGTCATTTCATATCTTTACATGAAGCTTTTTAGCTTTTCGCTAAATCAAAGAATTTAGTTATTTGCCTTAATTTACAGGCGCAAAGGACTGCGCTTTTTTATTTTGGTATTGCTAAATGCGACATTGGGCTCACAACTCCCTGCCCACCTTGTTGAATAACATGAGTATAAATTTGTGTGGTTCTTACATCGCTATGCCCGAGCTGAGCTTGAACCGTTCTGATATCAGCGCCACTTTGTAAAAGATGTGTCGCAAAAGAATGACGCAAAGTATGTGGTGTGACTTGCTTAGCGATTCCGGCAAGTTGGGCTGCCTTTTTTACCGCTCTTTGTACTTGCTTTTCGTCTATGTGATGGCGTCTCAAATGTTTGGTTTCAGGATCTAGACTGAGTTTTGATGATGGAAATAAATACTGCCAATTTAAAGTTTTGTTTTGTCCTTGGTATTTATCTCTTAGGCGATATGGTAACCATACTCCATCAAAAAGCGGGTTTTGTAGATCAAGTTGCAGGTGGCTTCGCACTTGCTGTATCTGAGTTAACAATAAAGGTACTAATTCTTTAGCCAATGTCACGACTCTATTTTTACCCCCCTTACCATCCCAAATACGAATACAATGGTAATCGAAGTCAATATCTTGAACTCGAAGACGCATTGCTTCCATCAGTCTTAAACCACTGCCATAAAGTAACGCACATGATAAATAGTGGCGAGTGTTACACATTCTAAATAAAGTGGCGACTTCATCTTTTGTAAGCACCACTGGTAACTTTCTAGCTCTTTGACTTTTATTAAAATTCAGATTTAACGAAAGGGGAGTGCTTAAAATTTCTTTATATAAGTATGACAGTGCATTTAATGCTTGAGATTGCGTGCCCTGAGCCAAATTTTGCTGATTTGCTAAATGACTTAAAAACAGTTCAACCTCTGTATTCCCCATAACACTTGGGTGGCGCATATCATTAAAGCGTATGAATGCAGCTATCCATCTTAAATAAGATTCAATGGTTCGTTTAGCATATCGACGCAGGTACATGTGCTCTTGCACCATAGTAAGAAAAGGTGATTTCATGGGTAAACTTTAAAGTAAATTATTGCTGTATATATAGACAGTGATGAGGGGCTTGTCCAATAACATTATTCAACGGCGTTTTGTCCAATTTTCACAACTGAGCAAAATTAGACATTTTAAACTCATGTTTACAATAGACTTTTCTTGTGTGAATATTGGGACACGTAATATAGCCCGTTTTGTCGGTATTTATTCTGGCAAATTGGGAGAGAATAAGCTGTTATACGCAAAGGAAAGTATGAGTGCAAAATCTACGATAGGAGCTAAAATCTCGCTAACTATTATAGCGTTCTCACTCACGATCGTGCATTTTGGATATACAGCAGATATTTTAGCTTCATTCTCAGGGTACTGGTTCTCAGTACTTATTCTGCCTATAACTTTATATGCGTTAATATTTATACTTGCCCTTAAAATTAACACCAATAAATTTTCAACTCAGCAAAAAACAGAGCTGTTTGCTTTTCCCTTATTTATCAATTTAGTATTGTTTGGTACTTTATACTTTCTGGTCCAGTACGGTATCACGCATTAGTGTAATTGCGTATAACAAAGCCGTTAAACTAAGGACACAAAACAGCAGGCTTGTGCTCCTTCGTCGCTAATTTTAGCCTGCTATTTTGTGCCGTTTACGGCAAGCGTTATAAGTACTCAGAGGTATCAGTGAAATTTTTTAAGTACATCGGTTTCGGGTTGCTAAGTATATTCTTATTTTTTATTGGAATAGCGGTAATTAATACAGCCAATCAGGCTAAGCCTAGTGAGACTTTCATCCCTTTTATTGAGCAAAACATGCCAGAAATAGCTAAGTGGGATAAGGCTGTTTTTGAACGTTTAATGAGCGAAGATGCGTTCAAATCAATCACCCCCGAGCAGTGGGAGCTTTACTTAAACAAAGTATCTTCGTTAGGTAACTTAGAAAGCGTTGGGCAATTAACCCTTGAAAACTCAAGTTCTGTTTCGTCATTTAGTAATGGCACAAAGTCCACAGTGGTTTATTTAGTACCTTTAAACTTCAACACAGGTCCAGCGCACGCGAAAATAGTATTGGTTCATACGAAGGACTTGGGAGTAAAAATTCACCATATTAAATTTTTAGCTGATCGCTTACTGCAATAGTACTTATAACAAGTGCCTAAACCAAAGGACGCAAAACAGCAGGCTTGCGCTCCTTCGTCGCTAATTTTAGCCTGCTATTTCGCGCCGGTTAGGCAAGCGTTATATGCTTTTTCGAGTCAGGAGTAAGAATCTTGAGTATTGAATCAGTCCAAAAAGAATGTTGTGATCATTATCAAACAATTTATGCTCCTGTTGAACCTACTCAGCTTGTTACTATTTCTAAAGGCATTTATGAGGGCTCAACACCAGTTGAAGGAGTTCGTTATCCATCACCAAATCATATGAGTGGTTGGTGGTTAACTACAGATGAGTACGACGGTCATATCAGCTCATTAGTTACGGTGCACTTTGAACACATCATCGAAAAACGCCCTGAACTAGCTATATATATGGCTCTACCATTCGGGTATCGTTTTAACTTAGGTGGTGAGTCAGAGCATGTTTGGTTTGACCAAGCAGTTGCAGATGAAAGCATATAACAAAGTGCTTAAAAGGCGGACACAAAAAGCTTGGCTGTGCTCGTTCCTCGCAAATTTTAGCCAAGCATTTTGTGCCGTTTAGCACGGCGTTAGCACTACAGGGAGAGTCTGTGCGAATTATTTTAATTCAGTCTAGATATCAAAATATTTTCAACCGAATCTACTTAGGAGTGCATACTTACCTCTGGGTTATATTACCTATGCTAGTGTTGCCTGTAATTTGGGAACGAGAAATTAATTGGGACAGCATTCAACTTACGTTGCTCTTCGGTTTTATAATCATATCCTCTATTTCAATTTGGCTATTCGTTTTTAATCGAGGAGATGGTGCTGTAATTGAATACGGCTTGGAAATGACTGATGAAGGGATTTCATACATTAGGTATGGCTCTAAAACTCAAATTAAGTGGTGTGATTTCAACGGATTCCAAATAATAAACAAGTGGCCCAGAATGATTTTACTCAAGGGTAAAGGAGGTAAAATGATTGAATTCAGTTACTACACATTTTCAGGTGAGCAAAGATTAAAGCTATTTCAAACATTGGCATCGATGTAGTGCTAACAAGTTAATTAAACAGTGGACGTAAAACAGCAGGCTTGCGCTCATTCTTCGCTTAGTTTAGCCTGCTATTTTCCGCCGTTTATTAAGGCGTTGATATGACTCCCACAGTCAAGTTAAATACACCGATCCCTGTCTAAATTTTAAACATTATGTCGTTTTTCTAGTAAGCGAGTTAATGCACTGAATGAAGCAAAGTAATTTCGTCGGTTATCA